>JAESQY010000138.1 GCA_016764915.1 Aliivibrio sp. | reverse complement strand
TGTGGGGGGAGTAACTTTTTTAATATTGCTTCTTTTCTTTCCTGTGAGTAACGAGCCATATGTTTATTCTCTGTTACCGCCCTAAACTGGTTAAATTTTAACAGTGACAACTATCCTGCCAGATAGGGGTTGCAGAAGGGGTTGAAGACGAAGAGCAGCGAGAAGTACTAAGGCAAGAGGGTGCTGATTTTTTCCAAGGGTATTTGTATTCAAAGCCTGTTTCTCCTGAGAAGATTGAGGCTCTGTTCAGCAGCCAGTAAAGTCACTTACTGACTGCTATGTCCTTATTCACTCACACGATCAACGAGATAGAGTATTGACCGATACTCTATTTGACTGTGCTCAGATAACCCTATTTCACATGTTCTGCTATTAGAGTAACCTTGGGTGCAATTGCTGGGGATCTGATCTTTAAGCGTTGAAAGTGCCGATGCATTAAGTTCTGGGTAGGTAAATCCTTTATCTCCGGCAAAACCGCAACACTCAATATCATTGGGAATAATAACCTGTTTAGCACAAGTTTCGCTGACACTTTTCATCACGGCTGCCAATCCTGAACGTCTAGAGGTGCAGGTGATGTGTAGCATTACAGGTTCCTCTTGTTGAGTAATCGAGAGTTTAGGCAGAATATAGCGAGCGATAAACTCAAAAGGTTCAAAAATAGTTAACGCAGAGTCCATGGACTGCTTTGACAAACTCGCACATGGACTGGTATCCATTAAAATTGGATAAACTCCTTGATTGGATGCGCTCAACAGCGATTGCTCTAACTGGTTTGATTTGCTTTTGTATGAATCGACAAAGCCTTTACTGCGATAGGGCATACCACAGCACTTATTATCAACATCATCAGGAATGATCACTTCGTAACCTGCCTTACTTAAAAGTGACATCGTCACCTCGTGTAGCGAGCGTGGATCCTGCCCTTTGTTGGTGCCGCCCATGGTTCGAGAAGCACAACTGGGGAAATAGACGATTTTTAATCGGCCAATAGTATGGATTTTAGGCGTGATAATGTTCGCTGCCGCGGTGGGCATACTTGCTGACCACAATGGGATGCGATGATTGGAATAGTGATGAATAGTACGGCTTACTTTACGGAGTGTTTTAGACCCAATAACCCCGTGAATACCATTAACGATAGATAAGCCAACTTTTGTCGCCTTAGTAACAACATCAAAGTGGTTAGCACTCCACATCGCAATGCTGTTGGCCATATTTGAATGATCTTCTCGCAATTTACGCATTAAATCACCGGTATTAATATCGACAGGGCATCGCTCTGCACAAAGCCCCGTTGCCGCGCATGTATCGACACCTAAATATTGAAAAGAGTGTTCAAGTTGTGCCAGTCGTTCAGGCTCTTTTTTCGTTCGCCTAAGAAGACTGATTTCCCGATAAACACTGTTTCGCTGTCGTGGGGTTAACGATAGATTTCTGGATGGGCATACGGGTTCGCAAAACCCACACTCAATACATTTATCAATAAGAGCATCGGCGGCGGGCATGGCTTTTAAGTTTTTAAGATGCGCTTTTTTGTCGTCATTAATAATAACACCTGGGTTAAGTATGGACTTGGGGTCGAATATGGTTTTAATTTTCTGCATTAGCGAGAAACCATCCGCTCCCCATTCAAGCTCAACGTAGGGGGCCATGTTCCTTCCTGTACCATGCTCTGCTTTTAACGAGCCTTGATATTTTATGGCGACTAGGTTTGAAACGTCATCCATAAAGGCGCTGTATCTCTCTACTTCATTTGTATCATCAAAGGATTGGGTAAAAACAAAGTGAAGATTGCCATCAAGTGCATGGCCAAAAATAATGGCTTCATCATAATGATATTTTTCAAACAGCTGTTGCAATTCACGGGTAGCTTGAGCTAAATGTTCAATCGGGAAAGCCACATCTTCGATAATGACTGTGGTCCCAGCTTCTCTAACGGCTCCTACTGCAGGGAACAGACCTTTCCTCACTGCCCATAGTTGGCTGGAAATTTCAGTGTCTTGTGTAAATGTTATTTGATTGGTGGGTGACGCTGCCTCAATGATTGTGGTGAGTCGCTGTTGCTGTTTCTCTAACTGTTGTTGGTCTTCGGCGTGTATCTCTACCAACAGAGCGGCAGACTCTTGATTGTTCTCTTGGGCGAGTTGAGTAATAAACGCGGGCATTCCTGCTTTATTGGCCACAGATGAGAGAGCTCGACTGTCCATCAATTCAACCGCGGTTACTGACGTTTTGCTCAACTCACTCACGCATTGGCAAGTGGTCTCGATATCTTTAAATAGATAGAGGCTACAAGCTTTGAAAGGATGATCAGCAACGGTGTTATAGGTTATTTCTGCAATAAAGCCGAGTGTGCCTTCGGATCCAATCATTAAATGCTGGAGAATATCAATAGGATCACCATAATCAATCAAAGCATTTAAGCTATAACCGGTGGTATTTTTTAAGCGGTATTTGTAGCGAATTTTATCCGTCAATACCGGATCGGAGAGACACTGTTTGGCGAGCTCTGCTAAATCGTCTAATAGCTCTGAATGAGTTAAGGTAAACTGCTTGATACTGGCTGGGTCTTGCGTATTAACCACAGTGCCATCAAACAGGATGATGGTCATGCCTGCGAGTGTATGATAGCTGTTTTGTGCGGTTCCACAGCACATCCCTGATGAGTTATTTGCCGCTATTCCTCCCACTTTGCACGTATTAATAGATGCTGGATCAGGGCCGATTTTACGACCAAATGGTGCTAATACTCGGTTTACGTCAGCACCTATTATTCCTGGTTGAAGTGATATCTGTTGACCATTATTAATGATGTCATAGTTTCTCCAACTCGGAGTCAGCATGATCAGTACGGAATCGGAAATGGCTTGCCCTGAAAGGCTAGTACCTGCGGCTCGAAAGGTCACTGGAATCGTGGAGTGGTGACAAATCTTCAAAACGGCGATCACTTCATCAATGCTATCGAGTTGTAAAACGACTTGGGGGGTAAGACGATAGAAACTGGCATCAGTGCCGTAAGCGAAAGTGAGTGTAGGGTCGGTAATAATTCGCGAGGGCTCAATGTGATGAGAAAGCTTCTGGATAAGCTGCTGATAAAGTGGCGACATAGATACAACTCCGAATTTTTTATTATTATTTGTTACACTTTTGTTGGATACTATCTACATAAGAGAAAATCAAATCAATAACACTTTGGTTTAACTTTGAACTTGCTCGCTATTGTCTCTTCATTGAAGGTATTACTTTGAATAAATTCCGTACCCCTGAAACCCTATTATTATTGATGGCATTTGTGATGTCGTTGACATTTTCTGTCTGGAACGTGTTACTGAACAATTTCTCGATTGAGCAGATTGCGTTTACTGGTAGAGAGATCGGTATCTTACAAAGTTTACGAGAGATACCAGGATTCTTGGCATTTACGGCTATTTATTTGCTTTTATTCATCCGTGAACAGAAGTTCGCTTATCTGTTTCTTGCCGTGATGTGTGTTGGGGTTATCGTTACCGGGTGGTTCCCAACTGAGTATGGGCTCTATTTAACCACTATCGTTATGTCTATTGGTTTTCACTATTTTGAAACGGTGAATCAATCCCTTACGTTGCAATGGATCCCAAAAGATCGAAGTGCACACTTTATGGGTAAGGCTTTGTCGGTAAAGAGTATAGGCAGCTTGGCTGCGTACAGTGTAGTTTGGCTAATGATGGAACTGTTGCATGTTGAGTATAATACCGTGTATATGCTATTTGGTTTGTTAGGACTGTCGATTGTTTTTTTTATGTGGTTAGCTTTCCCTCTTTTCACACAAGCACATAGCCAACATAAAACCTTAGTGTTTAGAAAAGAGTATTGGATTTATTATGGTCTCACTTTTATGAGTGGGGCGAGACGACAGATTTTCATTGTGTTCGCAGGTTTCATGATGGTTGAAAAATTTGGTTATGATGTGGGTGACATCAGCTTACTCTTTATCATTAATTATGTTTTTAATATGCTGTTTGCGGCAAAAATTGGCGCATGGATAGGGCGTGTTGGAGAGAAAAAGGCATTAATTTTTGAATATATTGGTTTAATTGTTGTTTTTAGTGGCTATGCTTTGGTCGAAAACAGCCACTTTGCTGCTGCACTGTATGTCATTGATCACCTGTTTTTTGCATTGGCCATTGCCATTAAATCCTATTTACAAAAAATAGCTGATCCTCGAGATTTGGCCTCAACAGCCGCAGTGAGTTTTACTATTAATCATATTGCGGCAGTCATCATTCCTGCTTTACTTGGCATTTTATGGTTAACCTCTCCAAGCGCAGTCTTTGCTATTGGCGTCGGATTTGCTGTTTGTTCATTAATACTGGCACGAATTGTACCTAATGAGCCCAAACAGTTGGTTTATAGCAATGGATAAGATAGCGATAGAGTCGTTCAGTTTTTAGCCCCCCCTAAGATAGGATAACCTGTCTTAGGGAGGTAATTATGTGGATGCAATTTATGACTTTGTCACTGTAATTAAGCCACTTTTTCCGTATCAACAACCTGTTTGGATGTATCTAGCAGTTGTGCATCAACGTATAACTTTCCTAATTTCGATTGTTCTAAGCTAGTGTTCACGTTATATGTTTCGCCAAGCAGCTTCATTGCCAATACATCACTAGGTTTTCCTGAAGCTTGAATTACTCCCTTATTTAGCAACACTAAGTGATCACAGTATTTTGCAGCCAAATTCACATCGTGCAGGGCCGCGATAGTAATTAAGCCTCTCTCTTGAGTCATTTGCTTGACCATTTGCAAAATGGACAGTTGGTGATGCAAATCCAGTGCACTGGTAGGCTCGTCGAGTAAAATAACTTTAGGCTCTATGACTAAAATACGCGCCATCGCAACGAGTTGTTTTTGACCACCACTTAATTGGCTCATGTCTTTATCGGCCAGATGTTCTAGCGACAGTTTTTCTAGAATGGCTGACACTTTTTGTAGGTCTTGTGGTTTAATTCGCCAGCTAGAAAACTGCTTTAACGCTAATAACACTGACTCAAATACAGAAAGGGCTATGCTACTGTGAAATGACTGAGGTAAATAGGCAATTTGCCTCGCTCTAACCGTCCTAGAAAGTGTGTTAATGTTATTTCCCTCTAGGATGACAACGCCACTTTCACTATTAATTAAACCAGCTAACGCCTTAAAAAAAGTAGATTTTCCTGCGGCGTTAGGGCCCAGTAAACCCACAAATTGACCTTTTTTTAAACTGTCTATGTGTAAGTTATCTAATACTTTATTCGTGCCGTAACTGACGGTGAGTTCTGAAATTGACAGACTCATATTGAACGCTCCTTAGAATGTTTAATGATGATAGTTAAGAACACAGGTACGCCAACCAACGCGGTAATAATACCAATGGGATAGATAATTCCTGGGGTCAGAGATTTACTGACGATAGAAGTGACACTGAGCATCAAAGCACCTAACAAAGCCGAAAGGGGAATGAAATAGCGCTGATCTTCTCCTACTAACAACCTTGCTATGTGTGGTCCAACTAAACCGACAAAACCAATAGTGCCAACAAATGCAACGGCTGTTGCTGCAAGCAGTGAAATACAGATGAGAATTTCTATTCTCAGTCGACTGATATTAACGCCCATACTCTGAGCGCTCTCCTCACCAAGACGTAATGCGGTGAGCTGCCAAGTACGAGACATACAAAATGGAATAGTGACGAGAAGCAATAATGTGCCCCATCCTATCTGTATCCAACTGGCACGGCCCAGAGATCCAAGCATCCAAAATACAATTCGTTGTAACTGGGTTTCAGAAGCACCATATTCCATCATGGCTAACAGGGCGTTGAAAGCGAAGAAAATGGCGATGCCAAATAGAATAATAGCTTGAGTGCCGATGCCTTTTAAACGCATCATAAATAACAGTAAGAAACAGGTACTTAAAGCAAACAAAAAGGCATTTAAAGTGACCAATAGTGAACCTACGTTTGGCATTATTCCGATACCTGTCACGATAGCCAAAGCGGCACCAAAACTGGCAGCAGATGATACGCCTAAGGTAAATGGGTCGGCTAAAGGGTTATTAAGCAACGTTTGCATTAATGCCCCTGCCACGCCTAACATGGCTCCGACTATTACGGCGGTAACCGCCACTGGCATTCTATAATCCCAAATGATCACTTCTAATTTAATACCATGAGCCGCTTTATCCATTAGGACTTCTAGAATAGTCATCAATGTGAAATTACCGGGTCCAATGGATACGTCAGCAATCGCACTAAATAGCAGTAGCAACATAACTACGGTTAACAATTGCAATTTTTTCGTTGCTCTTTTTTGAAAGTTTCTTGCAATAACCTGTTGTTTTTGAAGCGATGTAAAAGGTAGCTCTGTGCTTTTACCTAATACGTTATTTATAACATTCATTTGATATACCTAATGTCAGGCTTTTGCCTATGTTTTAAACGAGAAAACACCCTAAGTGGGTGTTACTCGTTTAATTATTCACTATCTAGTTATTTTAGTTTCTGCCAAAACACGCCACTGAATTCGATAGGCAAGAATTTATCGTGCAGTTCTTTAAAGTTGGCTTCAGGGTTTAAATCCTTAAAGTCTTCTGGGTAGAACCATTTAGCAAAGGTTTGCAGGGCAATAAAATGGTAAGGGCTGTTATAGAATTGGTGGTAGATAGAGTAGAAGTCCTTATTTTTTACTGCGGTCAGTTCGCTCCAGCCTTTTCTGTCAGCCAGTGCTTTCAATCGCTTTTGAGCGTCGTCTTGCTTAGCTTCATAACCAAATAAAACAGCAGTTGTATTCGGTTTAGCTTCTGACCAATTGGCACCAGTACCAATAATAAAATCAGGGTCATCGGTGAAAATAACTTCTGGATTTACCTTTCCAGAGAATCCTGGGATTTTTCCGCTTCCCCAATTTATACCACCCGCTTCGTCTACTAAACGGCCTAAGTTTGCAGCGCCAAACGTACTGCAACATTTGTCAGGGTTAAAGCCCGCCGCTTTTTCAATAAATACTAACGGTCGATCTGCTGGTGTCTTTTTATCGACAACTGAGCTTATTTTTCGCATTTGAGATAGGTAGTAATCCACAAATTCATTAGCAGCACGCTCTTTACCTAGTACTTTGCCCAGTAGCAATATGCTAGGAATGGTATTTTGAGTAGGACGTTGACGGAAATCGACGAAGATTACCTTAATGCCTGCTTTTTCAAGCTTAGTTAACAAACCACTCTCTTGTGCTCTTAACAGGTTGCCCAAGTTAAGAATAAAAAGATCGGTACCTAATGTGATGATTTTTTCCAAACTGTAATCCCCTGAGTAGGGACTACCTAAATTCGCTATATCCTTTATTTCTGGAAATTTAGCGAGGTACTTTCGATAGGCATCAGGGTCATATTTGATTAAATCGTCTTTCCAACCAACGACTTTTGCTAACGGGTTGGTTTTATCTAAAACGGATAAGCTGTAGGTCAACCTTCCTTCACCAAGTACTATGCTGTTTATTTGATCCGGGTCAATATTGACCTGTCTCCCCGATATGTCAGTGACTTCAATCACTTGAGCTGAGAGGGAACAAGAAACACTTAACGCAATAGGCACAAGTACCTTTTTGATTAGAGATACATTTATACTAAACACTGGATATCCTTATGAGCTGAAAGTATCGATCTTAGTGTTTACAATCAGTTCTGGTTTTAATGAAAGAGAAGGGTATAAGATATTTTGCATGATGTAAATCTAAATGATAGTCATTATCGTTATCGGTTATAAAAGAGGTGAACAGAACAATATTGATTTGTAGGTATAGAAGATTGTCATCTTCTTTACTAAGTAAAATGCATTACTTCAGATATTTAACGTCTTGATATAAAAAACTTACAAATTTACGTGATCCTTTTCTTACTTTGAGAGTAAAAATAAGTTGATAGATTGCTTAATAGTAAATTGAAGAATAGGATATTATGAGTCTATTTTGAGTGCCGTGTTGTCATTGAGGAGTCTGTTATTTTAGTCGGATATAAAAGAGCTGCGAGTAAGAAAATCTTAGTGATAAATAATAAAGGTGGATCCGGTAAATCTACGCTGGCTATTTCTCTTGCTGCTTTGTGCTCAAATAAAGGAATAAAAACAGAACTGATTGATTTAGACCCGCAATGTATCAGTTATCAATGGGGCTTTGCGTCTAAGAACATCCGGTCTCAGAAATTTTTGCCTACCTCACATGTTCCTTTTTCACTCGCTTTACGATTAGAAGCCGATACACAGATAACGATCATTGATTCTCCTTCCAATGTCTCAAAATTTGATTTAGAAAAATACACCTCTATGGCCGATATCATTGTTGTTCCAACGCAATCAACGCCGATAGAACAGCAATCTCTGCGTAATTTTCTCCCGAAACTTACAGCCACTCGAGCGGTTAGCAGTAAAAGTGTTAAAATTGGTTGTGTTGTGACTCGCTCTCAAGACTGTCAAAGTATTGAACCTATTGAGCAGATGTTATCAGAGCGGAATATTGCATTTATTGGCCAAATGTCTGAGCAGTGTGCATATCAAAATATGTTTTTGCATCCTGAATGTTCATTTGATGACCAGCAGGATCGATTGCTTTGGAATACGATGTTTGATTGGCTGAATATCGAAGACAGATCGATGAATGATGAAACGGCGACTACCTTAGCGATCGCTTAGTTTTCAATTTATAAACTGTGTTGTTACTCTAACCTTAGATGTCTACATCTGAGGTTTCCATGTTTGAGCGTCCAATAGCAAGTTTGTACTCTACTTTTATCATCAAGTATACTGAGCAGGTATGTGTTAATGGAATACATAGGGATTTGAATTTCAATTGAGAAGAGAAAATATGTTAAAAATGCTATCCACCGCCATTCTTGCTTGTACATTATTGCTGAGCAATACAACGGCTGCTAGTACTATTGATGAGCTGTACCAAGCGATGCAAACAAGCTTAAAAAATGGCAACTACTCAAGTGCAATGAACAGTGGTGATGAGCTGATTGATAAGTTAATTGCTGAAAAACAGTTCAAAACCGCCCTTGAATTGTCAGCTAAGTTTGCCGAAGCAACCTCGCCAGAGATAGCAAAATTTGGTCTAATGAAGCTTTCATCTGTTTACAAAGCCGTGTATGACAGCAATGGTAATAAAGAGATGCTGGTAATGGCAGGAGCAAGCCTAATTCAGGTGAGCAAATCTGACGACGTGTTGAGTTTTCTGAGCATGTACGCCAAAGAGTATGATGAGGTTAATCCTAAAAGCTATTTTTACGTGGTTAAAAGTAGAGCCAGCGAAATGGAAACCGATAAAGTTTTGCGTGCATCATTTAATCATATTCAATATGGCCGTTGGGAGTTGGTGAAAATGTACCTAAAGAAAGAGGTCATTGATGTCAACTCAACGCTTAGCAATGATGGTACATCGTTATTGCACATGGCAACTTGGTATAATAAACAACTGGTTGTAAAAGAGTTAGTCGAGAAGTACAACGCTGACATCAACTTGGAAGATAAAGAAGGTGATACGCCGTTAAAATACGCTCAACACCAAAAGTTTTTAGAATTAGTTCGTTATATTCAATCAAATGGTGGCACTTTATAGAGTGGTGATAATTGAGTTGTATATTAGACAAGACGTAATATACAACTCAATATAATGTCATTATCTCTTCGCAGATTGACACTGTTTAATGGCTCTATCTAATAATTGCAATGCTGTTTTCTCGCACTTAGGCAGTTTAGCACTTGATAGATTAATTGGCTCGACTCTCTGCCCCCATTTTATACGAGCAGCCCCCCACGTTAAGCCTGCACCAAAAGCGGCTGTTAAGATATTACTATTGGGCTGAATTATCCCCTGTTCAACGGCTTCACACAGTGCGATTGGCACGGTTGCTGCAGAAGTGTTGCCATATTTATCAATATTAATGAATGCTTTTTCAATAGGAATATTAGCGTGATCGCATAACGCTTCAATGATGCGTTTATTGGCTTGGTGAGGGATCACCACATCGATATCACTGTGAGTCATGTTGGCTCGCGAAAGCACAGTGCTGGCTGCTGAACCCATGCCTTTAACGGCTCTTTTAAAAATATCTTTGCCAACGAAATTAAAGCCAAAAAAGCCACTTTCAGGATCAAATCTATCCATCGCAGTGCCAAATGATGGTATAGCCAAAGAGTCTCTACCATCAGAATCACAGCCGATTTGGCTCTCTAATAAACCCACTTGTTGCTCTGTTTTGCTTAAAATAACTGCGCCTGCACCATCACCAAATAGAACAGCAGTATCTCTTTTGCTCCAATCTAAATAGAAAGTGAGGTGCTCTGCGCCAATCACCAGTGCATGCTGGTAGTTACCCGCTTGAATCATTCGAGTAGCCGTTTCTAAACCATAAACAAAACCGGTACAAGCAGCATTAAGATCAAAGGCCGCTGCTTTTTTTGCCGTAAGGTTTCTTTGAACTTTTGAGGCGATATTTGGGATCAACGTATCTGGTGAGCAAGTAGCCACAATAATAAGGTCAAGTTCGCAGGCTTCGATACCTGCGGCAGCAAGAGCATGTTGAGCGGCTACTGTCGCTAAATCGGAGGTTTCAACGTGGCTGATTCTGCGGCTATTAATGCCAGTTCGAGACTCGATCCATTGGTCGGAAGTCTCTAAGAAAGTGCTTAAGTCAGAGTTAGTTAAAATGGATTCAGGAAGGCATTTTCCCCAACCTGTTATTTCAGCATAGGCCATAGTTTTCTCATTATAATTTAAGGTAGTTCAGTAATAATAGGTTCTTTAGGACCAAGAAACTTGGGTTGGGCACCAATGATAAATAGGTCAAGAATTGCTTTACTACGGGCAAGCATCTCGCGCACTCTTAATTTAAAACTGGCATACCCTGTTGGTGATTGAACGGCTAAGCAGACCGCATCCATTTTATAGTGGTTAGCAATAAAAAGAGCACGTTCGCAATGGAAACGTTGACTGACGATGACCAAGCTGGTGACTTCAAATACCTTTTTCGCGCGTACAATCGAGTCTAAAGTACGAAATCCTGCATAATCGAGTGTGATGCGTGATTCTGGAATGCCCGCTTTTAGCAAATCACGTTTCATGGTCCAAGGCTCATTGTACGATCGATGAGCATTGTCGCCACTGAGAAGAAAATTACTGACTTTATCAGTCTTAAACAGCTCTATGGCCGCATCAATACGATATTGGTAGTACGTGTTAAGTTGCCGTCCAATGTACTTACTGGTGCCGAGCACAAGCGCAACCTTTTGTTCAGGAAGTTGTTCTACGGTTGAGTATATTTGCTTTGAGGTAGTCACAGACATCATGGTGTCTATTAATACTACGGCAATGAAAGTGATGACAGGAAGTAAAACGAAAATTTTAAGATAGCGTTTAACCCGATGTTTAGTCGAACTTTTCATTGAGTACTTTTGCAACTTTATACTTGTCGATTTTTCTGAGCCCATATACCAATAATAATAAAGGTTGAGCAGACAATAGCAAGCATCATTATGGGCTGAATGGAGTGAAGTTTAGAAGCGAGAAGTGGGGTGGCTTTGATAATGAGTAAACCATACCCAAATGCATTAATAAGAATGAACACGAAGGTACGTATCATAAAGTGTTGTTTGCTTAAAGCTGAGCGCATAAAGCGGTTAATGTTGCCACCAATCATGACCAACAAACAGGCAATAATGGCCGTTGATATCTCGCTAAGATAGGGGATGAGAAGTGACCCTGTATGATTTAAAAACGAGAGGATGGTAGACATGTATAGTCCTTTAAAACAAGGTTATATGTAAATCAACAGATAGGTAGAAAAAAGCCAGCATCGAGCTGGCTTATCTGACTGTCTTAGAAAGCGGTGCGACGGTAACGTCGGTATGTTGGCTTCCAGAAATGGTTGTCGATGGCTTGTGTAAGAGCAGTGTCAGTAATCTCTAATGCATGACCTTGTTCCATGGCTTTTTTAGCCACAGCAAAGGCAATTTTTTTCGATACTGATTGAATCTCTTCCAGAGGAGGCAATAGAGCTCCCGAATCGTTCAGTGTCATAGGTGAACATTCTGCTAAAGCACGACTCGACTCCATTAGCATTTCGTCGGTGACTCTTGATGCAGAAACAGCAAGAACACCAAGCCCAATACCTGGGAAGATATAACTGTTATTACATTGAGCAATAATATGTGTCTTACCATTATGAATAACAGGAGAAAATGGACTGCCGGTTGCCACTAATGCTTGACCATCTGTCCAACGAATAATGTCGTTTGGTGTCGCTTCTACTCGGCTCGTTGGGTTTGAGAGAGGGAAGACGATTGGACGTGGACAATGTTTGTGCATCTCACGAATAACCTCTTCAGTAAACAGACCTGGAGCACCTGAAACACCGATTAATACGGTCGGTTTCGCATTGCGCATCACATCAAGCAGAGAGTAACTGTTATCATCTTGATCCCAGTCGGCAGTGTTTGTGTTCTTTTGCGTTAATCTCTGCTGGAAATCGAGAAGGTTAGGCATACCTTCCTGCAATAAACCCCAGCGATCAACCATGAATACTTTTGAGCGAGCTTCGGCGTCAGTAATACCTTCAGAAATCATCTGTGCAATAATCGCTTCTGCAATGCCACACCCGGCAGAACCTGCACCTAAGAACGCAATTCTTTGCTCTGATAATTTGCTTTTAGCGGCTTTACATGCGGAAATCAAAGAGCCTACGGTAATCGCAGCAGTACCTTGAATGTCATCATTGAAGCAGCAAAGTCTATCTTTATAGCGCTCTAAAAGAGGCATCGCATTTTTTTGAGCAAAATCTTCAAATTGTACCAGAGCGTCAGGCCAACGAAGTTGAACTGCTTGGATGAAAGCTTCCAGGAATTCGTCGTATTCAGTGCCAGTAATGCGTGGATGTCTCCACCCCATATACATAGGGTCAGCTAAACGTTGAGGGTTATTCGTACCCACATCCAGTACAATTGGAAGCGTGTAAGCCGGACTAATACCACCACAGGTTGTGTAGAGGGCAAGTTTACCGATTGGAATGCCCATTCCACCGATACCCTGATCACCTAGCCCTAAAATTCGCTCGCCATCAGTAACCACAATCACTTTGACGTTTTGGCTTGAAGCATTATTCAATACTTCATCAATTCTGTCTCGGTTTGGGTATGAGATGAATAGACCGCGACCGCGACGGTATATATTCGAAAAGTCCTCGCATGCAGCGCCAACAGTTGGGGTATAGATAATTGGCATCATTTCAGAAACGTGATTTTCAACCAAACGGAAGAAGAGGGTCTCGTTGGTGTCTTGAATATTACGAAGATAGATATGCTTATCCATATCGTTATCAAATTTGCTGTATTGTAAATACGCTCGTTCGGCTTGCTCTTCGATAGTTTCAATCGCGTCTGGTAACAAACCTTCTAGGTTGAAAAACATGCGTTCTTGGATACTAAAAGCGCCACCTTTATTCAACAGTGGCGTACTAAGAAGAGCGGGTCCAGCTAGAGGGATGTAGAGTGGTCTTTTATCATTATTCATTTTATAACTCTATGTGTTGTTCTGTTTATTCTTAGGTATGCTCATCTGTTATGGTTTTTGTAAAAAAACACTGACATTATATTGTCTGGCCACTCAGTTATGCGTAATTAATGATGATGAGTAGCAGTAGATATGAGCATAATTGTAGAGATCGATTTAATTAGTAGGAGATTCTAACCTATAGAAAAGGGGTATAAAGTGACTCTTAACAGTTTTATCTATAAATTATTACAGCTTTCGCTACTTGTTGTATTGTATCCAATGTTAGGGTGACTATCCATTACAAATGTATAATGTTTATGAACATAAACTAGATGTTATAGAATAATGAATCTTGGTCTAATTTTTGCTTTTTTATGCAGTAGTCGATTTTTTGACGATAAATGGTTTTGGTTTGTACAAGGTATCTATGAAACGAATTTTTGCTATAGCGATTGGAATCGGTTTGTCGACAAGCGCTTGGGGTTACAATTCAGGTAGTGTTTCTTTCAATATTGATAACGATGGTATGCTCGGGTTTGATCAAGGCTATACCAACGGTGTTTTTTTTACATTTAACTCAGCCTCTACTCAATCTTTAGCGGGGACGGCACCGATAGGCATTAGTCATGCCGCAATGTTACTGCCATTTAATCAACAAACCACTCAAGGTTGGGGTATGGCGGTTGGTCAAAAAATGTGGACGCCTGCGGATATTACCGGATCCGAAGAGGTAGAAAATGATAGACCGTATGCCGGTCTGTTGTTTGTTGATACCTACCTCTATGAATACTCGCCCTATATGTCCAACCGATACAACTTTATGCTTGGTACGGTTGGTCCAAACGCGTATGCACAAGAGAGTCAAAAACTGGTTCATGAAATAGTGGGTTCAAAAGAGCCGATGGGCTGGGATAACCAGATAGACAATCAGTTGGTTTTTGATGTCGGTTATGAAAGCCATCGACCTTTGATTCGTGAACGGGTGCTTTTTGATCAACAAATAGAAACCGCGGCGATTGGTCGAATTCATGTGGGTAATTTTCAGAGTGAAGCGGCCATAGGCGGCGTTGCTCGTTGGGGCAGTGGGTTGAACTCAAGTTTTGGCAGTGTCGGTTTTTCGCCAGGTAATTATGTAGACATTAGCGTGTTATCGTCAAGCCGTAGCGGGTATTTCGTTTTTGTTGGCGCTGAAGGGCGTTATCGATATAACGACATTACCATAGATGGCGATCGAGAAAGTGGACAATACAGTGTTGATATTGAACATTGGCAAGCGACGGGTGTTGCTGGCATTGTTTTCTATCAGGCGAATTGGGGGGTGAGTTTAAGCGTGGCGATGAACAGCCCTGAATTCGAACAAGACACCAACGCCTCTTCTTCGTTAGGATCTTTTGAGCTCTTTTGGCGTTTATAGCTGATATAATTATGATCCCATGTTTTAGGGTGTTATCTAAATGAAGCGTAAAAAAACGACCATACTCATCAGCTCTCTACTTTTTATGAGTAGTGTTGGTGTTTATGCTGTTTTAGGCAGCTATTCACAACTTTCCGTTTCGACTAATAAGGTTGAGGCGCAACTGCTTAATCAATTGTCTGCGAGTGAAATCCGAGAGCGACGGATTGAGAAATTGCAAAATCATTTACGCAGTGATACTCAAAATTCTGAGCTGTGGTATCAGCTAGGAAATGCGTATATGTATAACAATGAATTTGATAATGCGGTGATCACTTTTGACTACGCGCTTCGATTAAATAAAAACCCGACGGCGAATATGATTTCAGCCAAAGCGTCGGCGCTCTATTACAGCTCAGGGCAGACAGTGACGGATGAAGTGGATAAATTGTTACGTGCGGTGATAAAAATGGACCCATACAACCAGACCGCATTAATGATTTTGGCCACTAACGAATTTATGAACGTTAGATATCAACAAGCGATTGATATTTGGCAATCTCTTCTCGATTCCGAGCAGCAAGGGTTAGATCGGGTGACTATCATCAACTCAATTAATCAAGCTAAGCAGTTTTTGTAATCCATTTAAAAGCAGGACCTTTAGATAGAAGAAAGCCGACAATGAAGTCGGCTTTTTTAGTGGTGTTCGTTACTGCTTGACGTTAATAAGTTGCTTCACGCTTTTTAGCTTCAGCTTCCCACTGCGGTACGATGGTTTTCAAAAACTCTTGCTTCTCAGCATTCATCTTATCCATATCCATACCAAGCGCTTTTTGAGCCGCTTCTTTGGTTGAGATGTCTGGAATTTGAATTGGGTCAGTAATTCCTTTCTTCGCAAGTAGACGGATCAATTTAGTTCGTGCATCTGATGCGCGATCTACGGCTGTTCCTAAAATACGTAATGCAACTTCAGGAGCATGCATATGAATACCGTGGGAAGCGATTGCATAATCCCAACGCCACTGTGCATGTCTGATATCGAGTTGGATATCATCCATTTCAGCTTGGGTTGCTCCTGCTTTCCATGCCGCGCCAGCTTCAAAGTGAGCAGCCATAATTTGTTTCTCGGCCAATAGTTTCATCTCTAAAACTTGTGACTTACGGGTTTGAACGACGTCTTGAAGCATCTCTTTACTTTGAGTATGACAACTTGCACAAGTATCTTCGAAGCGATCAAACGGGTTGCCCACTTTATGATCGGTGAATACTTTTCCATCAGCATTGGTCACTTTAGGCATATGACAATCGATACAGGTCACGTTGTTTTTACCGTGAATGCCTTCTCTCCAAGTTTCATAACCTGGGTGTTGAGCTTTTAACATTGGCGTTTTCGAGACTGAGTGAGTCCAATCTTTAAAGCCAATTTCATCGTAGTACTGTTCCATTTCATCAACAGAGGTGCCTTTATCCCAAGGGAATTTAACCGCTTTGGTCGGTCCTGTGAAATAGTATTCTACGTGACATTGGGCACACACTTGAGCTTGCTGATCTAAACGTGATTGCTTTTCGAAAGGTTTGCCAATGGTATCCATAGCACGCTTAACATATGGTTTAGAAAGGATCAGAGCAGGTTCACCGTTTTTGAACTCTTTACTGCGAGTATCATGACAGTCAGAGCAACCGATAGCGTTGACGACTTCGGCTCCACCTTTAGCCCATTTACCGCTAAAGTATGCATCTTCGCCATTTTCTTCTATGAATCGGCCAACATCTGGGCTTTTACAACTCCAACATGCCATCACCATTGGGCCTGTCTTAGCGTCAGTTGGGCCACCAGTTCTTAATGTATTACGGATGTCTTCGATGGTATAAAAATGGCCACGAGCTTTATTATAGTCTTTTGCAAAACCATAACCGGCCCACATGATAACCATGTTAGGATCACCTTTTAGGGCGTCTTCAAGCTCTTTGCTTTCGCTCGTCGCTTTCCAAGATTGGTATTGATCAGGATGAGCTTGTTCAAAAGTCTCATTCCTAGGTTCAATTTTTTCGTTTGCAGCGTATGCGGTACCACTTAACAAAATAGTAGATAGCATCGCCAGTGTAATAGCCGATCTACGGGTCCAGTTCATGCTCACAATGTAGCCTCCAATTTATAATTATTTAATTTGCCAAGCGTTGTGAAAATGGCCATGAAATAAGAATTGGAGATTCCTATATAGAATAGCGTAAAGTAGAAAAAATAAATTTCATAACATTAGTTAAGTTGTCTCAGATCAAATTAAAAACAAACAATATTATAAATAAAGAAAATCCAGTAAAAAGAGTGCATTTATATACCTATAAAGAGGTACAAAAATGTTTCGTAAAAGGCAGATAATAACAAAGTTGCTATAAATCAATACGTTACACTCATGCGCATGACATCCGTCACAAATAATGAAATAACCTTATAAAATATAGACGTATTCAATAAATGGTTATTTAAATAGATGTAACTATTTATTACAATATAAGAGTTAGGCGTTGTGGCTAGACATCCGGAATAAGAATTAGTATCAATTGGCTATTTAATATTAACTGTATTAATAGCTATTAAAATAACTAATCATAATAAATATAGGTGTATTTTATCTCTTATAGAATACAACTTGTATGAATATGGAAGGATGTATAATGGGCAATGTCAAATTAGCCATACATACAGTACTCAGTTTTGTTCTCGCACTCAGTATCTTCGGCTTATCTTTCAATGCTGCCGCAGATACGACATCTACTCCTGAACAGGTAGTTGAGTCGACGACATCTGATGGACGACATGTGGTGACCTTTAATCGTGATAGTGATTACGCTTGTACTCAATGTCACAAACAATCGAAAAAAACCCTCCACGGAACTCATGGTGAAAAAGCGTTAGAGAAGATTGGTCGAGACCTTAAATGCGTTGAGTGCCATAATTCTGTTGGGCCAGAGCATCGTGATGGTGCGCCGAAAGTCACAAAATACACCGCATCTCAATCTAAAATCGGCACCGATAAAAATGTGCTATCTCATGATGATATATTTAAAGCCAACAGCAATTGCACCGATTGTCATAAACCACAAAAATTACAGAAAAAAACGTGGGTACATGATGTTCATGCTCTGAATTTGACTTGCTCTGCTTGTCATGTTGTACATGCTGACGGTGAACAAGAGGGCATACAAGCACTCGAACGTAAGTCGCAGATAAAAATGTGTGTCGACTGCCACTCAGACTTTAACTCGATAAAAGAAGAGTAGGGGATTGATATGAGTTGTTCTAGAAGAAATTTTTTAACTGGGGCTGGAGCGGTTATTTTTACCACCGGTGTTGCCAGTACTGCTGCTTTTGGCAGTAAAAAGCTGGTTAATAGCATGGAAGATGGCACTAAACGTTATGGCATGGTTCATGATGAAACTGCGTGTATTGGTTGTACTGCTTGTACAGATGCATGTCGGGAAGTGAATAAAGTACCAGAAGGTGTATCAAGACTTGAGATAGTCCGCAGTGAACCGATGGGCGAGCACCCTAATGTTAAATATCAGTTTACGCGTGTCTCTTGCCAGCATTGTGATAATGCACCTTGTATTCATGTCTGCCCAACAGGGGCGTCGTATAAAGATCCTGAAACGGGCATCATAGATGTTCACGCTGATAAATGTGTTGGTTGTGGTTACTGTCTGGCAGCTTGTCCATATCAAGTACGATTCTTCCATCCGGAGACAAAATCGGCTGATAAGTGTAATTTTTGTCGTGATACCAACCTAAAAGCTGGGAAGCTGCCTGCTTGTGTTGAGTCATGTCCTACAAACGCGCTGATTTTTGGTGATTTGAACGATCCTAAGAGTGAAATCAACCAGGTGATCAGTAGTAATGCTGTCTACCGAAATAAAGTCGAGCTCGGAACGAAACCTAAGCTGTATAAAGTTGCAGATATCAAAGGGGAGATAAAAGGATGAGTACATTTGTAGATGCCTTTACCTTTGACTCACTCGTTTGGGATTGGATCATCGCGGTATACCTATTTTTAGCGGGTATGTCAGCTGGTATGGTGATGATCGCTATTTATCTTAAACGTAAAGTCATCGAGGGAAGTCCGGCAGAAAACGGCATTATCAAAGCGACAGCTATATTAGCGCCGTTTGGGATTATCAGTGGACTAACCATATTGATTTTCCACCTCACTAAGCCATTAACATTTTGGAAGTTGCTGTTTATGTTTAACACCACTTCTGTGATGTCGATGGGTGTTATTCTGTTTCAGGTCTACATGATGGTTCTGTTCGTCTGGATTGCCATTATTTTCAAAAAAGAGCTCAGTGATCTTCTCGCTAAGATAATGAATGGGCGTTTGTCTTTTGTTGATAATATCGTAAGCAAGTTAGAGAAATTTGAAAGTGGCATCGAGCTATTTTTAGGTTTACTGGCTGTAATGCTTGCCGCTTACACCGGATTTTTATTATCAGCACTGAAAACCTATCCACTGCTTAATAACCCTGTGCTTCCAATTCTGTTTCTTTTCTCTAGTCTCTCTTCAGGCGCTGCGGCTTGTTTGATGTTTGGAGTATTAGGCTTTAAAGAATCATTGGACAGTGCAAGCGTGAAGTGGGTACATCAGTTCGAACGTCCGGTTGTGTTGTTTGAGTTGTTTGTACTTGTCACCTTCTTTACTGGCCTCATTTTTGGTGGTGGACAGAAAGAAGTGGCTGCAATGGCTGCCATCGGTGGTGGTTTTTGGGCTGCCTGGTTCTGGTACGGTGTCATTGGTGCAGGTATGCTGACACCATTGGTGCTCAATCTGGTGGTTCCTGCTAAAGCTCGTCATAATAAGCGCTTTATACTGATTGTCACCTCTTTAAGTTTGATTGGTGTTCTGATGTTACGAACATTTATTTTGTATGCGGGGCAGATGACGGTAGTATAACGTGGTAGTACATAGAGCCGAGAACGTCTTATCGGCTCTATTTCATTTCTTATTTAATTGTGTGACTTATGCTACCTGAAATTGCTCACTTCTTTTTAATTCTAGGCACATTTTGCTCACTGTTTGCCGCTATTGTTCCTGCAATTGGTATTGTAAATCGCCAATCTTATCTAAGAGATTATGCGTGGTCATTAAGTTATGCCGCATTTATTCTTATTTCTCTTTCAATGATCTTGCTTGCTGTTAGCTTCTCATTGGACGATTTTTCCATTACCTATATTGCTCAGCATTCAAATTCACATTTACCGATATTTTTCAAGATCGCCGCGGTTTGGGGCGGGCATGAAGGCTCTCTGCTGTTTTGGGTTTTCTCTCTCTCTGGTTGGGCTGCGGCAATTGCTTTAGTGCATCGTAAAAACAATCAAGAATTTATAAGCCGAGTATTAATCGTATTGGCACTGCTGACGGCCACATTCGGTTTGTTCACTCTGTTGGCTTCTAATCCGTTTGAACGACTGTTTCCCACGCCGTTTGAAGGGCGAGATTTAAACCCGATGCTGCAAGATGTCGGTTTGATTTTTCATCCGCCACTTTTATATCTTGGTTACGTTGGTTTTTCTGCTGCGTTTGCTTTTGCCGTTGCTGCGCTGACCATGCCAGATATCAATATTCCATGGCCGAAATGGAGTCGCTCATGGACTCTGGCCGCATGGGTTATGCTCACCGGTGGAATATCGCTTGGTTCATGGTGGGCGTATTACGAATTGGGCTGGGGAGGATGGTGGTTCTGGGATCCGGTCGAAAATGCCTCCTTACTGCCATGGTTAACTGGTACTGCTCTGTTGCACGCTTTAATCACCAGTGAGAAGCGAAAATCGCTGATTAATTGGAGCCTGTTGCTGTCAATATTCAGTTTTTGTTTGAGTTTATTAGGGACGTTTGTTGTTCGATCTGGTGTCTTAACCTCGGTACACGCATTTGCCGTGGATCCGTCGCGTGGTTTGATTATTTTGTCTATTCTGGCGGTCTGTTTGGCTTTGCCATTAACACTTTTTATGATCCAAGCGCCTAAAATAAAACCGGTTAAATTGCAATCTATGATCAGCAAAGAGGTGTTGATACTGTTGGGTAACGGCCTGTTGGCAGTGACAACGATGACGGTGCTATTAGGTACTTTTTATCCGATGATCTTTCAAATTTTGGGCTTAGGTCGAATTTCTGTTGGCGCGCCATATTTCAATGCCGTGTTTGTCCCTTTAGCATTGATCGCGATGTACTTTATGGGGTTTGCCTCTCATGTTCAGTGGGGTGTCACTGATAATAAAGCCCTAAAACGCCGAATGATGAAGATCGCTACGGCAGCAGCAATGTTCAGTACTTTAGCGTTTATATACTTAGGCGAACAAAGTCCACTATCAGTGTCCATCGTTATTTTCTTGAGTAGCTGGGTTCTTATATCGTCGATCAGCTCGATGTTTTCTTTATCAAACAAAAAGATAAGTTATCGCTACCTATCTATGGTTTTTGCACATTCAGGGGTCGCGATTACAGCCATTGCAGCAGTATTGGTGAGTTATCATTCTGATGAAGTGAGCAGTAAAATGGATGCAGGTAGCCGTATCGAAATGGGTGGGCTTACCTTTAACTATATCGAGACCAAATTAATTGTTGGCCCAAACTACACCGCAGAGCAAGCGGTGATTAATGTGCGAGAGAACGACAATTTGATAGCCACAATTCTGCCAGAAAGGCGGCACTATCCAGTACGTGTGATGAATATGAGTGAACCTGGTATTGATTGGGGTTGGACACGAGATCTCTATATTACTATGGGCGAAAAAGTGAGCGCAACCGAATACGCCATTCGAATACAAAACAAAGCGTTTGTACGATGGATATGGATAGGCTCTATCTTGATGATGATTGGCGGCGTGATCAGTATTATTGCTCGCATAGAGAGAAGAAAAACGATATGAAAAAGAAGCTGATAATCATTGTTCCAACGGCTGCGGTCATCGCGTTAGTAGTGTTGATGTTTGCAGGTTTAAGCAGTAAAGATAATGGTGCTGTGCCTTCACCGCTGATTGGAAAGCCGGTACCCAATTTTTCGTTAACCAGCGTTTGGTCAGATAAAGAGGCATTAGACAATGTTATCTTTCCAGGAGAGGTAAGCCTGCTTAACGTTTGGGCTTCTTGGTGTAGCGTCTGCAAAACGGAACATGCTTTCTTATTGAAATTAGCAAAAGAGAAAGAGATGCGGTTGATTGGGCTCAATTATCGAGATGATCGACAACGTGCCCAAGAGGTACTAACCAGCAGTGGTAACCCGTATCAAGAGGTTATTTTTGATCCCAATGGACAGTTAGCACTCGATCTTGGGGTTATTGGCACGCCAGAGACCTACTTGTTAGATCAAAATGGTACCATTCTTTTCAGTTATACAGGCGCATTGAACGAAACGATTTGGGCAGAAAATTTTGAGCCATTAATCAATCGATTGGTCACTGAATAAGGATATGAATATGCGGCTACTGATGTTTCTATTGCTGGCTTTTTCAGGTTTTATTTCAGCGGAAGAGAATACGCCATTAAACAGCACCTTTGCTCCCAGTGATCCAAAGCTGATTGAGCAAGTTGAAACCTTTCAATTTAAAAATCCACAAACAGAGGCGTCTGCTATCGATTTAGCACGTAAGTTGCGTTGCCCACAGTGTCAAAATCAAAATTTAATGGAATCAAACTCACCCATTGCAAAAGATCTTCGCTTAACCGTGTACCAAATGATAAATGATGGAAAAACCGAACAGCAAGTCACGGATTTTATGACCAGTCGTTTTGGTGATTTTGTGTTGTACCAACCTAAGTTTGAACCAAAAATGTATCTGTTATGGTTTGGTCCGGTTCTGTTGTTGATCATTTTTGGATGGGTCGGTTATCGAAGAGTCAAAAAATCGATGGGGTCATGACGTTTGAATGAAATAAATTCTAACTCATATCTGCCCCTTTATCAGTCAGATAAAATAATTGTTCATATATTGTTAACGTGAGTTTGCCCTACCAAAAGTTATCCGAATTTAGAAGATCATAAAATTAAACGTCACTCAGCCGTCTAAGCTCACAATATAGCCACCAACCTATTGATTACAAATTGAAGTGATTAATGAAAGACGGCATCATGTGGACATTAAAGGCGACCGTTAGTCGTCTAAATAGCGTTAAGTGAAAAGGATAATTATGGTTCAGAATTTATGCATTTTTTGTGAGCAAAGTGGTTTGACTAAAGAACACTTTTGGCCTGATTGGCTTGGAAAGCAAATTGGTAAAAATGAATCAGCAAAATATATTGAAGGCTCTATTCAGGCAACGCCAAAGTTAGATGACGCGGACGAGAAAATTAACACTCGCTCAGGAAGTGTAGCGACTAAAAAATTTAGGGTGGTATGCGGCACTTGCAATAGTGGGTGGATGAGTGCTTTGGAAGAGAAAGTTAAACCTATTCTTCAAAATGCAATCACACCTTGCGACATGATGTTAAATGAACAGCAACTTCACTTGTTTTCCAAATGGATTACTATGAAAACTATGCTTGCTGAACATACAAAGCTAAATACTAGTTCAATTCCTAAAGAAGACTTACAAAGATTTAGGGAAAAGCAAACTATCCCAGCGTATTTTAAGATTTATGTAGCAAAGCATGACACGAATGATATTTGTGCATACTCTCGAACTTCAGTTCGGCTTGGCACTTTTACAACCAAGGCAATACACATAGGTAAAACGGAGAACAATACCCAATCGACCTCATTTTTATTAGGGCAACTGTTTATATATGTATTTTCATGCACTGAACCTGAATTGAATATCTTGGGCGAGTTTAAACTAAACCGATTGAAGCGTATAAAAATACAGCAAAGTAAGCAGTTATGTTTTAAATCGCTTAAAAAACTAGATCAAAATTCAGTACAAAGTATTGTTTTTGCTCTTGAAGACTTTATCAATTCACCAAGTACAGCCTCAATACAAAGTGGCTGATTTTCACTTAACAAGAGTTTAAGGTATCAAGATACTTTTTCTAATCTGACAGAAACAGTTTAGCTCAGTGGTGGTAACTCATTTATGTCCATCTTTGAGTCAGCCGAATTAGTGTTGGCCATATCTGCCTGTTTTCAAACCAATGGTTTGTCTTGGGATTTGTAGTTTTTGTAATAGTAGGTTGTGCATTATTTTTTACTTGAAAGGGTAAACTATCCTGAATGCAATCACACGTAGATTCTTTATCATTAAATCACGAGGAATGTATAAGCAATGTTCAAGCGCTTTGTAGTTGGGCATATCAATAAACAGTCAGGCGTTAATCAGGGAATTTTAGGTGTTGCGTACCGCCTTAGTCGTGAGGAAAAGCTTAAAGGTTCTAACAAAATCGATCTTGACAATCACCTAGCATGGTTAATGGATTCTTTTACTATCCCAGATATTTTTGACAAGCCAGAAAGCTTGAAAGGTGTCTGCTGGTTTAAGGATACTGCGGTTGACATAATTGATCATGTAATAGCTATCGTTCCTCATGTGGAAGCGTGTGGCTTCGTAGTTACAGAGTTATCATCTAATCTTCCAGGCCTCATTATTTATGAAGACGATTCTCAGATTGTAGCTATTCCAAATGATGAAAGTGTGTAACTCATTCCTGTCCAAAAATGCTCAAACATCATTATTCAATTGTGAATTAGTTTAATAAAAAAGCATTACAAACCAGTATCATAATCAGCATAAAATCCTGCCCATAATGATTTAGGTACGACTAAGTTATTATTAGTTAAATACTTACGCTCTGAATCACTTAGTACTCTTGATGATTGCTCTATTCGCCAAAAAGAGGCGTGATTCCCTGAATTGTAACCATCACTGCTTTGTCCTTTTTCAATGTCTTCGTGAAGCATATTAAAACGATCGGTTATTCTAAGTTGATATTTAACTGGTGAGCGAGTTTGGTCACTAAGTTTAGATACGAAAGAAATCAAGTAACTGCTGTCTGTTAGATTATGACACTGGGTGATTGTATATGTGTTCTCTATGCTGATTGGATAAGGGGCGTTAAAAGTATTAACTGTAAACTCATCTGAGTCCCACTCATCAACGATGTATTTCGAATGAATAATAAAACTACAGTAGTGATATGCTGGACAGGGTTTAAGTTCAAATGGATTTAACACATTAATATTGTCAGTTTGGTCAGCAATAATAGCGACTTCTTTTTCATGAGTTTGAATAAATGCAGGGTTTGCAATAAATTCAAATTGATACAGATAATCATTTATTTCAGGTTTTTGTAAGTCAGAAAGTGCGTTATTCACGAATGTTTTTATCATCGCTATTGAATTTGGATCTGTCAGATAGACATCGATTAAGCTATGCCCAGCAAGATCTTTTTTAGGTATAGTGATATTACTCTCTTTAATTGAGTCATATCCGGTGAGTTTGAGTCCATTAATGACTAAATCATTGGTGGAGAGAATGTAATCCCCATTGACTGTCGGTGAGGCAGGGGCAATATGAATGGTTTTGATGTTTGAAGCGTCATACCCCTGTTGGTCGAGAATACTCTGAAACGATTCGTTAACCCACAAATTACCTTGAGAGTGGGCAATATAAATTAATTTCTTCCCACTCCAAGCGAGTGAGTCATTAATTAATTGATGCCTCTTTCGAACCTCTTCTGTGTTTGGCGTGCTAGTAGATAACGTAGCTAAATCCTCCAAAAAAAGTTTTATATCCTCGTTCAAGCCCAAACTAATGACATCATGAACAAAATCTAAGAACCCTGATATTAATGAGTCAATTAGGTTAATAATGGAACTGTTTGTACGTCCATTAACTATGTCCCAAAAGGCTTCCCATCGCTCAAATGTTCGTTGCTCCAATTCGCTCGTGCGTTGATCAAACGTTTCAGCAAAATCCCCAAGGACGTTCAGCATGCCCTCATCGATGTATGAGTCGTTGTAGAAGAGCTGATAGTCGATGTCTTGACCGTTATATTGGTTAACGTTAAGAGTCGATTCAATCTTTTTTCTCCCGTTTATAGCCTGTTTTAGTGTAGTGGCGACCCCATTGAAAAAACCGATGGTATAGCCCTCTACCTTGCAACTATTGGCCTGTATTGGCAAGGAGAGGGTCGCGAAGAGAAGTAATCCGATGAGCCTATTCACAATATCTCGCCTCCGCTTTCAGAGAAGTCGATACCGTGCCATCTAATATCCGATTGTAAGCCAGATACGCCATGGTGCGCGCTTTGGTGTTGTAGGTAAGAGCAACAACAGTGCGAGATGTGTTGATTAAATCGTCAATAGACATGCCTACAAAATCTTTACAGGCTACAACCCTTTCATACTTACGTGCAATTTCGATAGCCTTTACTTCGTTTTCGTCTGTTTTTACTGAGAAATCGTAATAGAGGTTCTCTTGGGTTTGTCTGGCATCTTGTTTTAATGCGTTCCGCTCAGGCTCGGTGACTTCTAAGGCATTAATAAAAGCTTCGATGTCATCACGAATGCCATCGCTATTGTCATCTGGGCCAGTTAGAGAGTCACTTCTATCTAACATCGGTTCAAATTTTTGATACAAAATGGAGAGTTGGTCATCGATGGTAGGCTGTGCTTGCAACTCTTGAATGAGCTCAGGCGTTTTGGGGATGTTTGTGATTGGCCCCTCTGCGTCAGGACTGGTTTCTTTGTCTGATTCATTACAGCCAATAAGTAAAAGTAAAAATAATGGAATACATGATTTCATAACATCATACTCACTATGGTTATTTTCGAATCAACACTATCTCACTGTTTCATACGAAGGTAATTAGCGCTGGTTAATATTTGAGCGCCGTGCCAAGCTTTTGATATAGTTGCATAATGTTCATTTTAACCATGTAGTTATAGATTTTACTCCCTCTTCAAACAGTTAAAACATATACGTGTTTGCCTGTTGTGGCATTGTGGATGAATGAAACTGACTAGCAATTTGTAGTAAAGTAGCAATCTGTGTACATCTGAGGTTATCTGAAAATCAAAATATCCTGAGACTTGTAACTCGGAAATGTCCATCTTCGTTTCAGACAATTATGGCTGAATCATTGTTACCTCATTAACATAACATGTCCACTTTACTGTACGAGTTGATTTCTCGAGACTATACTTGTCCCATTAAACGTACATGAGGAGGTTCTTATGAGAATCATATCTTTTACCGAAGCTAGAAATAGTCTTAAAGCTGTTTTGGACGAAGTAGTTAATGATGCAGATACAACTGTAATTACTCGCCGTGATTCGGAAGACGCAGTGGTAATGTCATTAGACTATTACAATAGCCTTATGGAGACAGTGCATTTGCTCCGTTCTCCCAAAAATGCAGAGCATCTAAACCGTTCAATTGCGCAGTTTCGGGCTGGT
>JAESQY010000137.1 GCA_016764915.1 Aliivibrio sp. | reverse complement strand
GCACCACTGCATCACTCGCTGGCATATACATAGATGAAGCACCTGTAACAGAAACTCGTCAACCAACATTTGACCCTAGCATCTATGATGTCAGTCGTGTAGAAATCCTCAAAGGCCCCCAAGGAACACTATATGGATCTGGCTCCATGGGCGGCACCATTCGTGTGATTTTGAATAAGCCACGACTTGATAGCTTTGAAGGACAAACCGAAGGAACAATAGGGAGTGTATCGCATGGAGGTATAAATTATAAGCTTGATAGTCTTTTAAACATCCCAATTATCACTGATAAACTCGGTGTTCGTGTCGTCGGAAGTTATCGAAATGATAGCGGTTACATCGATGACACATTGAGGAATGAAAAAAACTCTAATAGTGTAGAGAAAAAGAATATCCGAATTGCCCTAAGATGGAGACCATCTGACCTAACAACCATTGACGCAGCTTATTTATATCAAAAGGAAAACCTAGGAACCCCAAATTTCTCTGAGGCAATGCCCGGTGACCCTAAATATACACAGCGCCGCCAATACCGGCAGACAGGGCCCTCAGAGACTGAACTATATAGCTTTACACTCACTCATGAGTTCAGCTTTGGCTCTCTCGTTTCTTCAACAAACTATCTAGATAAATTTTCCGCCGCTAATATCGATGCTACGAACGCATTTCGCGGAATTATGGGGGCGATTACTGGCGTACTCATCCCCACCTCTGAGGGGTTTGGCATTAATACAGAAGGGAATTATGAAGTATTCTCGCAAGAGGTGCGGCTTGCCTCTAGTGGTGATACCGCTGTGGAATGGCTAATTGGTGGGTTTTATTCAGAAGTAAAAAATGGCTTTGCTCAATATGCTGACCTCTCTTACGCACCAAGTGTGTCAAGTCTGTTAACAGGTAAGCAGGTTTTTGATTCATTGGAAAATGAAAAAACTAGACAGCTGGCTGCCTTTGGTGAAATAACTTGGAATGTAAGTGAGAAACTTGCCTTAACTGCTGGCCTCCGTGTATTTGATATTGATCAAAATGTAGAACAATTTGGATCCGGAATATTAAATGGAGGCTCAACCCAGGACGTTTTAGAAGCAAAATCATCATCCATTAATCAAAAGTATCGAATTGCATACCAACCAAACGCCGATAGCCTACTTTATGCACAAGCAGCTCAAGGCTTTCGACAGGGCGGAGCCAATGGCCAGCTTCCTCAATCCCTTTGCGGCGGGGATTTAGCTGACCTTGGTTATTCAAAAACTCCATCTCAATATGGACCCGACGATCTATGGAGTTATGAAGTTGGTTCAAAAAATACTTTGCTAGATAGTAAGGCAACTCTAAATGCATCCGCTTACTATACAAAGTGGTCAAATATTCAAAACTTGGTTTCACTACCAACATGCCTCTTTAGTTTCACAGGCAATGCTGGTGCAGCAGAAATTAAGGGGATTGACCTTGATGCATCAATACAACCCATCGATGGTTTAAGCTTCGGGGCTGCTCTTTCCTATATAGATGCAAAAATATCAGAAACTGCGCCAGGGATCAGGCCTCATGTAGGCGATCACTTACCATTTGTCGCCAAATGGTCTTGGGCTGTAAATGCACGATACGAATTTCCTTTAAGTTCCTTTATCACTGCATTTGCATACACTGACATAAATTATGTTGGGCCTCGCTGGAATACTTTTGAAGGCAACGGGGTTGCAGCTGCTCTATTGCCCTCATACTATCTTGCGAACCTTCGTTTCGGAATAATAAAGGATAATTGGACTGCCTCCATTTTCGCAACCAATATCTTCAATAAATATTATGCTATCAACCGTCGGATCAGTTCCGTCCAGACTTATGACGTAGTTGGAGAACCTCGCGTAATCGGAGTTAATCTCAAGCTTACATACTAAGATAACTTTGATTTGAGATAACTTTTATTCAATTGAAAGCCTGCCTTAAACAATAGGCAGGCTTTTTTCTAGCCGCATCAGTAACAAACTTATTTACACTTAAGCCAATAGTCAGCAGGTCTTAATGAAAAAGCTCATCACCCCTCCTCTGAATATACGAAAGTACAACACAATTTTTCATAAATTCACATATACCAAATGATTAATTTACGAGGTTTCTCAATGAAGAAATTTGGGCTGATTGGAGGTACATCCTGGCATTCCACCATAGACTATTATTCGCTGATCAACGAAATGACGAATAAAAATTTTAAAAATAATAGTAATCCTCCGCTACGGTTAGTTAATTTAAATCAGAAACAAATTCACGATTGCCAACGCCGTGATGACTGGGATTCTATAGCTAACATATTGACCGGGGCAGCATTGGAATTACAAAGTTTGCAAGTGGAAGGGATCGCATTTTGTGCGAACACCCCCCACCGGGTTTATAAGCAGGTACAAGAACAAATCGATGTCCCCATCTTACATATAGCTGACTCTGTCGGAGAATTTTGTCAAAAACAGAAAATACAAAAACTTGGCCTTCTTGGCACTGTTTTTACTATGGAGCACGGCTTCATAAAAGATATTCTGCTTGAAAAATATGATGTCACCTGTTTGATTCCGCAAAAGACCGAACGGCAAGAAATTCAACGTATTTTATATGACGAGCTATCTATGGGAAATTTTTCCACTGAAGCACGGCAATATTTTTTGGAGATAATCAAAAAACTTGCTGATAAAGGGACGCAGTCCATAATGTTGGGATGTACGGAGTTTCCAATCTTGCTCCGGGACAGTTCCACCCCCTGCCCTATGATAAACTCGACACAATGTCACGCTAACGCAATCGTTAATTTTATCTTGAATAAAGATGTAATTATTGAAGAATTTGAACAATGACTTTTGATGAGGATAAAGCAAATATTGTAAATTACTAGCAAATTGGAGTCTAACCGTGGCAATCATTGCAGCAAGGTAATTATCAACGGGCCCTAGGGGCAGAACTCATTAAATCCACCATATAACTGTAGCAGCAATACATATTGCAGAGAAGAAGGTGTGTACACATCGCTCATAACATGTAGCAATCCGCCTCCAGTCTTTCAGATCTGCAAACATATTTTCTATTTTGTGGCGTTTTTCCCGCATATCTCACCGGGTTTTGACGTTATTCTGAATTTATGTTTATAACCAATGCGATAATACTGATATTGGTTAGGCGTAAATAAACAGGGTGTTTTTTGGATGAGGTTTTCAGATTT
>JAESQY010000136.1 GCA_016764915.1 Aliivibrio sp. | reverse complement strand
TAACACCCCTGCTGCAATTGATATCACAATCTTCATTCACACATAGGGCATCCTCGACAATAGCAACCGTTTGCATTTTTACTGGAAGCTTAAAGTAGTTCTGGTATCATGCGCATTATCAAATAGGCTTCAACCTTATTTATCATCTGGTAGCCGCCTTGTAACCGTGCTATTTAATGTTAATTTTGCTTTTTGAAATAGGAATTCACCATGAGTCTTGCTGATCAAGTCCTCGCTGTAAATGACGACCTCCCAATCCGTACTGACAAACCTGTGCACAGCGGAAAAGTTCGCTCTGTCTATTGGTTAACGGAAGCCGATAGCCGTCGATTGATCAAAGAAAAAGGCTATAACGTCGCCGCAGATGCCCCTCTTGCTATCATGGTAATCAGTGACCGTATCTCAGCTTTCGACTGTATTTGGCGCGGTGAAGGCGGTATGAAAGGCGTTCCAGGTAAAGGCGCAGCACTTAACGCTATCTCTAATCACTGGTTTAAACTCTTTAAAGACAATAACCTAGCGGAAAGCCACATCTTAGATATTCCTCACCCATTTGTGTGGATCGTGCAAAAAGCCAAACCCGTTATGATCGAGGCGATTTGTCGCCAATACATCACAGGTTCTATGTGGCGTTCGTACTCTAAAGGTGAACGTGAATTTTGTGGTATTGATGTGCCAGAAGGCTTAGAGAAAGACCAAAAGATGCCCGAGCTGTTGATCACACCATCGACCAAAGGCATTTTAGAGGGCATTCCGGGCGTTCCTGCTGTCGACGACGTCAACATCACTCGTAAGAATATTGAAGATAACTTTGAAGCATTTAACTTCCGTAAAAGTGATGATATCGCTCACTATGAGAAGTTACTAAAAGAAGGCTTTGATGTGATCAGTGACGAGTTGGCTAAACTTGGTCAAATTTTTGTTGATACTAAATTTGAGTTTGGTTACGTAACAGACGCACAAGGTCAAGAGAAGCTCATTTACATGGATGAAGTGGGTACGCCAGATTCATCACGTATTTGGGATGAAGCCGCTTACCGCGAAGGTAAAATCATTGAGAATTCAAAAGAAGATTTCCGCCAGCTTCTATTGAACCACTTCCCTGATCCAGATATCTTATTAAACAAAGACCGTATGCCAGAACGTGCTGCCCTTGCCCGTGATAATGAGCTGCCACAAGATGTATTAATGCAGATTTCAAAAATCTACACAGGCATTGCTGAAAAGATTACGGGTAAAGAGATTAGCCTTAGCGAAAACCCTAAAGCGGAGATCATCGAAGTCTTACGCGAACAGTATGGTTTAGTTGACTAGCTTTTACCGCTAAAAAATACAAAAAACGGGCGCCGAATAAGGTGCCCTTTTTTATTGTGAAGGAAGTGTCATGATCACCATTGAAAAATACAGTGACAGCCGAAAAGTACAAACTCACCAGTTAAGTGTTACCACTGAGCAGAGCCAATTCACGGTGAGTAACATTGCTGAGTTTCTAGGTTGTTTAGCCAGTCATGAACATCCTCAATTAATCCTATCAGATGACCAAGTAGTTGGGTTTTTTATTCTCGATACTCAATATAACAACCACTACGATTTTTGTCCGAGCGAAGCCATTGGTATTCGAGGATTGCTGATTGATCAACGTTTTCAAGGACAAGGGTTCGCAGTGCAAGCGATTTTAGCCATGCCCGCTTATATTTCGAAGAAATACTCTACATTCAGCTCGATATACTTAACCGTAAATTGTCGTAATGAGCCCGCATACAACTGCTATCTAAAATGTGGTTTTAAAGACAGCGGTCATTTGTATTATGGTGGCGCAGCAGGGCCTCAACATATTATGAGTTATGCTATCACTCAATAAAAACCGATGAAAAATAGTGTTTATCCCGTATCGATTTCAACGTACTTTCAAGCTTAGTATTCATATATTCATAAACGAAATTGCCCATACTGGTTTTCGCTCGCCACATCCCACACATTCCCGATTAGTAGGGGTTTGTCTTGCTGATGTAATTGTTGGAATGTCATGGTTGTTTCCTCTATTTAAATATCAATATAATCTACTTGATAGTCTCGATAGATAACAACCGAAAACTCGACAACCATTTTTGGTTTAAGCAATGGTGTGAATGTAAAGATACAGTTGATATGTACAGCTACCATTTACGCCAATAACATTGCAAATTTATTTAATAAAGTTAAAAATATAAACTAAAGATAAACCATCAAATAATACAGACAGAATTTTTCGAAAAATAAAACATAAGAATATGGAGTATAAAATAAACCATCTCCATTATTTCGTGAGCATAATCAACAACTTTAAAAACCACTTACTATATAATCAAGGCTAATTATCAATTATATAACTTGGATTCCTTATTGTGAGAAAAAATATTTTACGTCATATTTTAAGTGTGGTTATTGTGGCAAGTACTGTTGTAGGTTGTGCTAGTACAACAAACTCATCAAATGCAGAAACAAAAACAAAATCTGTTGAAACCACAACAAAGGTTAACATCCCAGAGAAAAGTAAATTTGCAAAAATTGAAAAAGGAATGTCAATGAATCAAGTAGTTGAGCTCATAGGATCACCTTCTGATACCACTAGTTATATGACAGGAAAGTCATTTATCCCGTTCTATTTTGGCACTGACGCAGCAAGAAAAGAGGCTTTATATAAAGGAGAAGGCCGGATTGTATTTACTGGAGGAACAGGGTTTGGCTTTAATAAATTCAAAGTGTATCAAATAATTTATAACCCTAAGGAAACTGGATACAATAGATAAATAACAATTCAGCCTTAAAATAAAATTTAGGGCTGAATTAACAAAAAATAATATTACATTTACATAAAAGCAACCATTAAATTACTTATAACTTCCCATGTTTATTATATTTAACCACGAGTAGAAAAATTATTTATACTAGCCACATGAAGTTTGACCGATTCTCTTCATCAACAGTTCTTGTTTCATATAGTGCTAACTGTTTAATATATTGCATGCCAATAGCTTGTGCCATCTACTCAATCGAAAATAGAAATATCACCACATACTCTGATGATTGAGCATCCAGCTGTACAATAAACGCAAGGGTAAACAGTTTGAAACCGCATAAATCAAGATGCACATTATTGACAAAGATAATTGTAGTCATTTTTTACAAATAAAAAATCAAAATATAGCGTCAAATCGGCCCCTCAAGCTCACAAAAAACGATTAATAACACTACCAAAAGCAATAAAAACAACCGATAATGTTGCATTTTAAGATATAATCCCAAACAACCACAACGTTTATGATGCTTTTGCTAGTGAACCCTTATTTTTTCGAAAGTATTCATGATCTACATCATTCATCGCCAGCAACGTTAACGTGATACTGTTAGATAATAATTCATAAACCCATCTCTTATCGCCTTTCAAGGATAGTTAGGTTGACAGAGCATATACATGGGTAAACAAATAGATATAAGGAGATCATGTGGAAAGTATTAAGAGTCACGTTATGTTTGACGTTGATGGGACCTTAATTGAATCATACGAACATTATGAAACCTGTTTTCTTGCTGCCGTAAAAGAAGTAACTGGAATAGATCTACACAATAATTGGAATACATACCCTTTTGTTACCGACAAAGGGATCTTACTGACATTTATTGAACGACAAGCTCAGCAATTTACTCTGCAGCAATTAGAGCAAAAAGTTAAACCAATCTTCATAAAAAAATTGAAACAGTGTCTAAATCAGTACCCCGTTAAAGAGGTCGCTGGAGCAAAAGAGTTCATCCAAAACTTACATAACAGTGGTGAGTTCAATATTTCTCTTGCCTCCAATTGCTGGAAAGAAACCACCCTATTAGCTCTTAATTCCGCTGGTTTCGATGTTAGCCACTTCACGATGACCTCCTCAGATGACCATTATGCACGAACTGAAATCACCAGAATTGCCAAAGAGCGTGTTGGAAAGGTTGATGATTTCCAACTGACTTATTTTGGTGATGCAGAGTCCGATATGCGTGCCAGCGATGCATTGAAGATGAATCTAGTGATTGTCGGTAAGAAGATTCACCACTACCAGTCGATAGATGACTTTCAAGATATCCCTCATGTTTTAGAGTACGTACTGGAATAGAGATAAAACCGCAAGTGTAGAGTCAATATTGTGCTCTACTTCCTTGCGGGCTACCACATAAATCCAACCCCTCCCCTTAACCCTTCCATTATATTGATAATTAACATAATTCTCATAACTCATTAGCTGTTTTTTAAAGATTAATTTTGCGTCACAAACGTGATAAAAAAGTG
>JAESQY010000135.1 GCA_016764915.1 Aliivibrio sp. | reverse complement strand
AGTTTATAGTTATTAATTTTGTTTATGTGTTATTTGTATAAGTAAAATATAAATAATAACTGCTGATAGTTCAACAATACAAATTATATTATCCATATAATGTTATGTGAATCACCTAGTGGTCATTTAATTGACGGCGCCGATAAAATGGCGATCTATATTTAAGTTCACAATAATAATAATTGAACTGATTTACACGTTGATCGAAAAATAAACAGATGTTAATTTACTTGACGATAACTTGATTTGATGTGAAATTTTTAATTTATTTCTGAAATTAATGTTAAATTGGCGTGGGATTTTATTGTCTATATAAAATCTTCAATGTATAAATCTATAGGGAAATATTATGAAAAATAAAATTTTTATTAAAGCACTGGTCGTGTCATCCTTTTTATTATCGGGTTCTGCAATGGCAGATGTAACATCGGGAACGGCTAACTTTAATTTGGTAGCGCCAATAGCAACGACCGCCGGTGCAGCGATGGATTTTGGTGATATCGATACTAGTACTACGGGTAACTGTGGAATAGACAGTGCTGGCGTTGAAACTGGTACCCTTTGTTTAGCAACGGGTAATGCTTCATCCCGTGGTGCGTTTGTCGTTACTGGCAACGACGGCCTGGTTAACCTTTCGGTTGGCAACGTAACAGGCGCGATTACAGGTATTACATTTACACCTGCTGTTGTGGCGACTGATACCATTGGCAGTGGCTCGTTGAATGTGAATGTTTATGGTGATGTTGTACTAGGAGCAGGTGTAGTTGCTACAGGCGCACAAAGCCTTACTTATGACCTAACCGTTACGTATTAATAAGTATAACCTGCTGTGTGTATAGCAGGTTAATTTAGCATTAATTTGTAGGCTTCAATCATGAAAACCCATACTCTCTGCTTCATGTTAACTTTATTATTAAGTCACACTTCGTTTGCTAGTTTATTAGTGGTGCCAACCCGTGTCGAATTAGATAATAAAAATCGCAGTGCCACTATGTCAGTGGTAAATAAAGCATCAGAGACAACTCGTTATAATGTTTATTTTGAAGATAATATAATGTTAGCCAATGGAGAATATCAAGAGATTAAAAAAGGAGAGTCGACAACGTCAAGTTCTAAATTTATAAGATACTCACCTCGACGATTCACATTAAAACCAGAAGAGTCTGGGCAAGTACGACTTGCGCTTCGTATTCCCCAAAGCACAGTTGAAGCTGAATATCGAAGTTATATTGTTTTTCATCAGATACCAGTGGCTAAACCTAAACAAAGCGCGTCAAAATCAGAAAACTTATCTTTAGCCATTAAGGCCTACTTAAGAATTGCGATTCCGGTTATTTTGAGAGTGGGTGAACTAGATGCAAATATATCAGTAGATAAAAGTAGTCAATACAAAAATAGATCCGTGATTGTTACATTAAACCGAACTGGCTTACGAAGCAGTTATGGTGATATTGAGATCTATACCAAAAACAAGAATAGATTGGTGGGCTCTATGAAAAGAGCGACGATCTACCCAGAATTGGAAAGAAGAGAATTTGTTATACCGTTATCTGAAGAGCTGGCTTCGGGATCAAAAATAGTGATCAAATATACTGAGAGCAGTAAATTGCACAATGCAAAATCAATCTCAATGGAATTAACCATCTGATCATGTGCCATGAAGAGTAATCCGGCTTTATTGGTACGATACATATTACCATTGCTTGTTGCCATTACCGTAAATAGTGTCATGGCGGAACTCAAAGAGGTCGTTGGTTGTACTGACATTACCCGCGTTTATAATACTGATTCTGCCAATGATGACTCATTTGTGGTTGCTCAACTCAGTTATGGGGATGAAATCGTCAGTAGTGAGCTATTTATCTATTTACATGATGGTCATTTCTACCTGCCGCTACAATTGTTTGCTGAGCTTCTGTTGTTACCCATCAAGGTGGACATTGAGAACTTAACCGCCCAAGGATGGTTTCAAGACCCGCAAAATACGATTGCTATTAATGATGGTTTGATGAAATTCCCGTCTAACAGTGACGTTTGCTCACAATCAAAAACCACCGTCTTCTTTGACGACTGGGATCTCTATTTTGAACAATCCGTTATTGAACAGATGTTAGGGTTAACCTTTCATTATGAGGTAGCACAGCAACACTTAGTCATTGAAGAGTCAGAAGCCATTCCGCTTAGTCAGATTAAGCAACGAAACGAAAAGTTAACCTCGTACAATAATAAAAGCAGTTTACAAAACTTGCAATATCATCACTTTCCTAACCAGTACTCAATGTTGGGAGACTTAGCATTGTATGCCGATGTTGGTGTCTCTTCGTTGGATCAACAAGAGCAGCGTGATACCTACAGTGACGGTTCAGTGCAAGTTAGGTTTGATGCATTAGGAAGCAGCGTTTACAGCAATTACAGTTGGAGCCCGAGTGACCAAGAGATGACCGCATACATTGAGCGTGAACAGAGTGATTTTTGGATTAAGCAGTATCGACTTGGTAACATTAACAGTCACTCATTGCCTTTAATCTCGGGGTCTGAAGCGGGGAGCGGAGCGACTATTTACGCTGGCGACGGTTTCACTAATGATATCCGTAATATTACTGTTGATGGTGAAAGTCTACCGGGTTGGGATGTTGAGTTATACCGAAATAGCAGCTTAGTGGCATTACAAAGAGTGGGTAGTGATGGCCTTTATCTGTTTACTGAAGTGCCATTTTATATTGGCATTAATCAGTATCAATTACGGTTTTACGGCCCAAATGGAGAGCAAAAAATTGAGTCTTTCAGTCGTATTCTAGATAGTTCAGTAATGGAAAAGGGCAGCTTTGGTATTAAAAGTGGCTATGTTGAACGTGAAACGGATGATCTAACTGAATATTATCTCAATAGCAGTTGGGCTGCCATGGAGATGCTAACGTTAGGGTTAGGCGTCACCAATCAAGAGAGTTCTGAAAATCAATGGCAGCTGTTTCCTAGTATAAGCGCCAATATTATTACGGACAGCACATTATGGCAGCTGACTTATGTGCAAAGTGAATTAGGTTATGCAATGAATACAGCTGTTCAAGGACATCATTTTGATCTTGACTGGCAAGCGGATTGGTTGAGTTATCAGGACTATGAAAGTTGGAACAACATTAATGGGCAGGGTAAGTATGAGTCCAATATTAGCGTTAACGGTGGAATTGATACTATTGGGCTGAATTACAGTGTGGCTGGCCGGTGGCAAGAGTATGTGAGTGGTGCTCAAAATTGGTCGGCGACGACAAACATGTCTAGTCGTATGTATGAGGTGTTAGTGAATAATTCAGTTCAGGTGACGGGCAACGATCTATCCGAACGCTGGACTGACCGGTTTAGCCTATCTGGGCGTTATTTAAATTGGTACCTACGATCCTATGCCGAGTTCTTGTTAAATCAAGAGCCTGGTTTGACTCGAATTGGATTAAATGGCAATTACTCGTTTGCCAATGTATGGAACTATCAAGCTGAATTGCTTTACTTTGATAGCAGTGAGACAAGCAAATACAGCGTAAAAAATAGCATGTCATACATTTTTGAATATGGCTCACTTCGCTTCTCTATGGATATGACTGAGGTAGGTGATTGGTTGGCTCAGTTAAGGTGGAGTAGCTCACTGTTGTGGAGTATTGATGATAATGAGTTGTATATTGACCGAATGAGTTATGTAAATTCTGGCGCTGTACTGTTAGAAGCATTTGAAGACAATAACGTAAACGGCCACTTTGATGAGGATGAGGTCGCGATTGAAGGACTTCGCTTTTTTGGTCATAAAAACAGTAAGCAGAAGACGAATGAAAATGGAGAGTTACTGCTGACTCATCTGCAATCAGGGCGAGATCAACGGTTGGTACTCGATAACGACTCACTGCCCGATCCATTCTTTCTGCCAGAGTATCCGGCAATTTCAGTATCGACTCATCCTGGCAATATTCAAAAAATACCGTTTCCAGTGGTGTTCACCTCTGAATTAGAGGGCAGTGTCAGTCTGAAAGATAAAGAGAGATCAATGGTCTCCTCTGGTCTGCATGTTGAATTAAAAGATCTTTATTCTGGAGTAACATACGAAACATGGGTTGAATATGACGGAGTATTTGTTTTTGATCGATTAAAGCCGGGTACTTATCATCTACTGATTAATGGTAAAAGTGCTGAGAATATTGTGGAGTTAGTTCCGGGAGATTACGTTGAGCTGGGGGAGTATGTCATTTTGATTGCTGAAACGAAAGAAAATCAAACCTAGCAATATTTGCCGCTTTTAATCATGGTCATTTAGGATATATTGGAGTGATACGGAGTAAGTGAATAGGGAAGTTTAGTATAATGAGCAGTATCATTGAGTGCATCCGCACTGTCGGTCGTGGCGAAAGAAGTAGAAAACCCCTCAGTTACCAACAAGCTCATTTAGTGATGACAGAGTATTTACAAGGTCAGGTTCCGACAGGGAAAATGGCGATGTTGATGATGCTAATTCGAGTTCAAAATGAGACTGCTGCTGAAGTCGCGGGTTTTACCCTGGCATTAAGAGAGTATCTTGAAAGTAGCTCTCCAACACTTAATCAGTTAAAAGCCGATGTCGATTGGCCATGCTTCGCAGGGAAACGTGAATTACAGGGGGCACCTTGGCACCTTTATTCAGCCAAAGCACTCGCTATGAATGGAAAATCTGTATTGATCCATGGACACATTGAAGCTGGCACCAAGCGTCTGCATGCCGCTAATTTTCTCGATACTCTGGGCATTACTTATTGCAACTCCATCGAACAAGCACAGCAAGAGCTTGAAAAAAATCGCATCGCTTATCTTCCACTTGACGTTTATGCGCCTCAAGTGGTCGATATGCTTCGCTGGCAGCAGGAATATGGGCTGAGAACTCCCATCAATACCTGCGCTCGAATGTTAAATCCATCCAATGCAAAAATCTCGTTACGTGGAAGTTTTCATCCCGGCTTTCCAAAGTTGCACGCTGAGGCTGAATACCTCATTCAACAACAGATCCATAATGGTAAACCTGATATTTGCACTGTCTCTTTTAAGGGGGTAGGAGGAGAGAGTGAGTTTAATCCTAAAGTCAGTCAGAGTTTATTCTGCGCAACGAGAAATGGGGTAGAGGAGCTGTATTGGGATGAGAAGCTTAACCCCGATCTTCCACAATTGGTTCAATGCGTGATGGGCACTGACACGGATAAGTTAGAGTTACTTGCAAATACAGCTGTAGCAGGTATTGCTGTGGTGTTATGGGCTGCGGGACAATCGAGTCAGATGAGCCGTGATCAAGCGATCAATGGCGCAGAGCGCGTGTGGCAAGATTATGTGAATCATGCAATATAGATGGGTAAAGTTTTACACTGTAAATTAGGCAATAAAAAGCGCAGCACTGTAAGAGCCGCGCTTTTTACTTGGTTGATATCAGTTAATCAATTTTGATCAATTCAACATCAAATATTAACGTAGAACCTGGTTTAATTGCCCCAGCAGAGCTGTTGCCATAAGCAAGGTTGCTTGGAATAAACAGACGAATTTTTTCACCCTCAACCATCAGCTGTACACCTTCAGTCCAACCCTTAATGACTTGGCTTAGTTTGAAAGAGATGGGCTCATTACGCTCTACAGAGCTATCAAATACTGAACCATCTAAAAGAGTGCCATGATAGTGAACGGTGACTTTACTGCTGGCCGTTGGATGAACGTCGCCAGTCCCTTGTGTTAATACTAAGTACTGCAAGCCAGACTCGGTGGTGATCACTCCCTCTTTTGCTTTATTTTCAGCTAAAAAAGCTTCACCTGTTTTGATGTTTTCAGCGGCTAACTTTGGATTGCCAGACATTCTCTGAATAAAGAAGTAAGCAAGTATTAACAGAACGACGATAATGATGATTTTTGACACAGACAGTTCCCTAATGTTGTTTTCATGCTATTTAGTTAATAAATAGGTGATGGTTTTTGCAATATCATCTGGGTTTTGATGACCAGAGAGGATTACTTGGTATTTTCCATTAACTATGAAGGTAGGTACAGCGTTAATTTTAGCTGCGACCGTCACTTTGTTAGCACTTTCTAACATTTGCAGCAGTGCTTTCTGTTGGATATCACTGAATTTATATGGACTGATAAGATTGTTGTCAGTAAATACCTGTTCAATTTTAGCTTGTTGCTCAGTAAGTGTTAATCCTTCATTTTCTTGAATCGCATTAAAAAGGGATTCCATAAATAACTTATCAGGTACCGCATTGAGCTGCATTACTGCAGAGTAGTAGATAAGAGCGGATACTTTTGCGGAGTTATTAAAAGTGACGTGCAGTTTGTCTATATCGGTATCGATTTGTTGCTTAATGTCAGGCAGGAATTTCTCCATGGTGCGACAGTGGCCACATGATAAAGAGAAGACTTCGGTTATAGGTGCAAGAAACTCTGAAGTGATGGCTGTAGGTAAGCGAGAAAATTGTTTTCCCTCGATAGGTTGGTTAGATTCAGAACAGGCAGATAAAAACAGTAAAGAAAACAGTGGGACAATCAAAAGTTTGGATAGGTTGTTCATAATACACTCATAAAAAGAGACAAAATAACGTAGGAGTAGTCATAAGTTGAATGCGGAAAATTTACGTCTTCTAGTGAGTTAGAAGTGCTTTTATGCAATAAGTTCCTGAGAAACAGAAAAATAGACAGATTAGGCTATTGTGTGAATAAATTGATATTAATTATTGAGTGAACTTAAGTTTTTTGTAATGCTGACGATAAGTTAATAAGAAATATACCTTATACTCATAACATTTCGTTGTCTTGTTGTAATTGATGGCGGCCAACACTGTACAGAAGGGAAGGCATGAACAAGTATCTACCACTTTTCGCTGTTGTATCACTGTCAGGATGCATGATGCCAGATATTACCATGCTCGATGTCGCACCGCATGAAGCACCAAGACCAGACATTGAAAACAGTACATCAACAAAAGCGAAAGAGTATGATTTAACTGGCCCTCAAGGGGAGTTAAAAAATGCGGGGATAACCAGAGTAGCTGAAGAGTTGCAGTTTAGGCAGATCCCTTTTGGTTATGACAGCACCAACCGTTTGGTTATTGTGATTGAAGATAATATTCATTTCAGTACAGCTTCATCTGCACTCACTGCAGAGTCAACCCTGTTATTATCCAACCTCGTAAAAGTGTTTGAACGCTTTGATGATTTGGAATTAATTATCGACGGGCACGCTGATGAGAGTGGTGATAAGTTGATGAACCAAACTCTTTCGGAGCAGAGAGCCAATAGGGTAAGGCGCTTTTTCTTAGAGGGAAATCTATCGACAAAACACTTATACTCGCGAGGGTTTGGTGAATACATGCCGCTGTGCAGTAACAGTACTCTTAAAGGTAAGCAGTGTAATCGTCGTGTTGAAATTACGGTTGTGCAATCTCAAACGATGTAAGCCAGTGTATGGATACCAAGTGTGAAGAAAAGTACCTATCGAAAGAGTATTGATAGGTACTGTGATTGATTACTGCTGAACTGGAATGGCCCAAGCTTTGGTGTCCCATAAAGGTACGGTTGATAGTGAATGCTTGTAACTGCCCTCAGTCTCTTTGGTGCTGTATGATAAATAGAGCAAGGATTGTGTTTGGGCATCGTATATTCGGCGGATCTTAAGCGTTTTAAAGAAGATACTTTTTGATTTTTTAAAAACAACCTCCCCACTTTTTGATTTGTCGATTTGGCTGATCATCTCAGAAGTAATCTCGCCCGTTTGACGACAGCTGATCCCCATATCTGATGGGTCTGAAAAATCCAAATCGGCGACAACATTAGACATATGGCAAGTGACACCAGTGATAATAGGATCGCTAAGAACCTCAATTTTGATGTCTTTGGTAGTGAAGAGACCTAAAGAGACATCGCCCACTTCATTATCTGAGCAGCCTACGAGTAGAACAGATAGCCCTATGGCTAAGAGTATTTTTTTCATTTTCAATCCCTAGTTTAATTTACGATGCAAATATAACATCTTGAACTATAGCAATTTCGAGTGGCTGGGTATTGTCTTATTCTTTACTCCATTAAGAAGTAACGAGCAATGCCATATATGTATAAGAAGGAAAATATGATGTTGATATATTTCAGTTGGCGCTCCGTATGAAGCCAAGCACAATAAATCTAGATCAGGAAAAAAGGTAAACTGACAAACATGGTAAGCGGATACCAGTTTTGAACAACGGCAATCGTGCTAATAATACCGAGTACAAGTGTTAACCATTTTAACTCTTGTTCGTAATCTGCAAGAGACTTTTTATCCATCGATTTTCATCTCCATGTTCAATCTCAAGGGCTCAATAAATCATATTACCATTGATTTTTAATGGTAGATGTATTATTCAGCGGATGAATTGATTTATGACTTCGTGATGTCAAGCGCCGGGCATTAAAAAGCACAAAGCCATCTGTAATAAAAAATTTACAGCTTGCTTAGTTATTAATAAATACTCGTTTCGATCACAAAATATCGCCTAAAATGACGTGACAAACAACATTTCGATAACACGATCAATCAAAAATAACAACAGTAAATTAAGCGAAATTAATGGCCCTCAATCCCATTTTACTGATATTTTCTTGCAAAAAAAGAAGGCGATTTGTGCAATAAATTTTGTACAAATTGCGAGCTCCTTAAAATTGCCGGCATGTTTATTTTTTAGTCAAAAGTGGGTTAAATGAACGGGTCAGAAACACTCGGCAAAACCCAATAACATAACTGGAGCAACCAATGAAATATCCTGCTGAACCATTTAAAATTAAAGTAGTGGAACTGGTTTCTATGATCGGTCGTGATGAGCGTGCTGCAAAAATGAAAGAGGCGGGCCACAATACCTTCCTTTTAAAAAGTGAAGATGTTTATATCGACCTTCTAACCGATTCTGGTACATCTGCCATGTCGGACAAGCAGTGGGCTGCAATGATGCTGGGTGACGAGGCTTATGCGGGTTCTAAAAACTTTGTCCGTCTTGAGAAAACAGTAAAAGAGTACTTTAACTTCAAGCACATGATTCCTACTCACCAAGGCCGTGGCGCTGAGAATCTGTTATCTCAACTCGCTATTAAACCGGGTCAATATGTCCTAGGAAACATGTACTTCACGACGACTCGATTCCACCAGGAAGCCAATGGCGCTTCATTCATTGATATCATTCGTGAAGAGGCTCATAACGCTGAGATCGACATTCCATTTAAAGGCGACATTGATATAGCTAAACTACAAGCTGTTATCAACGATAAAGGCGCAGAGAACATTGCTTATGTATGTCTAGCCGTTACCGTGAACTTAGCGGGTGGCCAACCAGTCTCTATGGGTAACATGCGTGCTGTTCGCGAATTGACTAATAAATACGGAATTAAAGTCTATTATGATGCCACTCGTTGTGTAGAAAATGCTTACTATATTAAAGAACAAGAAGAAGGCTACGCAGATAAAACGATCAAAGAGATCGTTCATGAAACTTTCAGCTATGGCGACGGCTGTACAATGTCCGGCAAGAAAGACACTCTAACTAACGTTGGAGGTTTCTTATGTATGAACGATGACGATATGTTTGAGCAAGCTAAAGAACTTGTTGTTGTTTACGAAGGTATGCCTTCTTATGGCGGCCTTGCTGGTCGTGATATGGAAGCAATGGCACAAGGTATTGAAGAGGCAGTACAATTTGAGTATATCGAACACCGTGTTAAACAAGTTCGTTATCTCGCCGACCGTTTGCGTGCTGGTGGTGTTCCTCTCGTTGAACCAACGGGTGGTCATGCGGTATTTATCGATGCACGACGATTTCTTTCACACCTACCTCAAGAGCACTTTCCATCGCAAAGTCTTGCTGCAAGCGTGTACGTAGAAACTGGAGTTCGTACTATGGAACGAGGTATTGTCTCTTCAGGCCGTAACAAAGAGACTGGAGATCACCATTATCCTGGTTTAGAAACTATCCGCCTAACCATTCCACGTCGTGTATACACTTATGCGCACATGGATGTTGTCGCTGAAGGTATCATCAATCTTTACAAAAATCGTGACCAAATAAAAGGTCTGAAATTTGTTTACGAGCCTAAGCAATTACGATTCTTTACTTCGCGTTTCGAATACCTATAAGAAATCCACTAAAGCCTCTCCATAGAGAGGCTTTTTGGCGTCGCTACTATTTTTACAACTATTGGCAAGCTAAAGGCAGATAAATGCGTGGTGTAATCTCAGTTCAAAGTCATGTGGTATTCGGACATGCAGGAAATAGTTCAGCTGTATTTCCACTTCAAAGGATGGGGCTAGAAGTATTTCCAATCCATACGGTTCAGTTCTCTAATCACACTCAATATCAAGAAGGCTGGACTGGGAGGGTCTTTTCTCCGTTAGATATTACCGATTTAACCAAAGGGCTGAAAGCCATAGGCGCTTTTGAAAAGTGCGATGCTGTTTTAACGGGATACCTAGGAAGTGTGGACCAATGTGAGAGTATTACTGAGCTTGTTCATCAAGTAATGAGGCACAACCCCAAAGCTCTATACGTGTGTGACCCCGTAATGGGAGATCCAATAAAAGGTTGCATTGTCGATGAAGGTATTACTGAGTACATCGTTGACAAGTTAATGCCTATGGCCGATGTTATTGTGCCTAATCAGTTTGAATTGAGTAAATTTGTAGGGATAGAGATAACGGATGTCTCAAGTGCTGTTGCTGCGTGTAAAAAAGCGCTGTCTCTCGGACCTAAAATTGTCTTAGTTAAGCATCTACATTCTGTTGCAGATGGTGAATGTAACTTCTCTATGATGCTTGCTTTCGACGACAAATATTACATAGTACAAAGGCCCAATTTGTACTTCTCTAAACAACCTGTCGGTGTCGGCGATCTTATCTCTGCAATATTTGTCGCTGGACTACTTAAAGCTTGGACTCCTGTCGACGCATTCAAGCATTGTAATGAAGCGGTTTATGGTGTTGTTAAGACAACTCAATCTCTAGGGGAGTGGGAGCTGCAAACCATAATGGCACAAGAAGAGATCGTTAACCCCACTGAGAAATTCGATATTGGAGAGTGTGTGGTCGACGAGTCAATGGCTTATTATTCAGCATAATGACTGGAACACGTATTATCACGGTGCTAAGAATAAAGTTATCGGTGATGCTGCCGATAAATAGAAAAACGAGTAATTGGAATTACAATGAAACAGAAAATTTTTATAGTCGCTGTCTTGTTTGTGCTAACTGGATGCTCTTCATCACCAGCGTCTACTTTGTGTGTGCCCGATTTTTGCGACATTTGGGCAAAATAAAAAATATGATTAAAAGTCATCGACACCCTCATTTTTTTGCCTATTTAGGTCGGAATTAGCCTATAATTCGATTCCAAGCAAAATTAGGTAAATTAAGAATGAAAATTTGTGGTGTAGAACTGAAAGCGAATGACGCAATTATCTGTCTTCTTTCTCAATCTGAAGGATTGATGGATATTCCAAATTGTCGAGTATCAAAACTGTCAATTGTGAATGCATCGGATACCCAGTCTATTCGTGAATTCCAGTTTGCATTTGCAAAATTGATGGAAGATTACGGCGTAGAAAAAGTCATCATCAAAGAGCGTTTGATGAAGGGGAAATTTGCAGGTGGTGCGGTTGGTTTTAAACTGGAAAGTGCACTTCAATTAATGTCAGACTATGACGTTACTGTTCTGACTGCTTCTGAAATGAAAGAGGGATTAAAAAGAACGCCCGCTTTAGTAAAAGTAAAAGACGTTGGTCTTAAGCATTACCAACAAGACGCTTTTGAAACCGCATTTGCATATATGAATAAATAACAAAAAGGGATGGGCAACCATCCCTTTTTTATTGTCTGTTGTTAATCATGGAGTGAGAGTGTTGCAAACGTTAATTGAACAAAAATATCAAGAGAAAATGGCATGGATGTTGAGCCACGTAGACGTTCAATTCCCCACTCCAGCTAGTTTAATCGGAAAAGATCATTATGCAGATTTAGACGCTAAGATGACCGATATTCATCAAATTGACTTCTGTTTATTGCACGCACTATCCCTTCCTCAATTTACGGATGACATCGTTTTAATTGATAACCATAGAATGACCATCCGACTTGCCATGTTACTTGCTGAAAAGTGGCCTGAGCATAAAGAGAGCGTGTTTGAGTTCCTTACCCAAATTATTTTAGATGATGACTATCAGTTGTACCTCGCTTTAGAACAGAATCAACCGACAGCTTGCGCGATGGTGACTAAAGTAACGGATAATACGGTGTTAATCAGTGATATAGCGTTTGCTAGTGATATGAAAACGATTAATAAACAAAGCTTTATCTGCGATCTAACCAAGTTAGTTCAATCTAACAGTCAAATGAACTCTGCCGCTATTGTCACTTCTAATCCTACAGATGTATGGTTAAATGAGCTTAATTTATAGATTAGTGTGAGCAGTGGCCAATTTTTAAACAAAAAAGCCACTCAAGTATCAAATTTCACATAGCAAACTGTTCGAACCCCCCGAATTGGTCCATTCTTATTTTGGACATTAAAGACATAAAGAATATAAGATGTACTTGATAAATATATAAATAATAGGGGGCAGCATGGCGACTGCTAACCAAATATCGTGCATTATTTTTGATTGTGATGGAACACTGGTCGACAGCGAAGTACTGTGCTGCCAAGGCCTGGTGAACGTTTTTGACAGATTTGGGGCAACGCTCTCTCTTGAGGAGTGCAAATCGCATTTCAGTGGTGGCAAGATTGCGGATATTCTACAAGCGGCATGTAAAATGGCTGAAGTAACCATCTCTATTGATATCCTTGAACCCCTCTATCGTGAAGAGGTGAACACATTGTTTAAAGCTCATTTAAAACCGATGCCCGGTGTGGATGAGTTACTGCATTACCTTGACGATAAACAGATTGAAATTTGTGTCGCGTCAAACGGTCCAATAAGTAAAATAGAATATGCACTGCAACTGACAGGTTTACTGCCTCAATTTAAAGGTAAAACCTTCAGTGCCTTTGATACCAACAGTTGGAAACCTGAGCCCGACCTGTTACGTTTTGCCGCAATGAACATGGGGGTATTAGTCAATGAATGTCTGTTTGTTGATGATACTGCGATAGGGGTCCAAGCGGGTATTAATGCAGGAATGAAAACGCTCTATTTTCAACAGAATCCTGACGCTGCTGATATCACTCACCCTTTAGTGACACGAATATCGACACTTCAAGAGGTGTGCAACTCAGTTTAAATAGGCACATTTACTATCTGCTATTCAGTTTTTACTTAGATGGCAGATAGAGCAGGACTTATTTAACTACAGCACACTTTTTAACTTTTCAATGAACAGTAAAATATCGTCGCGAGAGATATCTCTGTGGGTAACGAATCGAGCCGGGTTACCGCTAGAGATGATGATCTCATCTTGTAACAGTTGAGCCGCAATCGCTTTAATGTCGACGTTTTCAGATAGCTTTGCAAACACAATGTTCGTTTGCACGTGTTCTGGTTTTACTGAAAATCCTTCTAGTTTTGACAGTTCAACCGCCAATAATTGTGCATTTTGGTGGTCGACTTTTAACTGTTCAACATTTTCCATTAATGCCAGTTTTCCAGCGGCCGCTAAAATGCCCGCTTGACGCATTCCGCCACCTAACATTTTGCGAATTCGATGTGCTTTGTTGATGAAGGCCTTGCTACCAAGCAGTAGTGAACCTACTGGCGCACCTAAACCCTTCGATAAGCAGATGGTTATCGAGTCAAAGTATTGTCCTATCTCTCTCACTTCAATATTTAGCGCAGCAGCAGCATTAAAGACACGAGCACCATCTAAGTGAAGTTGCAGGCCGTTTTTATTCACAAACTCACGCGCTTGAGCTAGATAAGCCAGAGGGAGCACTTTGCCATTGATCGTATTTTCTAAGCTAAGCAATGTAGTGTGTGCAAAATGAGAATCATCCGGTTTGATTGCGGCTTGTAATTTGTCAAAACATAACGTGCCATCTGGATTGTTTTCAATGGGTTGAGGTTGAATAGAGCCTAAGACCGCAGCGCCTCCCGCTTCGAAACGATAATTATGAGCACTTTGTCCACATAGATATTCATCACCACGTTCACAATGAGCCATTAAACCAAGTAAATTAGCTTGTGTACCTGATGTGACAAAGAGTGCAGCCTCAAAACCATATTCGTTTGCAGACCAAGACTCCAAATCATTAACAGTAGGGTCGTCGCCATAAACATCATCTCCTACCTCTGCGTTAGCCATGACGGTGCGCATTTTTTGGTTGGGTCTTGTTACGGTATCGGAGCGAAAGTCAATCATGCAGGATCCTTGTATGAAATATAGAGATGAATAAGTTATTTATAAAATTAATAACAAGAAGAGCAACATCAAGCAACTGATTTTTTAAAGAAGTCGATAAATAGTTTGATCTTTTCAGGCAGAAAATCTTGTTTAGCGTAATAGATGAATGTGCCGATCACTTCACCATGATGCTCATCTAATATAGGCAGCAGCTTTTTGGATGCGATTTCTTCAGAGACTAACTCATTTGGTAGGTAAGCAATGCCTTGTCCCAGTACCGCTGCCGTGATGAGTACTTCGGTATTATTGGTTCGTAAATTACCGGATACGTGAATGGTTTTTGAATCAAAGTGCCAGGTAACCCTCTTCTCTAAACCGTAATAGAGGCAGTTATGATCAGGTAAATTGTCCAGTGAATTGATGGCGGCATTGTTTTGTAAATAAAGAGGAGAAGCGTACAGACGGTAATGCATATTGAACGCTTTTCGACCGATGTAACTGCTGGAATTAAATCCATCGATCTCGGCACAAATGCTTATATCAGCATGTGAGAGAGGAAGATCTTGAAAATGAGCAACTTCCAGTTCGATAGAGATGTTAGGGTACACTTTTTGAAAGTCACAGCAGACTTGAGCTAAAACGCGATTGGTTAAAGGCTGTGGAGCGGCAATTCTCAATCTACCTTTGCTTTTTTTTCCAGAACCGGCAGTTTCATCGATCACGGATTGCCACTGCTGGCTAAGCTCGAAGGTTCTTGCGTAATATTGCTCACCAGCTTCAGTCATTGCAAGCTGTCTTGTGGTTCTGACAAAGAGTTGTACAGAGAGTTTATCCTCAAGCCAGGCGATTCTTTTAGTTACAGCGGAGGGGCTCAGAGAATGATGCTCAGCCGCTTTTGACATACTTTTAAATTTAGCAACACTGTGAAAGAGTAAAGTGCAGTTAAATACATCCATTGATAAACCTGTGATTTTAATAGTATTGAATCTTAAGCTACTATTAATAGCTTATTTATGAGAACAAAGTTTCCATACACTTAAAGTTCATGATTTTGATCACACAACATGAGAAATTAACCTTTATCACCATAGATTATTCTAATTGTTTTGTAAGGAGAACCGATGAATGCAACTTCCCCCGCACTGCTGGCAGAGAGAGTCGATAAATTAATTACGGCACTTTCAGATGGTGTGTTTGAGCGTGAAGATACGATGAAACTCTGCCTTTTGGCAGCGCTTAGTGGCGAAAGTGTTTTTTTACTCGGCCCTCCAGGTATTGCAAAAAGCATGATCGCCAAACGATTAATTAAAGCATTTGATAGTAGCAGCTATTTTGAGTATTTAATGACCCGCTTCTCTACGCCAGAGGAGGTGTTTGGCCCTTTATCTATTCGAGAGCTTAAAGATAATGGTCGGTATGTTCGTTTGATTGATGGCTACCTGCCTGCATCACAAGTGGTTTTTTTGGATGAGATTTGGAAAGCTGGACCTGCCATTTTAAATACGCTATTAACGGTAGTGAATGAAAAAACCTTTAAAAATGGCAGTGAGAACGTACAAGTTCCAATGCGGTTGTTGATTTCGGCCTCCAATGAGTTACCTGATCCTGATAGTGGACTGGATGCTCTTTATGATCGAATGTTAGTACGAGTGTTTGTTAATCGAATTCAGAATAAAAATAATTTCAGGGCGATGTTAACGACAGGATCCAGCCAAGAGACCGAAATACCCGTAGGTTTGGCCATTACTGATAGCGAATATCATCAATGGCAAAATGAGCTAGATCGTATTCCACTGCCCAATGAGATATTTGAAAAGCTGTATAAACTAAAAGAGATGGTCGAGAGTGAGAGCGCGGCGTTGAATGATCCTACTGAGGGGTATATTTCTGATAGACGCTGGAAAAAATCGGTAAAGTTGCTTAAAGCGAGTGCGTTCTTTAATGGTCGAGATCAGATAACACCGCTTGATATTCTCTTGCTGCAAGATTGTATTTGGAATACGCCTGACTCTAGAGAGTCAGTCAGGGCTATTGTGGCAAGATTTGCTCAGCAGTCGGCTTTTGATCAAGAGAAGATTGATAGCAACATTGAGGCTGCTACGGAGAGCATGCAGTGCATTGAGCGTGATATGGTCAATTCTCTTGCAATTCGTGTCCATGTGGAGCGGAACGAGAAGAGTCGATTCGGACGTAAAGATCTGCTGAATTTGGATCTGCAATCCGCCAAAAGATTCTCGGTCGGTCACTCAAACGATCTCGTGCGGCTTATTATTTTAGATGGACAAGTTGCTCGACAAGGCGTTGAGTCCAATCGGCGTTATTGGCTCTATGTAAATGTGGATGAGTTGGAAAAGAAAATGACGATTGGTACGTTTGAGCTACACGGTTATGAGAATGAGAACTTAGACCTCTGTACGTTACAGTTTGATCTGAGCATTCAAGGGGAGTTGAAAGTAAAAGATTCAGCCAATCGTTCATTAAGTGTTGGTATCAGTGGTATTAATAATCCAAGCCAAAGCAACATCAGCCACTGGACAGAGATTGCGGATAATGCACTCACCGAACTAAAATCAGTTGAGCAAGATTTAATGCAGTCTAAAAGCGCTTTTCAACACAGCTTGCCGCATAATTTTATTGATATGGAGTTAGCAAAATTGATTGAAAATAGCATTCAGCAATTGAGAACGAAAGTAGAGAGTGGCCGAAAATACATTCAATTGATTTCTACTCGAGTAATAAGTTTGACCAATTATTATGGGTAACGGGTTTTATCTATGCTAGGCGGAGAAGAGCTTGAACTGATTATGGCCATTGCAGACTCAGGTATTATTGAGTCTGTCATGTCGGATATTCTCTCTATGCCACAAATTACTGGTTTTTTAGAGTCTAACCCTGATCTGACGTTATCGTTAAAAGATCAGTTATCGCATTGGGAGAAAACGGTTAAGCGAAAAATGCGAATGGCTAGCGATCTACCTAGCATTCAACAAGAAATCACACTGTATCAACAGACTTGTGATTGGAGTAAGGATACGTTTAATCAACAAATATATTCGCTTTTACGGACCCTTGAGAGTAAGTCAAGTTTTTACCCTCGAGCCAATCAATTAGTCGAGCAGCCTGATGCGCTCACCAATCCTATGTTTGCTTTCTATTTTTGCGAGCAGTGGTTTGAACATCTACAGCAGAGCATTAAGTTGATTCAAATTGAAGTATTAAATGCGGATAAAGAGCAGTTATTAATACAGTTGTATCAACAGATTGAGACCATGCAGGCAATAGAAAATATTAGCACTGAACCACAACCAAACTCGGCGGGACGTATTTGGAATATGTCGCAAGCTAAGCTCACTAAAACCGATATAAAATTGCTTAAAAGTCACGCCCAATTTTTACAAAAAAACAGCAAACTGCAACAAATAGCGGATCAACTTGGCCGAATGGCGATTGAACAGAATGAGAGTGAAAGTAATAATCAGGTGATGGTTGAAGAGTTGCTATTAAGCGAGCAGAGTTGCAGCAGTGTTACTGGAGACATTGTAGGTATACACGAGAGTGACGATCTTAATCGAATGTTACCAAATGAAGTTCTGTTTTTAACGTATCCTGAACTCGAAGTTGTTTTTTATAAACACCTAATCGATAAACGCCTACTGAGTTATCAAAGTAAAGGAGTACAAAGGAAGCTGAATAAGATTAAAGTGAAAAAGCCACTGTCAGGAGACTCAGAGCAACAACAGGGGCCGTTTATTATCTGCATTGATGGTTCGGGTTCAATGAAAGGTTTTGCAGAGCAGTGTGCTAAAGCGCTTGCTTATGGACTGATGCAGATTGCAATGGCAAATCAGAGAGAGTGTTATGTCATTATGTTCTCAACTGAACAGATTACTTACGAACTGACTAAACAAAATGGACTGAGAGAGGTGAGTGACTTCCTTGCTTACTCTTTTCATGGCGGCACAGATCTGGAGCCTGCATTACAAAGTGCCATCGATTTAATGAAAACGGAAAAGTACAATAATGCAGATCTATTGGTGATTTCAGATTTTATTGCTTCCAAGCCCTCGACAGAGCTCTTACAAGATGTCGAGTTGATTAAACAGAATAAAAATCGATTTCATGCTGCAACCATGTCGAAATTTGGTAATCCGGAAGTGATGGCCATATTTGATCATATTTGGCCATACCACCCTTCAATGCTGCAACGTTTGTTAAAATAGTGCGAGCTTATTTTTTCTCTTCTTTCACAAAACCGATGTCATCAAAGCCTAATTTGGCAAAGTAATTATGACGGAAGTCTTTCACTGCTTTTAAGCTAGTGGATGCCATCTCTACTTGTGTCAGCATCGAGTGGTAACCAGAAATATCAACACCCTCTTCAGCCGCTGCCGCTTCATGTGGGCCAACAAATGCTCTAAATGAAAATAAAATTTCTTTGGTTTTGCCTTTATAGGTGTAACGAACTTTGCGAGCCATAGGGTTCTCAATATTGAAGGGAATGTTCGACACTCTATGGTGCATCCAGAGTGCCGAAGGTAGTTAACGAATTTATTTTTTGAATATTTCGTTGAACTCACGTTTCAAGCCAGGTTTACGGCGAGCAACTTTTAGTTGTTTAGTGATGTCTTTTACACAGTTATGAAGCACTTGGTCAAGCATTACAGAGCGACGCTCCTCTTTTTCTTCATCGCTTAAATCGTCAGGTAGCTGGACGTTTTCAAATTCTGACATAAAGTCAACGCCTGCGTAGCTTTGGCTTAGTGATACCAGTGCATGGAATTGTTCAAAGTTATCCAGTACTTTTTGAGCACTTGCTGGCATGTCATCCCACGACTCTCTTACTGCGGCTTCAGCAACTTCATGGACAGAGAGAAGCATTTGCAACATTTCCTGAGGCACTTCCTCGAACTCGATAACCTTAAGTAGTTCTGGAGATGCTTGATCAAGGCTAATTTCGATTGTTTCTTCTGTTTGATTCTCAGACATAATGATGTACCACTTTGCTGTAAAAATGAAATCGTAATAGTTAGCACAGAAAAGTCAATTGAATGACGAGATAATTGCGCTAATTACGTTGAAAAACTGAAAAGCCCTGTCAAACGAGGCTTTTATTTGAACAGTTGACGACAACTGACCTATTTACTGAGCCACTTTTCTTACTTGAATAATAATGCCCAATAGTGGGTGATCTAAGTAGTGTGTTTCGCTGCTGCGCATCTTTCTTTTTTGCGACATACGATAGGTATTTAGATACTTCTCTATTTTAAAAATGGGTTTTATCTCTTCCAAATGACCTATTTGAACGCCATTTTGAGGCGTATTTAATAAGTTGCTGAACGGGTCAATAATAGTTGAAGCTGCAGAGTTGATTGGTTTGGGCTGTGTAATCTCAATGGGTTCGGCTTCGACCATTATTTTACGTTGACCTGGCTTTTTAATATCAAGTTGAGTCTCGATAAACAGATAGTGTTGAACGTAAACCTGTAAACGGCCATCTAATTCATACAGAGGAGCATCGGCACTCTTCTCGTCAAAAGCGATCTCATCGTTCGGTGTAAGTTCAACGATGGCTTCAGCTTGCTCGCGTGCCACTTCGGCTTTTGAACGTCCATCAGCTAGGTACTTTTCTGAGAAGTCTCGTCCTGCCACAATGTGAAAAATAGGGGCGGTTGAGCGACCTTGATCGCCTTGACGCCATGCCACATGAATCATGGGCTTGAAGGCAGCGTGCTTTTTGAGTTTTTCATACTGAGCTGTCAACTGATATTCTGAGCGAGGCAGTAGAGTGGCATGATTTCGTATCATCATTTGGTTATTACGGTATGAAATAGCGCGATCCAAATTAATGGGATCGAGGATTTTAGGCCACTGTTCCATCATCGTTTCAGGATTTAAATCCCTTTTAAAGATGATCACCTCAATATCAAATTGACGAGCAAAAGAGGGCATACTAACGGTCAGCAGTAAAAGGTAAATCAGTTTTTTCACATTTAGCTCCGCAAAAGCGATGGTGTATTAAATTCTATTGTCATTAAATTGAGCGAGTAGGCCGCTAACAAACTTAATTCTATCTTTGTTATCACTCAAGTTTTTCATAAATTTGAGTTTTGTTGGTCCATCGAGACCAAATTGTGGCGGCGTAGATTGTAACAGACTAACCAAAAATCCTGGGTTTATGTCAGAGTTAGGTTCAAATTGAATATATCCGCCTTTTTCACCTGCTTCAATTTTTCGGATTTTTATGTTCGCCGCGTCCAGTTTTAGTTGGGCAAGGGTTAATAAGTTTTGCGCCGCTTCCGGTAACAGACCGAATCTATCGATTAACTCAACTTTGAGCTCGTGGATTTCGGTTTCACTCTGCACACTCGCAATACGCTTGTATAGAGAGAGTCTGGTATTAATGTCCGGAATGAACTCTTCAGGCAATAGCGCAGGCAACCTGAGTTCAACTTCAGTTTGCTCTCTAAGAAGTTCATCTAAAGAGGGCTCTTTTCCTTGTTTAAGGGCTTCAACAGCTTGTTCTAACATCTCCATGTACAATGAGAAACCAACCGATTGAATTTGGCCACTTTGACCATCACCTAATAGCTCACCTGCACCACGTATTTCTAAATCGTGAGTGGCTAAGGTAAAGCCTGCACCAAGATCTTCGAGTGAGGCAATGGCTTCAAGGCGTTTAGCGGCATCTTTTGAGAGGCGCTTCGGGTGCGGTGTTAATAAATAGGCGTAAGCTTGGTGGTGAGAACGACCCACACGGCCACGCAGCTGATGCAATTGAGCCAAACCAAGGTTATCCGCACGATCCATGATAATGGTATTGGCTGTAGGCACATCGATACCGGTTTCGATGATGGTGGTACAAACAAGCACGTTAAAACGCTGATGATAAAAATCAGACATGATGCGTTCAAGTTCACGCTCTCTCATCTGACCGTGGGCGACGGTAATGCGAGCTTCTGGAACTAATTTGGCTAACTCTTCCGCTGTTTTTTCAATAGAATCGACGTTGTTGTGTAAGAAGTAGACTTGACCGCCACGCATAATTTCACGCAGTATGGCTTCTCTCGTTACGGTGTCATCACTTTCGCGAACAAAGGTTTTTATTGCTAAACGTCTTGCTGGAGGGGTAGCAATGATCGAAAGATCACGCATGCCACTCATCGCCATATTTAGGGTTCTAGGGATAGGCGTTGCGGTTAACGTTAAAATATCAACATCGGCGCGCATCGCTTTCACTTTCTCTTTTTGGCGAACCCCAAATCGGTGTTCTTCATCAACCACCAATAGGCCTAAGTCTCTGAATTTGATGGTATCTTGAAGCAATTTATGAGTGCCAATTAAGATGTCTATTTTACCCGCAGCAGAGTCTGCTAAAATTAGTTTTTGGTCTTTGGCTGATTTAAAACGTGAGAGTACTTCAACACGAATCGGTAAATTGGCAAAGCGGTCACGGAAATTTTCAAAATGTTGCTGAGCCAGTAAGGTGGTTGGAACCAATATTGCCACTTGCTTGTTGTTATCAGTACAGATAAAAGCGGCACGCATGGCGACTTCGGTCTTACCAAAGCCAACATCACCACATACCAATCGATCCATCGCTCTGGCTTGACACATATCAGAGATAACGGTATTGATGGCCAATGCCTGATCATGGGTTTCTTCAAACGGGAATGTACTGGTGAAATCGGCATACTGTTCACGATCGAGTTTGAATTTGAACCCAGGTTTAACGGCGCGTTTGGCGTGAATATCCAGTAGTTCAGCAGCCACATCTCGTACTTTTTCCGCGGCCTTTTTTCGTGCTTTGGTCCACGCTTCTCCACCGAGTTTGTGCAGTGGTGCTGAGTCTTCAGAGCCACCAGAATATCGGCTGATAAGGTTTAATGATGCAACAGGTACATAAAGCTTAGAACCACCTTGATACTCTAGCGTCATATATTCAGTGGTCATTCCGCCAGCGTCTAAGGTTTGCAACCCAGTGTAGCGACCAATACCATGATCAATATGCACCACGGGTTGGCCTGGTTTTAATTCGGCTAGATTACGTAGAATGGTATCAGAATTGATTGTTTTTTTATTGTCTCGGCGACGACGTTGAATAACACGTTCACCTAGTAGGTCACTTTCACAAATCAGGCAGAGATCCGGCTCAGCTAAAATGAATCCTCGATCGGCAGAACCTATAATCAGTGATACTTTGTGCTTTGAAGCCGCAGCCTCATGCAACGAAGGCTGAGTAGTGGGCTTGAGTTTTATGCGTGAAAGTAGTTCGAGTAGAGCTTCTCGGCGGCCTTCAGATTCAACCGAAAGAATGATCTTTCCACTATAGCTCTCTTGAAATTTTCGGAAATCAGCTAATGGCTCTTTGGCCTGATGATGAATGGAGATCTCAGGAAGTGCTGAGATGCTCGGGTTATAGCGACCCGCTTTGGTTGGTTCTTTCTCAAGAGAGAGTTTTACTTTTGGCAGCTGTTTAAATGCACCAAATAGGTCATGGGTAGAGAGCCATAACTCATTAGGTGGAAGAAGCGGGCGTAGTGGGTCCACTTTCCGTTGTTCATAACGATGATTCGCATCGGCTAAAAAGGTGTCAGCCGCCTGTTCCAGATCGCCATAGGTAACCAACAGTGTTTGCTGCGGGAAATAATCAAACAGTGTTTCAGTGTGATCAAAAAACAGCGGCTGCCAATATTCGATACCAGCAGGCCAAGTTCCTTTACTAATCTGTTGGTAGACAGATTCAGGTTCACGGCGGGCTTCAAAACGTTGTCGCCAACGAATCCTAAAATCTTCGATGGCCTCTTCGTTGGTTGGGAATTCATGTGCCGGCAGCAGATTGATTTCGTTAACATCTTCAATCGTCCTTTGATTTTCAGGGTCGAAAAGACGAATGGTGTCTATCTCATCATCAAAGAAATCAATACGGTAAGGTTGCTCGCTGCCCATCGGATACAGGTCAATGATGGATCCTCGGCTTGCGTATTCGCCATGACCCATAACTTGAGCGACGTGCAGGTAACCTGATTTTTCAAGTTGTAAGCGCAGTTTATCTAAAGAGAGCAGATCGCCGATTTTTATCATCAGTGCGTGTTTGACCAGAAACTCTTGTGGCGATTGACGCTGTAAAAGAGTGCTGACTGGCGCTAAGAGAATGCCCTCTTTTTGTTGCGGCAGCTGATAAAGCCGAGCTAAACGGTCAGAGATGATGTCTTGATGCGGTGAGAAACTGTCATAAGGTAAGGTTTCCCAATCCGGGAACAGGCTGACACTCTTATTGGAAAACTGCTCGATCTCAGGCTGTAATCTGAAAGCAGTTTGTGCGTCAGGAACGGCAACAACAATGAGGCTATCGCTGTTGTCTGCCAATTCGGCAATAGCAAGCGCTAATGAAGCACCCGATAAATTACCAATAAAACGGTTATCCCCTACCTTAGACGGCAGTGGTAGTGTCAGTATGTTATTTTTTTGCATGAGAAATATCGGTTAATCTTCAAGTCGTTGATGAGCACGTTTTTTAAGTAACTGCTGCTGCTGGTAAAGAGCGGCGCGGATCAATAGATCTCGATCGGACTCACTTAGATGTAGATAACTGAGCTCAGTTAAAAACTGGCCGTTATCGGGTTTACAGGTTGTGACTTCAGCATAACAGTATATGGCAGCTGGTGGATGTTCTAAAAACAATTTTACTCGAGCCAAAGTGCCGACGTTTAATTCAGAATTCGATTTAAAACTGAATTGACTGGCACCAAAAGACTCAGATTGATAACGAAAACGATTGTCATCTTGCTGAGACAGCATGAAAGAGAGCAATAAATTGAGTTTGGTATTTTGATTAGCAAGGTAGTTCATGAGCGTCTTATTTTCTTCACGTTTCAAATGCGCTAGATCTAACTCAAGTGAGTGCTCAATATTGCCACATTCGCTGGCCACACGAAAAGGGACCGGGATCTCCTCCTCGAACTGTTCAACGGACGGTAACGATTCGTTATCAGCAAGGGGTTCGACATTGAGGGTTAATGCGTAACGTACTGAAAAATATTCTTCTTGAGCCATTGTTTAATCCTTTTTAATCATCACTATAATTATCGCGGAGTGACTGCAATTGAGCAAGGAGAAAGATAGGAATAATTGTTATCAACAGCACTAATTTTATTTTAATATAATCAACAATTTGGGTATTAGTAGAAATGTTATGGTTCAAAAGGTATGCTTCGAGTAATTAAATCACGATGTAGATGAGAGAAAAAATGTTTCACCCTGTCTCTGTATTCATTGGACTACGATATCTAAAAGGTCGTTCAGGCGACCGGTTTAGCCGATTTGTCTCTTATATGTCAACCGCTGGCATTACCATCGGTGTACTCTCTCTTGTCACTGTTTTGTCAGTGATGAATGGTTTTGAGATGCAACTAAAAGATCGAATTTTAGGGGTATTACCTCAAGCGGTTATCTCATCAGAGAGCTTGAGAGTAACGAGAACTGAGCAGCCTCCTCAAGCGCTTAGTCAACTCAATCACGTCACTCATATTGCGCCAATTGTAAGAGGAGAGATGGTAATTCAAAGTGCTAATGGGTTGACTGCGGGCATGATGATTGGCATTGATCCTAATGAGTACGATCCCATTGACCAACACCTGCTGTCAAAGAACGTCGCTGACTTACAATCGGGGAGGTATCAACTCTATCTCGGACGTTTATTAGCGCGAAATCTTGGTGTTAGAGTCGGTGACAAGGTCAGGTTAATGGTCACCAGTGCCAGTCAGTACACCCCTATCGGGCGAATTCCCAGCCAACGTAATTTCACTGTTACCGGAATTTTTAGTACCGGATCGGATGTTGATAGTGTGCTAGCGGTCACTCATATTGAAGATGCCGCCAGACTAATGAAACTTAACGCGGGAGAAATAACTGGCTGGCGTCTGTTTTTTGATGATCCGTTTGTTGTTACAGAACTTGCCAGTAAACCACTGCCGGATGAGATGGTGTGGTCTGATTGGCGTGAACAACGCGGTGAGTTGTTTCAGGCGGTGAAGATGGAGAAGAATATGATGGGGCTGATGCTTAGTCTGATTGTCGGTGTGGCTGCCTTTAATATTATCTCTGCGTTGATCATGGTGGTAATGGAGAAACAAGCTGAAGTGGCGATTTTGAAAACACAAGGTATGACCAGTAATCAAGTGTTGGCTATATTCATGGTACAAGGTGCAAGTAGTGGGGTCATTGGTGCCATTGCTGGTGGAATTTTAGGATCGTTGGTTGCCGCTAATATTAATCTCATTTTAAATACATTGGGTTTGTCGCAGCTGTCTGTTGGAGGGTCATTGCCAGTGATGATAGAGCCACTCCAAGTATTAACCGTTATTATTCTCGCTATTGTTTTGAGCCTAATAGCCACTCTATTTCCCTCTTATCGCGCTGCCGCGGTAAAACCTGCTGAGGCGTTAAGATATGAATAACCCACTATTAGTTTGTCAGGGGTTACGTAAAACATACTCCGAAGCCGCTCTCGATACTGAAGTGTTAAAAGGGGTCGATTTTTCCATTAATGCTGGTGAGCTGGTGGCAATTATTGGTTCATCAGGATCAGGTAAAAGTACATTACTGCATATATTAGGCGCGTTAGATGAGCCGTCATCAGGTGAGGTTACTTTTAAAACCACCAATTTAACCGCGTTAAGTGCCAACAAACAGGCAAAGTTGAGAAATAAACACATTGGGTTTGTATATCAGTTCCACCATTTATTAGCGGATTTTTCAGCGGTTGAGAATGTGGCAATGCCACTGCTTATTGGCGGAGTATCGAAAAATCAATCAAGAGAGAGTGCGGTTAAGCTATTAACGAAGGTGGGCCTTGCGCACCGTCTGGAACATCGGCCATCAGAGCTCTCTGGCGGAGAGCGTCAACGAGTGGCAATTGCTCGAGCATTAGTGAACAAGCCAGATTTAGTGCTTGCTGATGAGCCAACTGGCAACTTAGATCACCAAACCGCGCTGGATATTTATGAATTAATGAGGGAACTGAATCGTGAGTCGGGCACCGCTTTTATAGTGGTCACCCACGATACTGAACTGGCCGGAAAACTTGATAAACAGTTGCATATGAAAGATGGTGAATTGATGACGGAGAGTGTTTAATTATGTTCTCACCTCTGTCGTTTTTGATTGGCAACCGTTTCAGCCGAGCAAAACAGCGCAATAAATTGGTCTCTTTCATCTCATTATCTTCTACGCTAGGCATTACCATTGGTGTAGCCGTCATTATTATTGGCCTATCAGCAATGAATGGTTTCGAGAGAGAGCTACAAAATAGAGTGTTATCAGTGATACCTCATGCTGAGCTAGAAGGGGTAAAAAAGCCGATCACTGAATGGCAGGTGGTGATGAACAAAGCGGTTGAACACCCACAAGTGGTTGCGGCGGCGCCCTATGTTGCTTTTACCGCACTACTTGAGCGAGGATCCAAACTCAAAGCCGTCGAGGTGAGGGGGGTAGATCCAGAGCTGGAATCGATGGTTTCAAAATTACCGCAGTTTATTGATAAACAAGCATGGCAGAGCTTTAGTGGACAACAAAAGAGTGTAATTTTAGGCGCGGGGGTGGCTAAGGTACTTGGGGTCAACGTTGGCGATTGGATCACCGCACTGATACCCAACGAAAACGCACAAAAAAGATTGAAAGCGCCGCAACGAATACGTTTGCAAGTCACCGGTTTGCTCTCGTTAGGAGGACAAATAGATCACGGTTTGGCGTTAATTCCGCTGCAAGATGCTCAGCGTTATATGAAAATGAACAATCAAGTTACTGGCATTGCATTAAAAGTTGATGATGTGTTGATGGCACGGAAGATCGTTCGTGAAGTTGGCAATACGTTGCCCGTTTACGTTTATTTGAAAAGCTGGGAGCAGAAGTACGGTTTCTTATTCCGTGATATTCAGCTAGTACGCACGATTATGTATTTGGTTATGGTGTTAGTGATTGGGGTCGCCAGCTTTAATATAGTATCGACACTGATGATGGCAGTAAAAGATCGAGCGCCCGATATCGCTATTCTAAGAACCATGGGAGCGACCGATGGTTTGATTAAGAGAATATTTATCTGGCAGGGTTTATTGTCGGGCGTGATGGGCAGTATTGTCGGCTCTATAATTGGAAGCGCTGTCGCTTTGAATTTAACCCTAATGATCAAAGGGCTTGAGCGTGTAGTGGGGCATCAATTTCTTTCTGGTGATATCTACTTTGTTGATTTTTTACCGTCTCAATTGCAAATTAACGATGTGATTCTGGTCACCATGACAGCCATCATCTTAAGTTTGATTGCCACATGGTATCCAGCCAGACGTGCCAGTAAATTACAACCAGCCGCCGTGCTGAGTGCAAAATAACCATCGATTTATCTATCTGTTGTAGGACTGTTTTAAATTTTGAATAGCATGAAACCTGAAACGATCAACTGGAGCTGGTTAATACAGCAAGCTAAACAGTATAAACGTCGTTTAATTATCGCTAACGTTATTGCTGTTTTAGCGACCTTAATCAGCGTGCCGATCCCACTGATGTTGCCGCTAATGGTGGATGAAGTGCTGCTGAATAAACCCAGTAGTGGCGTGGACTTTCTTAATAGATTGCTTCCTATGCAGTGGCAGCAACCTGAAAATTATATTGTGGTGATCTTCTTATGCGTGATCGTGATGCGCACTTTGAGCCAAGTGCTTAATGTCCTACAGAGTCGGCAATTTACTCTGGTCTCGAAAACCATCACCTGCTCAATTCGAGAGAAAATGATCGATAAGCTGGGTAGGATCAGCATTCGTCAATATGAGACACGTGGTAGTGGAGGTATCAATTCACACATTATTACAGACATTGAAACCATCGATAAATTTATTGGCAGTACATTAAGCCGTTTCTTAATCAGTTTTTTAACGGTGTTGGGTACGGCGGTCATTTTATTATGGATTGACTGGCGTTTGGGGCTGTTTATTCTGTTGGTAAATCCAATCGTCGTCTATTTTTCTCGAAAGTTGGGTAATCGAGTAAAGGATCTTAAAAAACTCGAAAATCAATCGTTTGAAAAGTTCCAGAACCGATTAATCGAAACGCTTGATGGCATCTATCAATTGAGAGCGTCTAATCGGGAGAAAGATTTTTTAAATGAGCTGAAATTACAAGCTAATGAGATAAAAAGCAGTGCGGATCAATACGCTTGGCAGAGTGAAGCGGCTAGCCGTTTTTCATTTTTGCTGTTTCTTCTCGGGTTCGAGTTGTTCCGAGCTGTGGCGATGTTGATGGTGCTGTTCAGTGACCTAACCATAGGACAGATTTTTGCTGTATTTGGTTACTTGTGGTTTATGTTATCACCCGTACAAGAGCTGCTTAATATTCAGTTCTCTTGGTATGGGGCGTCTGCGGCGATAAAAAGAATCAACTCGCTACTGCAACTTGAAGAAGAGAAGAGACCACAAAGTAAAGTAAATCCATTTATTCATCGTGATTCTGCAAGCATAGAGATCAAAGGCGTGAACTTTTCGTACAATGAAGAGAGTCAGGTATTAAATGATCTATCTTTAACCATACCTGCTGGGAAAAAGGTGGCACTAGTCGGCTCCAGTGGGGGAGGAAAATCAACGCTAATACAGCTGCTACTAGGGGTATACCAGCAGCAGAGTGGTGAGATTCGTTTCAATAGTGAACTCAGTGAAGATATTGGCTTTGATATTATCAGGGACAACATCTCCGTCGTTCTGCAACAGCCGATACTGTTTAACGATACTTTGCGCCACAATTTGGCCTTAGGAGCAGATTATAGCGATGAGCAGCTTTGGCAGGCGTTGAATGTTGCTCAATTGAGTGATGTGATGTCGCAACTAACCGATGGGCTCGATACTCAGTTAGGTCGACAAGGGATCCGACTATCAGGTGGTCAGAGACAGCGAGTGGCGATTGCTCGTATGGTGCTAAGTAACCCGAAGTTTGTAATTTTAGATGAAGCAACCTCGGCACTGGATACCGCCACAGAGCGTTCACTACACAACGCACTGAATACCTTCTTAGAGGGAAAAACGACACTGATTGTTGCCCACCGTCTTTCTGCAGTGAAACAGGCGGACATCATTTACGTACTTGAAGATGGCAAGGTTAGTCAGTCTGGTACTCATATTGAGCTAGTGGAGCAAGATGGCCTCTATCAGACATTATATGGTAGTGCGCAATCTGAAGTAAGTAGCTCAACAACCTAACATCCCTATAATAAAATATTTCAATATCTTATAGTGTTATTTGTTGTTGCACTCTTCAGTTGTGTACGCGCTATAAACATTGAAGGGATAGATTTGAACTGCATCTAAGATTTAGATGCAGTTATTGATTTATTGTTTTTTTAATGCCTTTTGTATTAACAACTCTTTATGTTAGTCCCATCAAACTACGATTAACGTAAGCTACGTTTTTTCCAGCTTCTGACGACTGAGTATCGCCACAGTCCGCGTATTCCAACATAACCGATGATGGCACACACAACGCCGCTAATGGCACAACCAAGTAGAAATGGCGGTCCAATTTGGCTCATTTGATGAGTTAGAAAATGCCACGTTAGCTCGAAACGAAAGGGCTCATTTGGTGTGTCAATGAACCAAGTTCCGACTTTAAAGGCGCCATAAAAAAGGATAGGCATAGTGATCGGATTGCTCACCCAGACTAATGCCATAGAAAGAGGTAAGTTGACACCGCACACAATGGCTAAACCTGCGGCCATGATCATTTGGCTTGGAAGAGGAACAAACGCCATAAAAAGGCCAACAGCAAAAGCCCCCGAAGCTGAGCGACGATTTAGAACCCATAAATTGGGATTGTATAATATGTTGCCAAAGATCTTTAATGCCTTTTGGCGTTTGATCATTTCATGGTCAGGAAGAAATCTTTTTATTAGCTTCTTAGGCATATGAGGATGCTTCTCTTACGGGGCAATACTCTGTTTATTACCGGTGCTATTATTGGAATTGTGTCATCAGTATTTTGGTCGGATATGCCCGGACTGCGATGGGCAGTGGCACTATTGCTGATAACACTGGTCTCTTTTCGAATCGCAAGGCTACGGTTTGTTCAAGGCGTCGTAGTCGGTATTATCATTACTATTGTATATGGACAAAGCTACATTGCAAAAACAGAGTCACTTAATCTTATTGGCAACGATATTATCATAAATGGCGTTGTTGATAGTCTTTTAAGTCAAAAAAAGCGGACTGTTGAATTTTTATTTGTTGTAAATCAAGTTAATGGAGATAACCGGCCCATAGGTTTGCAACCCAAAGTAAAACTTTACTGGAAAGAGCCCCCACTTAACAAAGTGATCAAGCTTAATCAGCAGTGGCAATTTTCGGTCAGATTAAAAACGCCGTATGGCCGAGTTAATGAGGCGGGGTTTGATAATGAAACTTATTTTGTTGCTCATCAGCTTAGCGGTAGTGGCAATATCATCAGCGGGACCTTATTAACTTCGGGGTACTCCTTTCGACAGCAACTATACGATAAAACATTGCAACTGACCGAACAACTTCCCCTGCAACCACTGCTGTTAGCATTGAGTTTTGGTAAAAGAGATACACTACAAGCTGAACACTGGAAAATACTGCAACAAAGTGGACTTGCGCATTTAATGGCAATTTCAGGGTTGCATATTGGTTTAGTTTTCTCCATGGGGTGGCTGGTGGGAGTGACGGCTCGATCGTTTATGTCTACATCGACAGTGGTATGGTTGCCATTATATTCTGCCAGCATGGCTGCGTTAAGTTATGCATGGTTAGCCGGTTTTTCGATACCTACTCAACGAGCATTAATCGCTTGTTTAATCACCTCTGTATTATTGCTATTTCGTATAGAGTGGTCCAAATGGTTGCTATTAACCACCGTTATGTTTTGTTGTCTTCTGTTGAACCCATTCTCAAGTTTGTCGTTGAGTTTCTGGTTAACATTTATGGCGGTGGCTATTTTGTTACTGGTGATGACTCTGGGCCTAAAACCTCAACGAGTGGTGGGTGTTGAACGCGATTTATGGCGACGCTGGGCGCAGAAAATAAAAATGGTGGTATTGCTGCAGTTGGCACTCACTCTTTTTTTGATTCCATTGCAGATCTCAAGTTTTGGCGGCTTCAGTATCGCGTCACCTATCATTAATATAATTGCTGTGCCATGGGTAAGTTTGATTAGTGTGCCTCTGGTTTTTTCCGCCCTGCTGCTATCGAACTTTTCAGACAGTGCAGGGGAGCAACTTTGGTGGCTGGCAGATTGTTCTCTATCACCGGTATGGTGGTTAGCAAAACAAGCCACTCAAGCTTGGTTGACTCTTGATGGCTCCTATCTACGTTTAGCGATTGCAGCTGTATCTGGAGTCCTAATTATATGGCTACTGCCAGCTAGGCGGGTAGTGGTGCTTTTGATCGTTGTGAGTGTCATAGCACTCTATCCCGATAAAAAAAAATTGGGTTGGAGCCTGGATGTGCTTGATGTTGGTCATGGTTTAGCGGTGATCATTGAAAAAGGGGGAGAGGCGATATTGTACGATACTGGTAGTGCTTGGGAGGGCGGATCTATTGCACAACGCGTAGTGATCCCTGTTCTCCATCATCGGGGTATTGAGCAATTGGAAGGATTGATTCTTAGCCATTCCGATAATGATCATGCTGGAGGGAAAGAGTTTATCAAGCAGATAATGAAACCTAAATGGGTTAAGAGCAGCGAGTATCAAGCTGAAATGCTGCCATGCATTAAAGGAGAAAAATGGCAGTGGCAAGGACTGAATTTTCAAGTGTTATGGCCACCGCAACGGGTAACAAGAGCCTTTAACCCCCACTCATGCGTGATTAAAGTCTCCGATTCCTTTCACTCAATACTGTTAACTGGAGACATTACTGATGTGTCGGAGTTATTAATGCTGAACCAACATCCAAACCTTACCGCTGATCTGTTATTGGTACCTCATCACGGTAGCCGAAGCTCATCAACAGAGAGATTGTTACAGCAGCTTCAAGCAGAGGTCGCATTGGTATCAGTAGCAAAACACAATCCTTGGTCTCTTCCCTCTTTAAAAATCAAAAAACGATATCAGCAAAATAGTATTCAGTGGATAGAGACAGCAAAGTCCGGCCAAATAACGGTTCAATATGAAAACGAGAAACGAACAATTATTAGACATAGGCAGGAGTTAGCGGCAAATTGGTACCGGAAGTTATTTGGCGCGATGGGTGATAAGGAGTAGAATGGGTGAATTGTTTTCAGAAAATAAGTAATTCATGTCGACTCAAACAGATGAAACAACGTTAACCACTTTTAAACGCTTGTGGCCCTACATTAAAGATTATAAAAAAGGGCTGGTGGTCGCCGCTATTGCACTGGTCATTAATGCTGCAGGTGATACTTATATGATTTCGTTACTTAAACCTTTACTTGATGAAGGTTTTGGTAATGCAGAGTCTGATTTTCTAAAAGTGATGCCGTTTATCCTTATGGGAATGATGGCAGTAAGAGGAGCCAGTGGTTTTGTCTCTGCATACTGTTTGAGTTGGGTTTCAGGCAATGTGGTGATGAAAATTCGTCGAAAAATGTTTAATCACTTTATGAAAATGCCCGTCAGTTTCTTTGATAAAGAGTCTACAGGCTCCCTGCTATCTCGAATTACTTATGATTCAGAGCAGGTCGCCGCCGCAACAAGTGGTTCATTGGTGACTATTGTACGTGAAGGTGCCAGTATTATTGGTTTGGTCACTCTGATGTTTTGGAGCAGCTGGCAGCTCTCTATAGTATTATTGGTTATTGCGCCAGTTGTGGCAGTTACCATCGGTGTTGTCTCTAAACGCTTTAGAAAAATCAGTAAGAATATGCAAGATATGATGGGACATGTGACCTCATCGTCTGAGCAGATGCTAAAAGGGCACAAAGTCGTATTGAGTTATGGAGGGCAACGTGTTGAGAGCGGACGTTTTGATAAAGTCAGCAACGATATGCGTCAGCAGACCATGAAGTTGGTTACTGCTCAAGCGATTGCCAACCCTGTGATTCAAATGATCGCCTCCGTCGCTTTAGTGGTTGTGTTGTTTTTAGCCAGTAATGAATCGATAAAAAGTGAGTTAACACCCGGTACTTTTACGGTAATTTTTTCAGCGATGTTTGGTCTGTTAAAACCACTTAAATCTCTCACTAATGTGACCTCGCAATTTCAACGAGGTATGGCTGCATGTAGTACTTTGTTTGGTTTGATGGACTTAGAACCAGAAAAAGACAGTGGCACATTAATGGTAGAAAAAGCAAAAGGTGATATTAAAGTATCGGATATCACCTTTACTTACGCTGGCAAAGATGCCCCTGCTTTACGAAATGTGAGTTTTGATATCCCGCGGGGAAAAACGGTTGCGTTAGTCGGGCGTTCCGGTTCAGGGAAAAGTACCATTGCTAATCTGTTTACCCGTTTTTATGAACTTGACTCGGGCGGGATCTATTTAGATGGTCATGAAATTAAAGAGTATAACTTATCGAATCTTCGAGAGCATTTTGCGGTGGTATCACAAAATGTGCATCTGTTTAATGACACGGTAGCAAACAACATTGCGTATGCAGCAACGGAAAAATACAGCCGCGAAGAGATAGAAAAAGCCGCAGAGTTAGCATCAGCGACGGATTTTATTAAAGATATGGCCCTAGGTTTTGATACTGTGATTGGCGAAAATGGCGCCAGCCTATCCGGTGGTCAGCGTCAACGTTTAGCCATTGCTAGAGCCCTGTTAAGAAACTCAGCAGTACTGGTGTTGGATGAAGCGACGTCGGCACTGGATACGGAATCAGAAAAAGCGATTCAAACGGCGTTGGTAGAGTTACAGAAAGATCGTACGGTGTTAGTCATCGCCCATCGTCTTTCTACGATTGAAAATGCCGATGAGATTTTAGTGGTGGACGAAGGTAAAATTATCGAACGAGGTAATCACCAGGCTCTAATTGATTCTAATGGCGTATATGCCCAGTTATATAAAATTCAGTTTGGCGAATGATTGAGAAAATTTGGTTTGAAAACCACCCAATAGGTTGGTTGCTGTGGCCACTATTTTGGCCTTTGAGTAAAGTGTATGCGTACATCGCAGTGCGTAGGCGCCGCGCATACCAATGTGGAATAAAGAGTGCTTACCGTTCAACGGTTCCTGTTGTTGTAGTGGGCAATATCACCGCCGGTGGAAATGGTAAAACACCAGTCGTAGTCTGGCTAGTTGAAGCGTTATCCCGAATGGGTTTGAAAGTGGGAGTGGCTTCACGTGGTTATGGTGGTAAAGCGCCGCACTATCCCTACCTTGTCAATGAAGAGACAACAGCGGAAGTCGCTGGAGATGAACCCGTACTTATCCAACGTCGAACTCAAGCAAGTGTCGTCGTCGCGCCAGTTAGAAGTGACGCGGTAAAACTGTTAGAGCAACAAGGGGTGGATATTGTCATTACAGATGATGGCTTGCAGCACTATGCGTTGGAACGTGATATTGAGATTATTGTTATTGATGGTCAGCGACGCTTTGGTAATCAGCACTATATTCCCCTTGGACCACTGCGAGAAGGAATGCATCGTTTAGCCGAAGTCGACTTTACGATCTGCAACGGCACTTCTCAAGAAAGTGATGAAATGCCAATGACGCTTAAGCCGAGCCAACTGATTAACTTGAAAACGGGCGAAAAAAGAGCGGTTACTGATCTTAAGGAGATTGTCGCTTTTGCCGGAATTGGCCATCCGCCTCGTTTTTTTAATACATTAAAACAGCTCGATGCCAATATAGTGTATACACAAGGGTTTGTGGATCACCAAGTCTTTAAAAGAGATGAAATAGAGAGCCTTGCAAAAAAGGGTCAACATCTCGTAATGACAGAAAAAGATGCGGTTAAATGTCGACATTTTGCTAAAAATAATTGGTGGTACCTTCCCGTTGATGCAGTATTACCACCACAAGATTCGCAACGTATTATTAACCGGATATTAGAGGTAAAAGAACAGTATGGATCATCGTCTACTTGAAATCGTGGCTTGTCCGGTATGCAAAGGTAAACTGAACTACAATAAAGAGAATCAAGAGTTAGTCTGTAACATTGATAGACTGGCTTACCCAGTAAAAGAGGGGATTCCTGTGATGTTGGAACCGGAGGCTCGTCGCCTAACTGCTGAAGAGGTCAAATAATGTCATTTACTGTCATTATTCCTGCTCGTTATCAATCATCTAGATTGCCTGGTAAACCGCTCGCGGATATTTGTGGTAAACCGATGATCCAGTGGGTGCATGAACAAGCTTGCCTAGCTGGAGCTGAGCAAGTGATTATTGCCACTGACGACTCACGCATCGAATCTGTAGTAAAAGCATTTGGTGGCGAAGTGTGCATGACCTCACCAGAACATCAATCGGGAACTGAACGTTTAGCCGAAGTTATCGAAAAATTTAACATTCGAGACGATCAAATCGTCGTGAATGTACAAGGTGATGAGCCGTTAATTCCTCCCTCCATCATTCGACAAGTGGCAGACAATTTAGCATCGGTTTCCGCACCAATGGCAACTCTCGGAGTAGAGATTGAGCATGAACAAGAGGTGTTTAATCCTAATGCGGTGAAGGTCGTCATGGACCAAGAGGGATTTGCTCTCTATTTTAGCCGTGCCACCATACCTTGGGATCGTGACAACTTTGCTAAAAACCCTGCGCAGATAAGCTCACCGTTGTTAAGGCATGTAGGGATTTATGCCTATAGAGCGGATTTTATTAAGACCTATATTAATTGGCAACCGAGTGTTCTTGAGAAAATCGAGTGTTTAGAACAGCTCAGAGTGCTGTGGTATGGAGAGAGAATTCATGTTGCTGTAGCTAGTGAAACGCCTCCTGCAGGTGTTGATACACCTGAAGATTTAGCGCAAGTGTGCCAGATTATCAGCCAGCGATAGTGACAAAGTCGATAAAAAACCAGAGCGTGTCAACGTTCTGGTTTTTTTTATTTTAAGAGAGTGGTCGGTTTAGATCTGTGAGTTTTCAACGTCAGTTAAAGAGTCACGGAGTTGCTGCCACCATTGACCGAGTTTTTCATACCAGTATCTTTCAGACTGCTCTAAGTAGAGTGCTTTAGGGAAATACTTCTCCCACGGTTGGTTAATTTCTGAGTGGGCAAGATAGTTAGTTGGGGCTGGAATGGGTTCGATACCCGCATTTCTGAATTCATACATTGCACGAGTCATGTGGCTTGCTGAGGTCACTAAGACCATTTTACTGCTCTGTACAAATACCGCTGCCTGATGGGCTTCTTCCCATGTGTCTCGAGCAGTTTCCAGTAACATAATACTCGGCTTTGTCACCCCAAGAGAGAGAGCCACTTTGGCCATCATTCTTGCGTGACTCACACTGGAACCACCATCATAGCCTGAAAGAATCAATCTTGCTCCTGGGTACATGCGATAAATTCGTATCGCTTCAATAAGGCGCATCAAAGCCGCACGACTCAATTCTGAGACTGGAGAGATTTCATCGTCTACAACATGGCCATTACCCAGCACCATTATGTATTCTATGGGCTCATCGGTGGGTAAGAAGGTTGGGAACTCTCTTTCTAACGGTTTAAGCATGCTAGTCGAGAAAGGTTGAAAAGAGAGAACAAAAAGGCCGAGTATCGAGAGAGTCAATAAACAGGATGCCATGGTCTTTCTTTGGGTGAACCATAAGAGCAATAGCCCCAAAACACCGATAATCAACAGTGCAGGTAGAGGCATAAGAAGAGAAGAGAGCGTTTTTTTTAGTTCAAACATACTACGTAGACCGAAAATCCATCAATTGAATGCGAAAAGAGCTTACAAGACTGTATTCCTACAGAGCATATGAGACAATAAGCGACCGAATAGAACATCATAACTTAACTGCCTTGATTATAGACCGAAATTTTGACGATATTGCGCACAAATTTGCTAAAAACATTTATGGCTCTGCAAAGGGCGATATTCGCCAAACGATTGTTTGGCAGGATATTGAGCAAATATTGTCCCTTATTGAACAGTTGCCACAGTCTCTGACTATTTTAGATGCCGGAGGCGGAATTGGACAACTCTCTCAAAAAGTGGCAGAAAGAGGCCATCACATCACTTTATGTGACATCTCTTCTGAAACGCTCACGCTAGCGAAGCAATCTATTGAACATAATGACCTGCTTAACCAATATCGACTGATTCACAGTCCGATACAAGCGATCGGTGAACATATTACAGAACCGTTTGAACTGGTGTTGTTCCACGCAGTGATGGAGTGGTTAGTTGACCCTAAAGAGGCGCTGGATGTTCTATTAAATCAGATTAAACCTGGTGGCGTTATTTCCATCATGTTTTACAACCACCACGGACTGGTATTTAAAAATGTGGTTTGCGGAAATATTCCGCATGTATTGGATGATATGCCACATAGAAAGCGGTTTAAATTACAACCGCAACAAGGGTTAAAACCAGAAGATGTATATTCGTGGATTGAAGATGCAGGGTTTGACATTAAAGGAAAATCAGGGATACGGTGTTTTAATGATTACATTGGCAACATGGAGTATAACGGTGCTTATACTGCAGACGATGTGCTGTTATTAGAACAAAAGCTTTGTCGCCAAGAGCCATATCTGTCTCTTGGTCGTTATATTCATGTTTGGGCGCAAAAGCCACATGAGAGTAATGAAAACAATAAATAAGTGTGTAAAGGAAACAGGATGAGTCAGTTTTCGACTGCGATGCCTGATCAAACCATTGACGAAATGGTTGGTTGGGTTAAGCAACAAGATCTCTCTTTAAACTTACCCCCAGAGAGATTGGCATTTCTATTAGCCATTGCTGTTTTAAGTAATGAACGATACGACGAAGAACTTGGAGAAGGTGAGCTGCATGATGCATTTAAAATCGTCAGTGACCTGTTCGAACAGTCAAGCGATACACAGGTATTTAGAGCAAATAACGCCATTAATGAGTTGGTTCGCCAGCGATTAGTCAGCCGCTTTAGTGGAGAGTCAACTGAGGGCGCAAGCATCTATCGGCTCACACCACTTGCGATTGGTATTACGGATTATTACGTCAGACACCGTCAGTTCTCTAAATTAAAACTGTCCATTCAGTTAACGATGGCAGCGGACGAGATTCAAAAAGCAGTGAATTCTGCCACTGCAGGTGGGTCCGAACAATTTTGGCGCACCAACGTTTTTGCTGTTCTGAAATACAGCGTTGGTGAGATTTTTGATCGTATTGATTTAAACCAGCGTGTGATGGATGAGCAACAGCAAGAGGTCAAGAGTAATATTGCTGAGCTGCTGAATCAGAATTGGCGTGAAGCGATTTCAAACTGTGAACATCTACTTAATGAAACGTCCGGTACGTTGCGCGAACTGCAAGACTCGTTGCAAGCCGCCGGTGATCAACTGCAAACACAGCTGCTGGATATCCAAGAGCTGGTTTATGGCGTCGATGAGTTGGAGTTTATTGAAACGCTGATTTATTCACTGCAGATGAAACTGGATCGTATTGTTAGCTGGGGACAGCAAGCGATCGACTTGTGGATTGGTTATGACCGCCATGTGCATAAATTTATTCGAACCGCTATCGATATGGATAAAAACAGAGCCTTTAGTCAGAGATTAAGGCAATCAATTGGTGATTATTTTGATGCGCCTTGGTATTTAACCTTTTCTGATGCGCAAAGACTGCGCGATCTGCGCGATGAAGCCTTGATTTTACGCGATGAAGAGGTGACGGGGACCATACCTGAAGCGGTTGAGTATGAAGAGCTTACCGTTGTTAACGAATTGCTAGCAACTCAGATTGAACAGATGTTAAAACGCTATAAACAGACGGGTGCAGCTATAGAGTTGAGTCGTGTGTTAAAGGATTACCTAGAGCAATATCCACAAAGCCAGCACTTTGATTTGGCAAAAATTATCGTAGACCAAGCTGTACATCTAGGCTATTCAGAGTCTGATTTGAAAGCCGTACAGCCGATTTGGCAATCCATTAATAAATTTGGTGCGAAGGTACAAGCAAATGTCATTGACAAATATTGAAGATTTTATGCCTGAAAAATTGGCACAAGCGATTGCAAACCCGCTTTTTCCAGAGCTAGACAGCTTATTACGTGCGGGCCGACACATCTCAACGGATGACTTAGATAACCACGGTTTTTTAATCGAATTCGACAGTGAATTAGCGCTTTTCTATCAACGTTACCATGCAGAGTTAGTCAAAGCACCGGAAGGGTTTTTCTATCTGCGTCCCCGTTCAACGTCATTAATCAGCCGCAGTGTATTGGCTGAGATTGACATGTTAGTGGGTAAAGTACTCTGCTTTTTATATTTAAGTCCAGAGCGACTGGCCCATGAAGGTATCTTCACCAACCAAGAGTTGTTTGATGAGTTAATTGCACTTTCTGATGAAAAAAAATTGATGAAGTTAGTGACCAATCGAGCCACTGGCTCTGATCTAGATCGTGAAAAACTCTATGACAAAGTGAAAACCTCTCTACGACGCTTACGTCGTTTAGGTATGGTATTGCCTGTAGGTGAAAACGGTAAATTTAGAATCAGCGAAGCGGTTTTTCGTTTTGGTGCCGATGTGCGTGTTGGTGATGACGTTCGTGATGCACAGTTGCGGTTGATCAGAGATGGTGAGGCGGTGGTGGTTCATCAACAGCCGCATAGTCAATCAACCTTAAATCTAAATAACGAATTAGACACAGAGAGTGAGAATACCGAGCAAGAAGATCAGCTTGACCTGCTTGAACAGAGTAACTATCTAACAGAAAAAGACAATGTAGTGGAAGGTGAAGTATGAGTATGATTGAACGAGGTAAATATCAATCATTAACGATGATTAACTGGAATGGTTTTTTTGCCAGAACGTTTGACATTGATAATCTAGTCACCACACTTTCTGGCGGTAATGGTGCGGGAAAATCGACCACGATGGCGGCATTCATTACCACACTTATTCCAGACCAAAGTTTACTGCATTTTAGAAATACCACCGAAGCAGGCAGTTCACAGGCTTCACGTGACAAGGGTTTACACGGCAAGCTAAAACCAGGGGCATGTTACGCAACGTTAGATATCGTTAACTCAAGAAAACAACGTATTTTATTCGCGGTGAAACTGCAACAAGTGGCGGGTCGAGACAAAAAAGTGGACATTAAACCCTTTGTTATTCACGGGCTGCCGAGCCATGTGAAACCAACAGATGTGTTGATTGAAACGGTTTCAGATAATCAAGCAAGAGTTCGTCAGCTCAATGAAGTAAAAGAGCATGTTTCGCAATATGAGGAGGTGCAATTTAAAGCCTTCAATTCCGTGACGGACTATCATGCTCAGATGTTTGAATTCGGAGTACTGCCAAAGAAACTTCGAAATACAGCAGATCGTTCGAAATTCTATCGATTAATTGAAGCCTCTTTGTATGGAGGAATATCCAGTGCGATTACTCGCTCACTGCGTGATTATCTACTGCCACAAAACGGTGGAGTGAAAAAAGCGTTTCAAGATATGGAAGCGGCACTTCGAGAAAATCGGATGACTCTTGAAGCAATTAAAGTGACACAATTCGATCGAGACTTGTTTAAACATTTGATTACAGAATCTACCCACTATGTCGCCGCAGATTATATGCGTCATGCTAATGAGCGCCGCAATAAGTTGGACCGAACCCTTAGCCATCGTGTTGAATTAATGGCGTCGCGAGAAAGTTTACTCACTCACACCTCGCAACTGGATGTCGGACAGACAGAGCTTGAACAGTTAGTGGAACAAGAGGAGGGGCTTGAACAGGATCATCAAGCGGCATCTGATCATCTGCAATTGGTTCAAACAGCAGTACGCCAACAAGGGAAAGTTGAACGCTACCAAGAAGATCTGGAAGAGTTAACCGAAAGACTTGAAGAGCAGGTGATGATTGTTGAAGAGGCGACAGAACAACTTCTTGCCGTTGAAGATCAGACTCAAATGAGTGAAGAGGAGGTAGATAGCCTCAAAACACAATTGGCAGATTATCAACAAGCTCTTGATGTACAACAGACACGTGCACTGCAGTATCAACAAGCGGTTAATGCCTTAGAAAAAGCACAGCATTTGTGCGAGAGCAATGAGTTAAACCAAGAAAATGCTGGGTCGTTACAAGCAGAATATAAGATACAAGAAGCAATTCAGACCAGTGCACTATTAGCACTAAAACATAAAGTCGATATGTCGTCAGCGGCGGCGAACCAATTTGAACGTGGACTGTCCATTATTGTAGCCGTCACCGGATCAGTTGAGCGTGGAGATGCAAAAAAGTCGGCCTTAGAGATTCTTGATAAAGCCAGAGAGTTAAAAGGGATAACCGAACACGCCGAGCAGCTTAAAGCGCAGTACCGTGATCTAGAGAGATCGGTGAGAAATGCTCGTCAAGCAACTGAAATAGCGACAGATTATAATAAACGCTTTCATACTTTGGTTAGCAGTGAACCGTTGCTAATAGAAGAACAAGAGCGTCATGAAGAGAAGGTAGAGTCACTTCAGCAGACACAAGAGACGATTATTGAACAACGTAGTGATATGAAGCGCGAAGAGTTGCAACTGCAACAGCAAATTCAATCATTACAAAAAAGTGCGCCGTCCTGGATAGCCGCGAGTGACAGTTTAGAGCAGTTAATCGAACAGTGCAGCAGCGATCTTACGAGCAGTGAATCAGTTATGACTCAGCTGCAACTGACCTCTGAAAAAGAGCGAACGTTGTCGAGCGAAAAAGAGTGTTTGTCGGTTAAAAAGAGTGCTTTAGACTGTGAGATTGAACGTCTTGCTGCCCCAGGAGGTAGCGCGGATGCACGTCTTAAAGGTGTTGCTGACTCTTTAGGCGGCGTGCTGTTATCAGAGATTTATGATGATATTACCATTGATGATGCCGCCTATTTTAGTTCGATGTATGGTCCTGCTCGCCATGCGATTATTGTTTCTGATTTAAAAGGTATTAAAGAAAAACTCGGGAATTTGGATGATTGCCCAGATGATTTATACGTCATTGAAGGCGATGTTGATGCCTTCGATGACAGCGTATTTGATGTGGTTGAACTTGAAGATGCAGTATGCGTTCATCTTAATGACCGTCAACTGCGTTATTCTCGTTTTCCTGAAACACCAATCTTTGGCCGTGCAGCGCGCGAACAACGTTTAGAACTATTACGTGAAGAGCGTGATGACGTTGCAGAATTATTTGCTAAAGCGGCATTCGACGCGCAAAAGATGCAGCGGTTGTATCTGAGCTTTAATCGTTTCGTTTCTGTGCACTTGTCAGTCGCTTTTACGCCTGATCCAGAACAACAGCTAAAAACGGCATACGAAAAGCAAAGTAAAATAGCCCGTCAGATTGCAGAACTGGCGAACAAAGAACAACAACATCGTAGCCAGTTAGTAGCAAGTCGAGATGCATTAGTTCAGTTAAGTAAGTTAGCGCCAGTGGTTGGTTTATTGGAAGACGGTACCGTGTTCTCACGTTTTGACGAGGTTCAAGTTCAGCTTGAGCAGTTAACCGTAGCCGATCAGTTTGGTAAACAACATGGTAAATTGGTGCTTGAGTTACAATCATTATTAAATGCTCTTGATACTGATCCGCAGCAGTTTGAAGCGTTGCAATCTGATTATCAGAAGTCTGACATTGATTTAAAGAATTTAAAGGCGAAGTTATTTGCTATTGCTGATGTAGTAGAGCGACGTCAGCACTTCACTTATGCAGACTCGATTGAATTGGTCGGTAAAAGTAGTGAACTCAATGAACAGCTAAAAAACAAGCTGGTAGCAGCAGAGTCAATTCGAGTGCAGAGTCGAGATCAGCTGAAACTGACGCGCAGTCAAAGTAACCAGTATAGCCAATTGATGGCGTCGTTAAAAAGTGCACATCAAGCCAAATTAGAGACTATTCAGGAGTTCAAACGAGAACTTCAAGAGTTAGGTGTATACGCGGATCATCAAGCACAAGATCGTGCTCAACAGCGTCGTGATGAGCTGAATCAGCGTCTGCATAGCTCAAGAACACGTCGCAGTGAGATTGAAAAGAGCATTACCTCGCATGAATTAGAGATAAAATCGACTCTGAAGCAGCTACGTAAAGTAGAAAAAGAGTATAAAGAGCACAGGAAATTCGTGGTTAATGCCAAAGCGGGTTGGTGTTCAGTGCTTAAAGTTGCACGTGCCAATGATGTTGAGCGCCGTCTGCATCGACGTGAACTGGCCTATTTGTCCGCAGGCGAGTTACGCTCCATGTCCGATAAGTCATTAGGTGCGCTGCGCATTGCCGTGTCAGATAATGACGATCTGCGTGATGCTTTACGCCAATCTGAAGATAATGCCAAACCAGAACGCAAAGTGCTGTTCTATATTGCGGTTTATCAGCATTTACGTGAGCGTATTAGACAAGATATCATTCACACCGATGATCCGGTTGAAGCGATTGAAGAGATGGAAGTTGAGCTGGCAAGATTAACCGAAGAGCTGACTCAACGTGAAAACCGTCTTTCCATCAGTTCAGAAAGTGCCGCTTCGATTATTCGTAAAACTATCCAGCGTGAGCAGAACCGTATTCGTATGCTTAACCAAGGCCTTTCAAGTATTGGTTTTGGGCAAGTCACAGGGGTGCGCTTGAATGTTGATATTCGCGAAACTCATTTAACGCTGTTAGAGGGGTTATCTGAAAATCACGAACAGCATCAAGACCTGTTTAACAATACACGTTTAACTTTCTCAGAAGCGATGGCCAAATTGTTCCAACGTTTGAATCCTCATATTGAGGTTGGGCAACGCTCTCCTCAAGTATTGGGTGAAGAGCTGTTAGATTACCGTAACTATTTGGACTTAGGTATCGAAGTTAACCGTGGCACCGATGGTTGGTTAAAGGCTGAATCTGGCGCACTCTCAACAGGCGAGGCGATAGGAACGGGTCAATCGATTCTTCTCATGGTGATCCAGAGTTGGGAAGAGGAGTCACGTCGATTGCGGAGTAAAGATCTGCTTCCATGTAGACTGCTTTTCTTAGATGAAGCCGCACGTTTAGATGGCAAATCCATAACCACACTTTTTGATCTCTGTGATCGTTTGGATATGCAGTTGATGATAGCGGCCCCTGAGAATATTAGCCCTGAGCAGGGGACCACTTATAAATTGGTTCGTAAAATCTTTAAAGATAGAGAGCATGTGCATGTGGTTGGTTTAAGAGGATTTACAGCACAAAAGAAACAAGAAAACATTGATCTAGAACATACCATGAATGTAATTGGTTGATGTTATAATAAATTCAAGGACGAAATTAAACCGCTCATATATGAGCGGTTTTTTGTTTATATCATAAGAATTATCTACACTTTTCTTAAAAATAAAGACAAGAGTTGGACAGGGTGTCTATATTTATGGAATAAAGTTTAGCCTAAACGTAAAAAGTTTAGGATTATTAATATATAACGCCTCTTTAGAAGGCGTAAGTATAAGGTTAGATAATGAGCAATAATACTTCCGAAACACGCGCTAACGAGTGGCGTGCCTTCTTTTTCATTACCGTAATTCTCTTCCCCATTCTTAGTATCGGTGTCGTTGGCGCATATGGTTTTTCTGTCTGGTTCATGCAAGCGCTTTTTTTTGGCCTTCCTGGACACGGCGGTTAATTCCTGCTTAAGCCTTATTACGTTGTCCACCATTTTTGAAGAGAGTACATAATGAAATCCTTTTTAATTAAAGCTTGGCAGACGTTTGCTCGTCCAAGTGTTCATATCAGTTTAGGTGTTTTAACCCTTGGTGGTTTTGTCGCCGGTGTTATCTTTTGGGGTGGTTTTAATACTGCTCTTGAAGCGACCAACACAGAAGCGTTCTGTGTAGGCTGTCACGCAGACAATATTGCTCCAGAATATGCAGGTACTATTCACGATAAAAACCGTTCAGGTGTCCGTGCTACTTGTCCTGATTGTCACGTTCCACACGAGTGGACCGCAAAAATTGCGCGTAAAATGCAAGCCAGTAAAGAGGTATTTGCCCACCTTGTTGGTAGCATTAATACCCAAGAAAAATTTGAGGAGCGGCGTATTGTTCTTGCCCAACATGAGTGGGAACGTTTTAGCGCCAATAAATCGCTAGAGTGTCGTAACTGCCATGATTACGATGGTATGGATTTTGATAAAATGCAGCCCACTGCACGTATCCAGATGAAGCAAGCGAAAGAGCGTGATCAAAGCTGTTTAGATTGTCATAAAGGGATTGCTCATCACCTTCCTGAAAATATGGACAGCTCAGGTGGCATGATCGGTGAATTAGAGCAACTGGCATCAAGTACTAAATTTAGTCGCGGCGAAAGTTACGTCAGTGTCCGCCATCTGCCATTGTATGAAGATAAGGACATGGCGATTGAAGCTGGCCTGCTGAATCCGGCGTCTAGTGTTACTGTGATTACAGAAACTGATGATGCGATTGAAGTTGAAATTGCTGGTTGGCGTAAACTTAAAGGTTTTGGCCGTGTCATTCAAGAGGATTTCGGCATGAACATTGCGGTAGGTTCTTTACTTAAAGAGACCGCACAAAATGATTCGATTATTGAGAAATTTGAAACCAAAGAAGATGACTTAACGGGTTTACCTTGGCAGCGCATTCAAGTCAAACTGTGGCTCAAAAAAGAGGCACTGTTGAGCGATGTCCAGCCTATCTGGGATAAAGCAGAGCAGTCATATAAAACCAATTGTTCGGTTTGTCATACTCAACCTGCAGAAGCGCATTTTGACGCCAATACGTGGCCTGGAATGTTTAACGGTATGATGGCATTCGTCAACTTTGATACTGACAGTAAAGCACTAGTATTGAAATACCTTCAGAAGCACTCGTCAGATTTTTCTGACCAACACTAAGCATTGATGGAGTTAAAAAGAGTATGTCTATAAGCAGAAGAAGTTTCTTAAAAGGTGTTGCTACCACCAGTGCTGTGTCGGTAATGGGTCCAAGTCTGTTGATGGCTTCAAAGGCTAATGCTGCTGAAACAACGGGGATCTGGAAAGTATCTGGTTCACACTGGGGTGCATTTCGAGCTCATATCTACGCCGGTAAAGTGCAACAGATTAAACCATTAGAACTGGATAAGCACCCAACTGAAATGATCAACGGCATTAAGGGTATTATTTATAGTCCTAGCCGCGTTCGTTACCCAATGGTTCGATTAGATTGGTTAAAAAAGCATAAATACAGCGGCGAAACCCGTGGTAACAACCGATTTATTCGTGTCACATGGGATGAAGCGTTAGATCTGTTCTACCGTGAACTTGAACGCGTTCAAAAAGACTACGGTCCATGGGCACTGCATGCAGGACAAACTGGCTGGCGTCAAACGGGCCAGTTCCACAGTTGCACCAGTCACATGCAGCGCGCGGTTGGAATGCACGGTAATTTCATCACAAAAGTAGGTGATTACTCAACGGGTGCGGGCCAAACCATCTTGCCTTATGTATTGGGTTCGACAGAAGTCTACGCACAAGGTACCTCTTGGTCAGAAATTCTAGACAACAGTAAAAATGTCATCTTGTGGGCAACCGATCCGGTGAAAAATCTGCAAGTTGGTTGGAACTGTGAAACGCATGAGTCATACCCTTACCTTGAGCAGCTGAAAGAGAAAGTGGCCAAAGGCGAGATTAACGTTATCTCTGTTGACCCGGTAAAAAACAAAACTCAGCGTTATTTAAATAACGAGCATTTTTACATCAACCCACAAACGGATGTACCGTTTATGTTGGCGTTGGCTCACACCCTATACACTGAAGATCTACATGATAAACAGTTTATTGAGACGTACTGCTTAGGCTTTGATGATTTCATGCCTTATGTATTGGGTGAAACAAAAGACAAAGTAGAAAAAACACCGGAGTGGGCGGCCGAGATCTGTGGTGTTACGCCAGATCAAATTCGTAAGTTTGCACGTATGATGGTGGCTGAGCGTACCCAAATCCTATTTGGTTGGTGTATTCAGCGTCAAGAGCACGGTGAACAACCTTATTGGATGGGAGCGGTACTTGCGGCCATGGTGGGTCAAATTGGTCTTCCTGGAGGCGGTGTCTCTTATGGCCACCATTACAGTGGTATCGGGGTTCCTTCCACTGGATTTGCAGCGCCGGGTGGTTTCCCGCGAAATGTCGACCAAGGTCAAAAGCCAATCTGGGATAACAATGATTTCAATGGTTATAGTCGAACGATTCCGGTCGCACGCTGGGTTGATTGTTTATTAGAGCCTGGGAAAGTGATCAAATACAACGGATCTAAAGTCAAACTTCCAGATTATAAGATGATGGTGATCAGTGGGAACAACCCATGGCATCACCACCAAGATCGTAACCGTATGAAGAAAGCGTTCCAAAAACTTCAAACGGTGGTTACGATTGATTTTGCTTGGACGGCAACCTGTCGTTTCTCTGATATCGTATTGCCTGCTTGCACTCAGTGGGAACGCAACGATATTGATATTTACGGCTCATATTCAGGTCGTGGTCTATTAGCCATGCAGAAGTTGGTTGATCCGCTTTATCAGTCTAAATCTGATTTCGATATCTTTACCGAATTGTCACGTCGTTTCGGCAAACAGGAGCAATATACTCGTGGCATGGATGAGATGGAGTGGGTGAAATCACTGTATGATGATTGCCGCTCAGCAAACAAAGCCAAGTTTGATATGCCTGAGTTTTCAGAATTCTGGAAGCAGGGTATTCTCGACTTTGGTCAAGGTAAGCCTTGGGTTCGTCATGCTGATTTTCGTGAAGATCCAGAGATCAACGCACTAGGCACACCGTCAGGGTTCATCGAAATATTCAGTCGTAAGATTGACCGATTTGGTTATGAGCAGTGCCAAGGTCACCCAATGTGGTTTGAGAAAAGTGAACGTTCACACGGCGGACCGGGTTCTAAGAAACATCCATTCTGGTTACAGTCTTGTCATCCAGATAAGCGTTTGCATTCACAAATGTGTGAATCAGAAGAGATCCGCGCAACTTATGCTGTAAAAGGTCGTGAGCCTGTTTATATCAACCCAATTGATGCCAAAGAAAAAGGAATCAAGAGTGGTGACTTAGTTCGAGTGTTCAATGACCGTGGACAGCTGCTTGCCGGTGCTGTGGTTACTGACAACTACGCACAAGGGGTCATTCGAATCGAAGAGGGCGCTTGGTATGGGCCGATGAGTGAAAAAGTAGGCGCGATGGATACTTATGGCGATCCAAACACACTGACTCAAGATATCCCAACCTCTGAGCTTGCTCAAGCAACCAGTGCGAATACTTGTTTGGTTAGTTTTGAGAAGTTCACTGGTAAAGTACCTCCAGTAACTTCATTTGGTGGCCCAATCGAAGTGGAATAGCAGTGGAATATGCTAGATTAACGCTAAGCCAGTAGTAATACTGGCTTTTTTTCGGTCAAATTTTCGTAACTGGTCGATCCGTTATTACTCTGCCCAACATATGCTGCTATAGTAATTAGTAGTAATAAAAAGAGTGAATCAAATTAATATAGTCAGATAGAAACTGAAAGGATTTTATGGCCTCTGATAAAAGAATCAGCTTATTTCTCATTTTTGTCGTAGTAATGGGTATGACCTTAACGACGGCAAGTAGCTGGCTATTTTATAATGCTGAAGAGAAGGCAATCACGCTGGAGTTTCATAAAGACGTTGATCAAAGAGCCGCTTCATTGTATCGAGAAGTATTAACCAACTTTGAAGCGCTTCGCTCATTAGCTATCTTATTTAAAGGTAGAGATAACGCAAAATATAGTCGATTTAAAACCGAAGCAAAAGACATACTCAATAGGCACAACTCCATTCAAGCACTTGAATGGATACCAAAAATCACCTCTTCAAATAAAGACCGCTATATTGCCGATATTCGTATTTATATTCCTGGTTATAACATTACTGAACAGTCGAGCAGTGGAGAGATGGTTGAAGCAAAAGAGAGTGATGTCTATTTTCCTGTCTATTATGTTCAGCCATTAGCTGGAAATGAGAAAGCTGTTGGATTTAATCTAGCCTCAAATGCTGTTCGGTTAAAATCACTCACTGAATCGGCAACTCGTGCGAAACCTATCGCCTCAGCAGGTATTAACTTAGTTCAAGATAGCGGTTCACAAAAAGGTTTTCTAGCATTTTATCCTATATATAAAGGCAGATTTGATACAGCTAAACGTCGAGAGAAGAATTTAAAAGGTTTCGTGTTAGGTGTGTATCGAATCAGTGACATTTTCCATAGTTCAATGTTATCTGGCAGTGCTTTAGGCATCGATATGGACTTGATGGATGTAACAACGTCTGATCCTCAGCGGTTAATTGAATATAAATCTCGTACTGGAGTTGTTAAAGACGACAGTATTATCTACCTCAAAGAGCTACCTGAATTGTGGGGCAGAAAATGGAGTATTATTGCCAAACCAACCATTAACTATGTTAGCGATCGAAGAACGATATTGCCGGAAGCTTTTTTTATTATAGGTGTAGTATTCACTGGATTAATCGCTCTGTATATCTATATCATGTTTAACCGTGCTGCCTTGATTCAACGAGTGGTGATAAAAAAAACTCGTGAGTTAAATGATGCTAATAAACAGTTAAGGATCCTCACTCGAATAGATGGTCTGACTGGAATTTCAAACCGACGGTATATGGATGAAGTGCTTAGCAAAGAGTGGAAACGTGCGATTAGAAACCAGAGCCACATTGCTTTTATTTTACTTGATGTTGATTTTTTCAAACCTTATAACGATCATTATGGTCATCCACAAGGTGATGAGTGTTTAAAATCAATAGCACATAGATTGAATCAACTCATACATCGGCCCAGCGATCTTTTAGCTCGATATGGTGGCGAAGAGTTTGCACTTATCTTAGCTGAGACAGAAGATGCTATGCCAGTAGCAAAAATGTGCCGAAGAGCGGTTGAGGACTTGCAGATAGCACATAAGTTTTCAGAAGTTTCTGAAGTGGTGACTATCAGTATAGGTCTCTGTATTTGTGCACCTAAAAAAGGCTCAGATCCCAGCATGATCATTACCGCTGCAGATAAAGTACTTTATAAAGCAAAGTATTCCGGCAGAAATCGAATCGAAGTGATTGACCTAAAAGAGGGTGATATCGATATTGAGCCAACTAACTTTGTCATTTAGTCTGTAAAGCTATTCGTACACTTTTAAGCCTATGTTCCTGCTAAAAACAACCTATGAGAGCGACAAGCCTCAACTCTGTAAAATCGTACCGCAATTGTTACGAAATTGTTATCTTAATGTGTGCAGTTAGTTTTGGCTGTAATTATTATTTTATCGGTAATTCATTAATACTAGTAACAACTGATACTACTATTGAATGAAAGGAAGACTGAGATGAATAGTGATAATCCGAATCCATTGCGTCTGTGTGGCATCGAGTTTACAGAGTATGCCACTCCAGATATCGAATTTATGCATCGTGTTTTTACCGATTTTGGTTTCTCAAAGATTAAAAAGCTCAAGGGTAAGGCTATCAGTTACTATCATCAAAACGATATTCACTTCCTGTTGAATAATCAAAAAGGGGGTTTTGCTGATAAGTTTGCCAAACAGCATGGTCCTGCAATATGTTCTATGGGTTGGCGTGTTGACGATGCTCAATATGCCTTTGATACCGCAGTAGAACGCGGTGCAAAACCCGCTAATGACTCAACCCATAAAGACCTTCCATACCCTGCGATATATGGGATTGGTGATAGTTTGATTTACTTCATTGATAACTGGGGAACAAAAGGTTCGATTTACGAGGATGACTTTGAAGAGATAACAGATGCAAACTATGTAGAAGAGAAGGGGTTTTTAGCAATAGATCACCTCACGAACAATGTTTTAAAGGGCACAATGCATTATTGGGCCGACTTTTACAAAGAGGTGTTTGGCTTTACTGAAGTTCGCTATTTTGACATTAAGGGGCAAAAGACAGCGTTGATATCTTATGCTCTTCAGTCACCATGCAAAACCTTCAGTATTCCGATCAATGAAGGTAAAGATGATAATAACAATCAGATTGATGAATATCTCGATGAATACAAAGGCCCCGGCGTGCAGCATTTGGCATTTTTAACACGAGATTTGGTCGCATCGGTTGAAAAATTAGATAAATCATCCATACAAACGCTTAACATTCTGCCTGAATATTATGAAACGGTTTTTGATCGAGTTCCTTGGGTAAAAGAGGACAAAGAGAAAATCGAAAAATATCAAATTTTGGTTGATAGCCAAGCAGATCAAACCTATCTATTGCAAATATTCACTAAGAATTTGTTCGGACCTATTTTCATTGAGCTGATCCAACGAGAGAATGACAGTGGATTTGGTGAGGGAAACTTCCAGGCGCTATTCGATTCGATCGAAATGGATCAGATGGCTCGTGGTGTGCTGTAATGCAGTAAGATCGTGAACCTTTGGGGGACTTTATCTTCTAAACTAACGGGACAGATACCATTTCATGTCCCGTGAAGTCAGGAGAACCGAAGAATTTGAATCTATTGATTGAGAAGCCCATAGGGTGCCCATATTGTGGCGAGATAATTGACGTTCTCATTGATTCAGCTGATTTCGAACAGCAGTATATTGAAGATTGCCAAGTATGTTGCAGATCTATAATTTTCTTGATTTTAGAAAATGAGAATGGTGATTTAACAGTGAATGTTTATAGTGAAGACGACACTATTTAATTTTCCATCATCTTTGTCAGATTGATACTTTGCTAGAGCAATATTGAACAGGTAGGTCAATATTGCTCTTTTTTAGAGTGCCTACCTATTGATGTAACCACGCTGCGTGTTTAGGAGCTTTTTTCGTTTCGGACCACTCATCAACCATTAACGGCGCAACACGTTTTAACTCCGCCATTTGTTGTGGGGTGCCAGTTAAGCAAGTTAACTCTAACCGGTGGCCATTTGGGTCGAAGAAATAGATAGATTCAATGATACCGTGCTGCGTAATACCGATGACCTCTAACCCTTTCTGCTCTAACTCATCCTTGGCATCCACCAACGCTTGTCGATCTTTAACTTGGAATGCAATGTGTTGTACCCACTCTGGAGTATTGTGGTCTCTGTCCATTTTAGGTGAATTAGGCAGTTCAAAAAAAGCCAATATATTTCCATTACCTGCATCCAGGAAAATATGCATGTAGGGATCTGGCGCTTGTGTAGAAGGTACTTTATCTTCTGAAATCGCAACCAAAAACTCCATATTTAACATTTCTTTATAGAATTCTACGGTCTCTTTGGTATCGTTACAACGATACGCAACGTGATGTATTTGCTCTAACTTGATCATAACAACTCCTTTTGCCAATATAGTAACTAATGTTACTATATTGTGTGGCTTTGTCAATTTTACAGTGATGGAAGAAGATATTCATGATTAGCAGTGAAAGAGAATATAGGTTAGAAATTGAGTCCTTTTTTCCTTATCAATTAACGCAATTGCAAGGGATAGTTAGTGACTGTATTGCTGAGATTTATACCGGGCAATTTGATCTTACCCGAGACGAGTGGAGAGTGCTCGCGGTGTTAGGTAGTCACGCACATTTAACAGCAAAAGCGTTAGCTCCGATGATTAACTTAGAGAAAATGGCAGTTAGTCGAGCAATAAAAAGAATGATATCGAATCAGCTAATCACTAAAACAGCGGATTCCGTTGATAAGAGGGCGTTTCAATTAAGCCTAACGGAAAAGGGAAAAGTGCTTCGTCAGCAGTTAATTCCCAAGGCAATGGTTAGAGAACAGCAATTATTATCGGTACTTGATAAAAAAGAACAAAAACAGATGTTTAGTTTAATGGAGAAGCTGAAGCAACGTTCGATAGAGCTGTTAGAGAAAAAATGTTGAGCTTGTTTTTGTCGAAAAAGTTGATACAGATCACGTAAATTGAGTCTATCATTAGTAAAGGTAGGGAGAGTTGAATTTAATTTGGCAATAAAAGGAGAGTCCTTTGAAAAGTCTTATTTTATTATTAAGTTTAGTATGCACATCCTTAGCGTTTGCGGATAGTGAAGTTGATGAGTGGTATAAATCTAAAAGCGAGTATTACGCAGTGAAAGAGGCCATTTATGGCAAGTTGTATGCGACGTTAAGACGCTCACAATATGGAAAATCAATCGTGTTTGTGCAAATTTATTCACCAGATGTGTGCGAGAGAAACGGCAGTGGAGTTTATATTCATGATCCCTTGTTCGTTAACCAAACATTAATCAAATTTTCGCAAAGCTGCTATGAAGATTGGAATCACTTTTTTGCTACCACTGAAGAGGGAGGGACGCACATTGTGGAACAGTTCCAAAATGAGGTATTTGTAGAGTTTCGAACTTATGATGGTACATCCAAGTTTGTATTTTCGGCAAAGGGTTTTGTGGATATATACAATCAGTCGAGTGTTGATGAAGAAGCAATTTAACGCAAATATTTACGTGGTCAGCAGTGTTGCTGACCAAGTAAATATTCTGACTGTGCCTCAGTTAGAGGGTATGTGAAAAAATTCAAATCTGATTATTACAGCATGGCACAGTCAGATTATTGTTGTTATCTGTCTGATATTACGGTGGCAGATAAAGTTGAACATCGAGGTATTGGTAAAGAGCTTATTAGGCTTGCATCGCGTCAGTTAAGTGACAAATGTCAATTAATCCTTCTCTTATCACCTTCCGCCAATTGTTACTATCCAAAACTTGGCTTTATTAAGCGTGAAGACGCTTGGGTTTTATCTGAGTCTGAAATGTAAAATTAAATTATAATTGCTCACCGATTAGAACGAACAGTGAGATCTTTAAATACCGTTTGTGGTGTTGTTTATCTCTCATTTATTCATCCAAGAATGATACAATAATTGACTGTTTTGGATGCGAGTGTTACAAATTAACCTAATCGCGTACTGTTAATCGTGATGTCAATAAGGTTCCCAAAGATGCTGTTACATAAGATGTTTTTCTGTTTATTAATCGCCTTCAATATCAGTAATAGTTGGGCAGAAACTGAGAATACTTTTAAACCTATCATTATTTACCAAGGCCGTGTGGCAGAAGGCAGTTATCAGTATCTTTTAGACAGTGGTGTAAAAAAGTTTGAACGGATTTCTGGTCACAAAGTTGAACGAGTATTCATTGATAGAGACCTTAGTCAATACATCTTAGAAGTAGAAAATGCCGCAAAGAAAAATTACAGTCCCATTATAATTCAAGATTCAAACGTTATTGAGCACTTTGATGCCGTGGTGTCAAAATACCCCGCAACAAAATTCATATCAATGGACGTCAGTTATGAGATACCAAATGTGCTTGGCATCACTTTTGACCATGCTAAAGGTGCCTATATCATCGGATTTTTAGCCGGTTTAAAAACCAAAAGCAATATAGTTGGATTCATTGGCGGCATAGATATCCCTGTGATTAATGAATTTGAGTGTGGCTATCGTGTTGGATTAAATGATGCCAATCCTAGAGCAAAGTTGTTAACACGTTATATCAATACGGGTACACATTCATGGGAGGATACGGTGTCAGCCAACAGGATTTCAGAAGAGTTGTTTGCTCAAAACGTCGACATTATTTTCCCCGCAGCCGGGCTCGCTAGTCTGACTGTTATTGATACCGCAAAAAAGTATAATCTTCAGGCTTTTGGTGTTGATGTTGATGTGTCGGCACAATACCCTGATACCGTACTTGCCACTTTAGAGAAGCGATCTGATTCAGCCATTTTTGCTGCGTTAATGCAAATTAACAATCGAGTTTGGAATCACAATAATAAAGTGTTTGGTATGAAACAGAATGTGATTAATATTAAAGTGAACACGTTGAATCCTCGACTTTCTCAAGCAGAAATAGGGGTGATCAAACAATTAGTGGGCAGAATGAAAGGTGAAGATACTCTGCTGTATCAAAAGTTGAATCATTACTGCGCTGTTAACTCATGAAGAAACTCTCCAATTACATTGTCCTCTTATACCTTATCGTGACCGTCATTCCGTTGCTGTTATTAGCGGCAATGTTGATCTCATCGGATGTTGATAATGCAGAGCGTGAATATCAGCAACATTATAAAGAGACCATTAATTATCAACTCATTCAAGCTAAATATTCACTATTACGTTTCGACTAGCAGATGGCAGAACAGTTGGTTAATACGATTACACAGCTCGAATATGTCAGCTCGGTACGTTTAGACTCACTTGATTATGACATTACCATGGCCGAACAAATTGTGGATATCAATTCAGGATCACACAATATAGAAAAATACTTGATCAAGGACGTTGATACTATTATTGGTTACCTTAATGTGACAAAAGATGACTCTAAACGCCTTAATACTATCTATGTCGACCTATATCCAAAACTGGCACTTATTTTGGTTGCACTGCTCGCTATCTCATTAGTTTTTAGCCGTAAAGTTGTGATGACCCTTTCGAATCCTTTTAGAGATGTTAGACGCTATGCTCTCTCTATCTCAAAAGGTAACTTTGATATTGTAGCGCCAAGCAAAACCTACTACGAATTTGTGGGTCTGTTTGACTCTTTAGATGTAATGAAAAGACGATTAAAAAAGACCATACACGCACTACAAGAAAATGAAGAGCGTTTGGTTCAGGCAAAAACGGACCTAGAAGAGCAGTTAATTACGGACAGCTTAACGAACATTTACAATAGAGTGGGTTTCAACCGTTTTATGGCAGATGTTGACCTTGGTAAATATGATTATTTCTCGCTAATGATGATGGATCTTGATGGTTTTAAACAGATTAATGATCAGTTTGGCCACCGCGCAGGTGATCATGTGTTGTTTGAAGCTGCGCAGCGAATATCCAACGTATTAATTGATGGAGGTGTGCCATATCGATTGGGTGGTGATGAGTTTGCAATTATCTTTGTGGGTGAGTGGCCGTTGGCTGAACAACAGCGCATTGCAATGTCCATTCTAGAAGTGATAGCAAAACCCTATTTTTACGAAGATAACCAACTAATGGTTGCCGTGAGTATTGGTAATAATCAATATAGAAAAAGCGATAAACATGATGTTGAAGCGATTATTCATCAAGCAGATCTGGCAATGTACCGAGCAAAAGAGCTTCAATGTGGTTATAGGGTTGCAAATATCCCCTCTGATGGCTAATACTAACGTCTGAGAGGGAGTAGTCTCGTTGTGTTGTGATTTTATTCAATCAACCACGGCCTGTTTCTGTCTAGTATTTAGTTGATAGGAAATCAGAGAAGTGAATCTCACCAGAATTGAATTTGATAACCGCTACATTAGAGCCTTACCTGCCGATAAAAACCGGGATAACTATCGGCGTCAGGTAAACCATGCTGCTTTCTCCTTTGTAAATCCAACCCATGTAATTAACCCCAGTTTAGTGGCTGTATCCCCCAATGTTGCCGAGATGGTTGGTTTTACTGAAGCCGATTGCCGTTCCCATGACTTTGTTCAACTGTTCAGTGGAAATCAGCTTCTCGACGGAATGGAACCTTATGCGCTCTGTTATGGTGGACATCAGTTTGGCAACTGGGCGGGTCAATTAGGGGATGGTCGAGCGATCAATTTAGGTGAAGCCATTACGCCTAATAGTGGTCATCAAATTCTACAATTGAAAGGAGCGGGCTCAACGCCCTATTCAAGGCAAGCTGATGGTTTAGCTGTATTACGCTCATCGGTTCGAGAGTTTTTATGCTCAGAAGCGATGTATCACCTTGGTATACCCACGACACGCGCTTTAAGTTTGTGTTTGTCGGGCGAGGAGGTGATTCGAGATATGTTCTACGATGGTAACCGTAAGCCAGAACCTGGAGCTATTGTTTGCCGAGTATCTTCCTCATTTACTCGTTTTGGCAGCTTTCAGTTACCAACATCAAGGGGTGACAAAGGTTTAATGAAAGCGATGGTTGAGCACTGTATTCGTGCTGACTTTCCAATCCTATTGAGTGATGATGAAAAAGCGTCAAAGAATCTGAGTGAAGACGTCTATCTTCGCTGGTACCAAGAGGTATGCGATCGCACTTCTGTGATGGTGATGCATTGGATGAGAGTCGGTTTTGTTCATGGTGTAATGAATACCGATAACATGTCGATCATTGGTGAGACTATTGATTATGGCCCTTATGGTTGGATTGATAACTATGATCCGGACTGGACACCGAACACAACCGATGCTCAAGGTAAGCGATATCGATTTGAAACCCAACCTGATATTGCGATGTGGAATCTTTTTCAGTTAGCCAAAGCTATTATGCCATTGTTTAACAAACCACAAGGCTTACAACATATCCTCGATGGTTTTACGGAAGCTTATTTAACCAAGTGGCGTTCGATGATGGCCAGCAAGCTTGGATTAAAAGGGAGTAATGGCGATCAAGATGAAGCGCTATTTACCGATTTAGAAAAACTGCTCACACGCGTTGAAACGGATATGACGCTGTTCTATCGTCAACTAGCAAAGTTAGATCTTCACGTGGAAAATGCCGAGTTTGAGCATTGGTATCCGCTGTTTAAAGTCTGTTTCTACCAACCTGAATCTGTCACTGGCACTGAAAAAGAGAATAAGGTCGCTTTGCAATATCAGCACGCGTTTTCTGCATGGTTAACTCGTTATATCGACCGTTCCACGGGTGAGCATGCGACTACTGAGCAAAGGCAAGCATCAATGAATAGTGTTAATCCAAAGTATGTATTGCGTAACTATTTAGCTCAGCAAGCCATAGAAAAAGCAGAACGAGGGGATTACAGTGAGATTGAACGGCTACAAACCTTGCTCACTCACCCTTATGACGAGCAGCCAGAGTTTGAATCTTACGCAGAAAAACGGCCAGAGTGGGCAAGGCATAAAGCGGGGTGCTCTGCGCTTTCGTGTAGCTCTTGATTGTCGATTAAAGTATACGGCTCACTGAGTGGGCCGCTTATATTCCAAACCAAAGAACCGAGAAAAATCGACCCATTTTTCGCTGCTTTGTTCAAAGTCTGTGGCGATAAAACGGACAGTCGTTCCTGCTTTTGCTTGGGCTAATTTTGATAAATCAGTTTTGCAAATACAACCAATTTTCGGGTAGCCCCCTAGCGTCTGCCTATCATTGAGCAGAATTATCGGCTGACCATCAGGTGGGATTTGAATCGAGCCAAGAGCAATGCCTTCAGAAATTATGCCTGTCAAATCGCACTCAATCGCAGGGCCTGATAAACGTATGCCCATACGGTCGGATTGATTGGTAATAGTGAAGGTTTGGTCAAAGAAAGAGGTTATCGCATCTTCACTAAACTGTTTGTATTGATAGGATGGAATCACGCGGACTTCTATATGATCTCGGTAGTTAGGTATGAATTTTGACGTGACGGTTTGTGGCACTTCGATTATTGAATGTGATGCTTTTGCGCTGAAAAAATCGCCACTTTCAAGTTTATTACCATGACCAAAACTTTCACCCACTCTTGCTAATCCCCCAATGTTGTTTCTCATCACTGTCGAACTGCTGTTTAAAAACAGTGAGCTGAAAAAACCACTTTTTATGGCCAAATAGCTGCGTAGTCCTTGAGTGACATAGCCAAACTTTAGAACTTGGCCTCTTTTTACGATAAAACTGCTCCAGTTTTTTATGGAGACACCATCAACAGTAGCGTTCATTTGTGCACCAGCAATGGCTATTAGGGAATCAGAGTGTGCTTTAAATGAACAGGCGCCTAATAGGATCTCTAGAACTGGGGCATCCATGTCATTATCTAACAATCGATTAGCCCAGCAGTAGGCGTGTAAATCGACAGCGCCGCCTTGGCTAAGGCCGAGTTGACTGGCACCGAAGCGACCCAAATCTTGGAATTGCGATAATACACCAGGCTGAATTACTTCCAGTTTTGACATATTGTCCCTCCAAGTGATAAAAATTCTGATTTCGAAATCGGATTAAACTTTACTGTATCACCAATCGCGTAAGGCATCATAGGTTGTGCGTTGGGATCAAATAGGGGTATTGGACAGTTGCCGATGATTTGCCAACCACCCGGTGACGAGTCAGGATATACCGCTGTTTGTTGATCAGCAATGCCGACACTGCCAGCAGGGATACGTAAACGCGGTTTGGCTAATCGAGGCATCTGTATTTTTTCGTCAACAGTGCCAAGAAAAGCAAATCCCGGGGAAAAACCTATGGCGCAAACGGTATAATTGCGTTGGCTGTGAATCTCAATCAACTCTGCCACATTGAGTGCTTTCTGCTTGGCAATATTATGCAAATCTGGTGCGACATCTTGATGGTAATAAACCGGTAATGTAATGCAATTTGCTGAGGTGGTTGGCAGAGAATCGAGTTGATTAGCAAGGTTAATTAAGGCCTTTTTTAAACTGATGAACTGAATCTTTAAAAGGTCGAACTCTATTAAAATAGAGGTATAGGACGGTGTTATTTCAAACAGTTGGGTAGAGAACGTTAACGATATCTGCTGGCTAAAATTGGCAATATAAGACGAGTTTTTTGGGTCGATTTGATCAGCGCAATAAATTATTAAGGCGTTCTCGCTCACTTGAGAGATCTGCAACGGAAACATTAGCAAAGCTCTTCTTTAATCTGCTTCAACATAGCAATGGATTTAGGGTTATCTCCATGCACGCAGATAGTGTCCGCCGTTAATGGTAACGTCGTACCCTCGATGGTAGTTACGCTGCCAAACTGTGATATTTGCTGTACTTGTTGAATGATCTGAGCGCTATCGTGATAGACAGAACCAGCCATTGAGCGCGGAGCTAAACAGCCATCACTGGTATAAGCGCGGTCAGCAAATGCTTCAAAAATGAGTTTAACCTTATACTGTTCAGCAAGCCGAATGTACTGATCATTGTCTGGGCTAGCTAAAATCATTAGCGCGGGAATTGGCATACAGGCCGATGCTGCTTTTAAAATTGCGGTGTAAACTGTACTGCTGCTCATCATATCGTTATAGAGCGAACCGTGTGGCTTGATGTAACTTACAACCGTTTGATGAGCAAGACAAATAGCTTGCAACGCACCGGTCTGATAAATCACTAAGTTGGTGATTTGTGACGGAGTATGAGGAATGCTTCTACGGCCAAACCCCTCTTTGTCGTTATAACCGGGATGTGCGCCAATGATAACCTTTTCATTTTTTGCACTTAAAACCGTCGCCGCCATGATATCGGGGTCAGAAGCGTGAAAACCGCAAGCGATGTTGGCCATATTGATTAATGGCATCGCTTCACTGTCCAGTCCCATCTTCCAATTGCCGTAACTTTCACCAAGATCACAATTGAGTTTCATTTATTCGCACTCCAAACATATCGACAAGGTTTAAATGTACCTTAAAGATAGAACGAACACAAAGTGTGTGCAAATTGTTTTTAATTTATTGCTAATTTGTTAAATAAAGGCTAGATTTTATTCAGAACGAAATCTGTTCAATTGTTTTTAGAGCCAACCCAGTATTGATGAAGACAGTCTGTGGAGTATGGGGTGGTTAATAATGGTACCTAGTAATGGACCATATTTTAGAGAAGGAACTGACAAATGAAACCACTTTTTAAAACTGCCGTAGCGGTATTAGCAATGTGTATAACAAGTACAACGGTTGCTGCAACTATGGCCACCTCAAGGAATATACAGTAAAGAGGCAGTCGACACGATTGACGATTTAAAAGGGGCAAAAATGCGAGCGTACAGCTCAACACTTTCCCGCTTAGCCGTGTTATTAGAAGCGGCACCTACCACGGTGCAAACAGTTGAAATTCCTCAAGCATTTTCAACGGGCATTATTGATATGATGATCACATCACCGACCACGGGTGTGAGTAGCCAATCTTGGGATTACGTTAAAAATTATACCGATGTACAAGCGTGGATCCCGAAAAACATGGTGATGGTTAATAAGCGTGAGTTTAAGCGTTTAGATGACAAGGTTCAGAGCGCATTGTTAAAAGCGGCAGCAAACGCAGAAGCACGTGGCTGGGCAATGGCAGAAAAAGAGACCAAGAGTAAAACGGCGATGCTTGCTGATAAAGGCATGACAGTGCAAAAGCCAAGCAGCGTACTGATGAGCGAGTTGAAAGCCGTTGGTGTAACGATGTCCAAAGAGTGGTCAATAGAGTCTGGTGCAGAAGGCGCTGCGATTTTAGCCGCATACAAAAAGTAGTAAGGAGTTAATTATGCGTCAGTTTCTAAACCGTTTGTACATGATATCAGGAGTCAGTTCTGGTGTTTGTATCGTGATCATCTGTGTATTGATTCTGATGCGAGTTATTGGTCGCTGGATGGGTATTGTTATTCCGTCTAGCGATGACTTTGCCGGGTTTTTATTAGCCGCATCATGCTTTTTAGCGTTGGCTTATACCTTTAATCACGGTGGACATATAAGGGTGAGTCTTTTTACCTCTAGGTTGTCGGAAAAAGGCTCACTGTTTTTTGAACGATTAATTCTCACTTTTGCTGCAGTATTAGTTAGTTACCTTGCTTATGAGCTGATTTATATGGTGTGGGAGAGTTGGGACTTTGACGAGCTTTCATCTGGTTATATCGCGATACCTATGTGGATAGTGCAGATGCCAGTAGCCGTTGGAACCCTATTAATGGCCATTGCAGTCATTGATGCCGCATTTTGTAGTCTTTTCTATGGTAAGCGAATCACTTTATCTGAAGAAGAGTTATTAGCCGTCTCAAATAACAAGGAAGTTGAACATGGATGAGTTATTGATAGGCGGCATTTTGATCGTTGTGCTGTTTGCCTTTTTAGCCAGTGGCCTGTGGGTTGCACTGAGTTTAGTTATGGTTGCTATTGCGGGTTTGATATTACTTGGTAACGATAATTTTGGGCTTATCTATGCGACTTCAACTTGGGGTGCCGTCTCCGATTGGTCACTAGCTGCACTGCCATTGTTCATTTGGATGGGAGAAATCCTGTTTAGAACTCGTCTTTCGAATGATCTGTTTGAAGGCCTGGCTCCATGGCTTAATCGTGTTCCGGGACGTCTGCTTCATGTCAATATATTAAGTTGTGGAATGTTTGCAGCAGTGTCTGGTTCGTCAGCAGCTACCGCTGCAACCATTGGTAAAATGACACTTCCTGAGTTAAAAAGGCAGGGTTACGATGACCAAATGGCCATCGCCACATTGGCAGGCTCTGGCACACTCGGTCTGCTTATCCCTCCGTCGATTATCCTAATTGTGTATGGCGTCGCCGCAGAAGTATCAATCGGGCGACTCTTTATCGCAGGAGCAATACCAGGCTTGATGCTGGTATTCATGTTTATGGGGTACACCGTTTATTGGGCGATGCGTAATAAGAATAAAGTGCCACATGACGATGTGAGTTATAGCTGGTCAGAAAAAATATCTGCGTTAGCTAAGTTGATCCCTATCGGTATGCTGGTGATGTTTGTATTGGGATCGATATACGGTGGTTTAACTACGCCAACAGAAGCTGCTGCTTTTGGCGTAGTGGGAGCTTTGATTTTAGCCTTAACCAGCCGAACCTTAAATACTGACAGTTTTTATAAGAGCTTAATGGGCGCGGTGAAAACATCATGTATGATTATTTTCATTCTGGCTGGTGCTGCATTTTTAACGGTTGCAATGGGTTTTATCGGCTTACCAAGAATGTTGGCCGAAAATATTGCACTGTTGCAGCTGTCACCCTATATGTTGATCTTTTGTTTAACCATATTGTTTGTCATTTTAGGCTGTTTTCTGGATGGGATTTCTGTCGTGGTATTAACCACATCGGTTGTGCTTCCAATGGTAATTCAAGCAGGAATTGACCCATTATGGTTCGGTATCTACATTGTGTTAGTGGTTGAAATGTCACAAATAACCCCTCCTGTTGGTTTTAACTTGTTTGTAATACAAAGCATCACGGGTAAAGATATGTTGTTTATTGCTAAAGCGGCTTTGCCTTTCTTCTGTCTATTACTATTAGCGGTATTCTTAGTAGTCGTTTTCCCTGGAATCGTTACTTGGTTACCAACAACGATGACAAAAAATTAATAAGGAAATAGCATGACTGAACATTTACCGATTGTCTCTTCATCGCATTTAATGAGTGAAAAATCGATGACACTGGGCGAATTTGAATACGCATTGACTATGGTCAATAATGCTTTTCAGCGTTGGATGCAATCTTGCTGTATGGCCGTAGAACTGCAAGATTTAAGTCCTTTAGATATTCTTGCACTTCATAATTTGCACCACCGAGATCGACCAAAGCGCATTACGGATGTTGCGTTTACCTTAAACATTGAAGACATTCACAATGTATCGTATTCAGTGCGGAAGTTGGTTAAAAAAGGTCTGGTTATTGGAGAAAGGCAGGGTAAAGATACCTATTATCAACTTAACGATGCGGGCAAACATTTTTGCTTACAGTATAAAGAAGTGCGTGAACAGTGCTTAGTTGAAGTAGTTTCAAAATTGAATGTTGATAATGAATTGGGAGATGTTGCCGCAACAATGAGAACGTTATCAGGTATTTATGATCAAGCCTCTAGAGCGGTTCGGTCGCTGTAAAGTATAAAGATCGCAATAAAGATGAAATTCGGATCCGTTTGAATGTGAGCTGGCACGCTTGACATATAGTGTACAGTTAGTATTCTAGCGTACAAGTGTACGCTGAATTGGAAATGAACATGACTGATCAACAAAAGCCACCACTTATTTGGCTTAATATTTTTATCTTTAGCACTAGTTTATTGTTAGCTTTGGTTGTTCTGCCTATTTATGGCTTTTTTTTCGGATTTGGCAGTGAACATTGGATTTGGCTAGCAATTACTTTCTGCTTTTGTAACCTAACAATTACCACGGGTTATCACCGTTTGTGGTCTCACAAGGCTTTTGAAGCCCATGCAGTTATAAGAATTATCTGTGCTATCGGTGGTGCTTTCTCCCTACAAAACAGTGTATTGCACTGGGCATCAGATCATCGTAATCATCACAAATATGTTGATAATAACCATAAAGATCCCTATTCAGCAAAAAAGGGGTTTTGGTATTCTCACGTGGGCTGGATGTTGCGAGAGTACGACGTAGAACGTTACTCAGATTATACTAACTGCCGTGATCTGAAAAAAGATCGAATCGTTATGTGGCAGCATAACAACTATGTTTTGCTTGCGCTGTTAACCAATATTGCTATCCCTGTCGGTTTGGGGCTGTTATACGGAGATGTACTTGGTATGTTGCTGGTGGTTGGCGCTTTGCGTTTAGTTCTTAATCATCACACGACGTTTTTTATCAATTCATTAGCACATATATGGGGATCTCAGCCCTATACGGACAAAAACAGTGCTCGTGACAGTGCTTTTCTCGCTTTTTTAACCTTTGGTGAGGGGTACCATAACTACCATCATTTCTTTGAAAACGATTACCGCAATGGTATTGATTGGTGGCAATATGATCCCACCAAATGGGTGATTCGATTGAGTGCCTGGTTAGGGCTAGCGTCTAATCTTAAACGTAGCCCTGAAGAGCGTATTGAAAAAGCCAAAGCAAAGATGCAACTTATACGAGCGAATAACAGTTTAGAGTTATTACCAGATTGTCAGACTATGATTAAAAACCTGCATGATGAATATGGTATTTTCTTGCAAAATATGAATGCTTATTACGAAGTAAAAAAACAACTTATTGAAATGAAGAAAAATAAAATAGCCCAAAAATATGATTTGATTGAGCGTAAAAAGCAGTATCAAAAGATGAAATTACGTTGGCTAGAGCAGCGTAAGAGTTGGAATCAATTGGCACTGCAATACGCTTAAAATAGTATAAAATCAATTTATCCCAGTGAGTACTATGTTGCTTGCTGGGATTTTTATTTCCCGCCCCCTCTATTTACAATGCAGATATTTGCACTTGAACCACTCCCGCTGTTATTACTGTTGCCTTATGCTAAGACTATTAAACAGTCCAATCCTGAATACTTGCATCATGAAAAAAGACGGATAAAGAGCAATGAAAACGTTTACAAAATATGAAATTTAGAAATAAAAACAAAAAAATTGATATATATGATGAAATATTCATGGATATTGACAATGAAACGGTCATATAAGTCACATAAGTGGTAAGAAACATGATAATAAATCATCGAGTGTAACGTTTGCGTTACCCATTGTAACTTGTTTGTTACGTTAATTATCTATCTGATTTAAAACATTAAAACAATAATAATATTAACTTTCAATGGGTAGTGAGTATTTTTTGACTTAGATGAGGTATTAGATGAAATTTATGCGAATTATTTTGTTGGATTTTTAATATGTTTCAATAAATAAACAAATTTGAGCAATTGTATAAGTGATGGTGATATTTTTGTTTTAATTTCAAGTTATTGTTATTTAACAGTTATTATTGTCATGTTGTTTATTTTGATAGTAGAAATAAATTATTAACTATATTTGATGATAAAAATAATTATAAGTGAAAGAAATGGCAAGTTAAGGTCGAGAATAACGGATATATGCTGAGGGAAAACGTTTCCATTATTACTGTTTTGATCACGTTCTTTATGAATTTAATCGACGTATAATTACTTCCGATTGGTCAGATTGAACAAGGTTTGTTCGGCCGCTCCCTACTATTATTAAAATAATCAATATAATTGCAAGGATAACTCCATGAAAAAATTGACTTTATTAGCTACCTTATGCGCAGGAATGGCATTTGGTACTTCAGCGGTAGCAGATACTAAACTCGGTTTTACTGTTTACAAGTATGACGATAACTTTATGGCGGTTGTGCGCCAGGCGATTGAAAAAGAAGCGGCTACAGATGACAGCGTGAAATTGTTGATGAACGATTCGCAAAACAGTCAATCAATGCAAAATGACCAAATTGATATTTTATTGGCTCGTGGCGTTAAAGCACTGGCTATAAACTTAGTTGATCCAGCAGCTGCACCTGTTGTTATTAAAAAAGCAAAAATGGATAACGTGCCAATTGTTTTTTACAACAAAGAACCTTCGGCTGCTGCAATGGCAAGCTACGATAAAGCTTACTACGTAGGTACTGATTCAAAAGAGTCTGGCATCATTCAAGGCGAGTTAATCAGTAAGCAGTGGGCTGCCAATCCTGAATGGGATCTTAATGGCGATGGAAAAATCCAATTTGCACTACTTAAAGGCGAACCTGGACACCCAGATGCTGAAGCACGTTCTTCATACGTAATCTCTACGCTAAATGATAAAGGTATTGGCACAGAGAAGCTTTACTTAGATACGGCAATGTGGGATACCGCAATGGCGAAAGATAAGATGGATGCTTGGATTTCTGGTCCAAACGGCAACAATATTGAAGTGGTTATTGCCAACAACGATGGCATGGCAATGGGCGCAGTTGAATCATTAAAAGCCGTTGGTAAAACAGATATCCCAGTCTTTGGTGTTGATGCGTTAAGTGAAGCTATTGCAATGGTACGTTCTGGTCAAATGGCAGGTACAGTACTGAATGATGCAGTTAACCAAGCAAAAGCGACGTTTGAACTTACTCGTAACTTAGCAAATGGTAAGTCTGCAACTGAAGGTACAGATTGGAAACTTGTTAATAAAGTTGTTCGTATTCCATATGTAGGTGTTGATAAAAGCACTCTTAAGTAAATGCTGATTGAGACAGGGCGGATTCTCTGCCTTGTCTCCAACCTTTGGTTAATTCGAATATGACAAATGAAGTGAAACATGAATTTCTGCTAGAGATGACAGGAATTAGCAAAGAGTTCCCAGGCGTAAAGGCTCTGGATAAAGTTAGCCTTAAAGTAAGACCACATTCTATTCATGCTTTGATGGGCGAGAATGGTGCAGGCAAGTCAACACTGCTTAAGTGTCTGTTTGGCATTTATGAACAAAACGAAGGTGAAATCGTTTTTCTTGGCGAAAAAGTCAATTTTGAATCCTCTAAGCAAGCGTTAGAAGCGGGTGTATCAATGGTGCACCAAGAACTTAACCAAGTTCTACAACGCACCGTTATGGATAATATTTGGCTCGGTCGATACCCGAAAAAAGGTTTTTTTGTTGATCATGACAAAATGTACACCGAAACAAAAAGAATTTTCGAAGAGTTAGATATAAACATTGATCCTAAGATCAAGGTTGCTACTTTATCTATCTCTGAAATGCAGATGTTAGAAATTGCTAAAGCATTTTCTTACAATGCAAAAATCGTGATTATGGATGAACCTACGTCATCGTTGAGTGAAAAAGAAGTTAGCCATCTTTTTAAAATCATTAAAAAATTGAAAGATAAAGGCTGCGGCATTGTATATATATCGCACAAAATGGAAGAGATTTTTGCTATTTGTGACGAGATAACCATTCTACGTGATGGTATTTGGATTGAAACCCGACCTCTGGAAGGTATGGATATGGACCAGATCATCGGTAAAATGGTAGGACGTGAGTTAACACAACGTTTCCCTGAAAAAACCAATGTACCAAAAGAGACCATTTTGGAGGTCAGTAACTTAACCTCACTGAATCAGCCTTCTATTCAAGATGTAAGTTTTAATCTACATAAAGGCGAAATTTTAGGTATTGCAGGTTTGGTGGGCGCGAAACGTACAGACATTGTTGAGTCGTTATTTGGCATCAGAGAGCGCAGCAGTGGTGACATTAAACTGCATGGCAAATTAGTCGGCAACAAAGATGCACACGAAGCGATCAATAATGGCTTTGCGCTGGTTACCGAAGAGCGTCGTGCAACGGGCATCTACAGTAATTTGGATATCACGTTTAACTCGTTAGTCGCCAATGTTGAGGAGTATAAGACCAAAATGGGTCTGCTCAGCAATAAAAAGATGAAGAGTGATACTCAGTGGGTGATTGACGCCATGAGTGTGAAAACGCCGTCGCACGAAACCAATATTGGTTCGTTATCGGGAGGCAATCAACAAAAGATCATCATCGGTCGTTGGTTATTGACTCGTCCAGAAATTTTGATGCTTGATGAACCTACTCGAGGAATTGATGTTGGCGCAAAATTTGAAATTTATCAATTGATCCTAGACCTTGCCAACAAAAATAAAGGGATCGTGATTATCTCATCTGAAATGCCAGAGTTACTCGGCATAACCGATCGTATTCTAGTGATGAGTAATGGCAAAGTAGCCGGTATCGTTGAGACCAAAAATACCACTCAAAATGAAATTCTCGCTTTAGCATCGCGCTATTTATAAGGACACCACCATGGAAATATTAAAAAGACTCAGCATGATGCGTTACCTCAAAGAGGGAGGGATTTACGCAGTACTGTTTATTCTGCTTGCCATTATTGTGATTCAAGAACCATCGTTTTTGAGCATGCGAAATTTCAGTAACATTCTGACTCAATCTTCAGTTCGTATCATCATCGCGTTGGGTGTTGCCGGATTGATTGTAACGCAAGGTACCGATCTATCAGCAGGACGCCAAGTGGGTCTAGCTGCTGTACTTTCCGCTACATTATTGCAAGCGGCAGATAACGTAAACAAGGTTTTTCCATCACTTGGTGAAATCCCAATCATAGGCGTGATTGTCATTGTATGTGCCGCTGGTGCTATCATTGGTTTGGTTAACGGCATCATTGTGGCGTATATGAAGGTGACCCCCTTTATTGCTACTTTGGGTATGATGATCATCGTATACGGCATTAACTCGCTCTACTTTGATACGGTAGGCGCATCACCTATCGCGGGTTTCGATGAGCGTTTCTCTGAATTTGCGCAAGGATTTATTCGTCTTGGTGACTTCAGGTTATCGTATCTGACCTTCTACGCTGCCACTGCTATTGTGTTTGTTTGGGTATTATGGAACAAAACAGTTTTTGGTAAAAACATCTTTGCTATTGGTGGTAACCCAGAAGCGGCGAAAGTGTCTGGCGTGAACGTACCTATTACTCTGCTTAAAATCTATGCGTTGTCTGGTGTGTTCTACGCATTTGGCGGTATGTTAGAAGCGGGCCGAATTGGTAGTGCAACCAACAACCTCGGCTTTATGTATGAGCTCGATGCAATTGCCGCTTGTGTGGTAGGTGGTGTCTCGTTTGCTGGTGGTGTTGGCCGTGTATCTGGTGTAGTAACGGGTGTACTTATCTTTACCGTTATCAACTATGGCATGACCTATATCGGTGTAAGCCCTTACTGGCAGTACATCATTAAAGGTAGCATCATCATTTTCGCGGTAGCAATTGATTCAATGAAATATGCGAACAAAAAGTAATAGCGATTAAGAGTCATAACGAAGGCAAAGAGCCCATCTCTTTGCCTTTTTTTAGTGATAGCGTTTTAGTTAGAAGTCATAAAGGAGATAAATAATGTCTTTTAAAGGAAAAATATTTGCATTGTTTGGTTTGATTGTGGTGCTTGCCATTATTACTTCCTATATGAGTGCTAACTACTACATCAGTCACTATATCTATGAAAGCAGTGTCTACAATACTCAAAATCAGCTGAAACTGGTTCGAGATAAGCTCTCTGGTGATATTAAAAATATCGAAGTCTTAGCTAAAAATATCGATACCGGTTCGGCCGGTTTGGATGAGTTAGAGAAAGAGTCTGGTTTCTATCGAATTAATAAAGTGATCCAAGGGATGGTGTTTACCGATCATGGCACAGAGACAGATCCTGCGATTACAGGACCTCTGCTAAAAAGTTTAGCGGATGCGCAAGGAAAACTCACCATCAGTGACATCATGGTAGAGAACGGAAAATCAATTATATCGGTGGTTATTCCCGGAGAAAACGGCCGTGGAAATCTCTTCTTCTATGATCTCAGCAGTACTAAAGAATTATTGAAATCATCGACTGCTGAAGGCACCTACCTTGAGCTAAAAGATGCCGCAGGGACCACTCTTTTTAGTAATAAAGTGGCTGGAGATCTGATCCAGGTTGATCATAAAATTGAAGTGGGTGATAAGCAGTGGTTACTAACGGGTTACATTGATAAAACCTTTATACAAAGCAAAACCAATGGTATTAACCAGTCCATCACTATTGCGCTGATTGCGTCAGGATTGTTGTTGATGGTTATCAGTATTGTGCTGGTCATTATTGCCTATCGACCAATTGAAAATTTACGTGTAGTGGTTACCGATTTAGCTGCTGGAGAAGGGGATTTAACCCGACGTTTAGAGGTGAAAAGCACCGACGATTTAGGGCAGATTGCAGATGGGATTAATAAATTTACTCAAAGCTTACAAGAATTAATGCTGGCAGTGGCTAACTCATCAAATCAGTTGGGTGAAGGGGTTGAACACATTAAACAAAACGCTAACCTCAATCATGATTTAATGCAAACTCATGTGCAAGAGTCGGAGCAAGCGATGACCGCTGTGACCGAAATGAGTGCCACCGCCGATTCTGTCGCAGAGAGTGCTTTGTCTGCCTCTAAGCTTACTCAAGAGTCAACAGAGCAAGCGGAGAGTTGTAAGCAGTTAGTTCAGCAATCTGTTGCCACCATTAATGACCTGGTGGTTGATGTTGATAGTATGTCCGATTCGATTGTGACGCTTAATGATGACATTAGCGAAATTGCCAATGTATTGAGTGTTATTGGTGGTATTGCAGAACAGACCAATCTACTAGCATTGAATGCAGCGATTGAAGCGGCGCGTGCAGGAGAGCAAGGACGAGGTTTTGCTGTGGTTGCTGATGAAGTGAGAACCCTCGCGGATCAAACACAAAAGAGCACTAAAGAGATCAATGAAATGCTGCTTAAGTTACAAAGTGGTACTACAAAAGTGGAAGAGGCGATGCACAAAACCAAAGAGGGTTGCAGCAGAACCACAGAAGCGGCAGAAAAGAACACGTTAACCTTGGATACTATGATCGGTTCAATTGTAGAGATCAACGCCATCAATGCACAGATAGCCACAGCGGCAGAAGAGCAGAGTGTCACCACCAATGAAATTGCCCGTAATATGACCAGTATTCAATCAGTGGTGGTAGAACTTGAGCAAAATGGTGTGCAGACTCAACAGCGAGTGGTTCACATTGAGAGCTGTAAGTCAGATTTAGGTATGGTGGTGAATCATTTTAAATTAAGTTAACGATGAGCAGTATTGGCTTTTCATTCACTGAGTATGATATTTATTGTATAGAGAATGCGAATTGTTATAGTGGTGTATATTCTTTGTAACGATGAGTTGATTATGTCAGTTGAAATGTGGCTCGCCTTTGTGGTGGCCAGTTCTGTATTAACCGTTATTCCAGGGCCTTGCGTTCTTCTTGTGGTTAGTCAGGCACTGACCAAGGGGATGTCAGCGGCCGTGAAATGCATCATGGGTGACATTGTTGGTTGCGTCGCCTTGATGCTGCTTTCATTGATGGGGGTCGGTGTTATCTTAGCGGCATCGGCAACCCTGTTTAGTCTCTTTAAATGGTTAGGTGTCATCTACATGGCGTATTTGGGTTACTGTCAGATTGTTGATGCCAGAAAAATCAGATTAGAAAAAGATGAACAACATAAAATATCAGCATCGATGAGCAGCTTTAAAGCCGGTTTTTTTGCGTCGCTCCTTAATCCCAAAGCGATCATATTTTACATGGCATTTTTACCGCAGTTTATGAATCCAGAAAATAGCGCCGTTTTACAATTTTCAATATTAATTGTGACTTCGTCAGTGGTAGTTGGTGTCATCTTATTGGGTTATGCGCTTATCGCTTCTTGAGCTCGTAAAGCTTTTCAAAGTGAACGTTCACAAAAATACTTCGGCTACTCTGGTGGCAGTTTCCTACTTGGCAGCAGCCTCTTTATGGCTAGTTCAACGAAATAGACGTTAATTACGCTTACAGGGATACGCTTAACAGGGATACGCTTACAGGGACACACGCCCTAACTAAACGTAAATCTAACCGATAACGGGATACCCATATTTGCCGTTTTTGATGAAGGTTAGTTATTAAAATCACCAAAATAGAGTAAATTCCACAGCAGAAACCATCAGTTATCGATCTTCAGGCGTGTTGAGTGTGTTAGGAAGGGTATTTACGCAGCAGTGTTGATTTTAAGCCCGGTGGTTCGTTTTCGTTGCAGCTTATGGATAGCGTGGGAGTATGACTTTACCTCTCCCACTATACTGGCTCGGTTTTGCTCAAGGGAAGTGCAGAGTTTTAGCCACTCTTTCTGTTCAAAGTTCAATTGTTGTAATACGAGCGGTGCAGAGGCATTAATCGCTCCTCGTTTATTCGGTTTTATCTGTTTTCCGCTCCAATCAACAAGCTCCAGATAATCATCCAATCTAAACGGAATACCTTT
>JAESQY010000134.1 GCA_016764915.1 Aliivibrio sp. | reverse complement strand
TCCATTGAGCATTAAATAGTAATAATAATTCGGTTGCTCTAACCATTCATTTAAGCAGAGGCTTGAATGAATGGTGCCGACTGCCGGAGTCGAACTGTCGACCTACTGATTACAAGAACCCAAGAATCATTGAAATTCAACAACTAACCTCAAGAAAAGTAACCGTTTTATTAACACATAGCTTTGACTTGTGCCCTGACCGAACCACTACCGAACTTTTGTTAGCACAGTGATGAGTTGCAGTGCTGTAAGTTGAAGAAATTTAACAGACTAACTTTACCGAACCTAAAACCGCTACCGAACTGAAAATTTGAATTTTATGTTGAAATGGTGGTGGGGGTGGTGGAAAAACTGAAAACCTAAATTTCTGAATTACTGCTGATCAGTAAACTGTTGACCTCAACGTCAAGTGCATTTGCTAAAATTTCAAGTGTTATATTTTTCTTCCGTAGTCTTCATTATATCACTAGCTGAACATTTCAACACTTTAGCCAATGAGAATATAGTCTCTAATGATGGCTGGTTGATGCCACGTTCAATTTTAGATAAAAAGCTACGATCAAGCCCTGCATCTAAAGCAAGAGCTTCCTGTGAAAATCCTTTTGATTTTCTTAACTCTTTAAGTGTAAGAGCAAAAGCTTGCTTTATATCCAATTAAACTCTCCAAGATCATGAACTTGAAGAATCTATTTTTGAGGTATACACTACCACAGCATATATGCCTCAAATTTGATGAGCAAAGGAAAAAACAATGATAAAGTGCAATGAATGTGAAGAAGAAATCTCCCAAGAGAGCCAAAAAATTTGTAGTAATTGTGGAGCAGCAATAATACAAAGAAGCTTTTGGGATATAAATAAGGATGGAAAAGTTGATTTCGATGATTTAAAAGCTGCGGTAGGAAATGTTTATAAAGCAGCAAAATCAATGATCCCTAGTGAAAAAAACAAATATCAAGAACATTTGGCAAATCTTGAAAAGGAGTTCGCCAAATGCAGTACAGATAAAATGTCAGATTCACAACTGATGCTTAACCAGTTTAGCAATACTCTAATAAGTACAATTGAACTAAAAATTAGTGAAATACTTACTACAAAGCCAGACAATCAAAAATATTTGGTCTATGTGGATGCACAAATTATAACAGCAACTGTCCATAATATATTCTTAACCGCATTGTCATATACACCTCGCCAGATATCAGCATCTTGCGCTTTAAGTAAAGCAATTCTTGCCCCAACTGTTAAAGCAAAAGGTAATTTATTTAAGGCTGCGGTAGGTTTTTCTGGTGGAACTATCGGCATAGGTATGATTATAGGTGCCGTAGGGGGGGCGCTAGGATGGGGGGCTAGTATTACAACGGCTATCACTACCATTTTCGTAACGACATCATTTTTGGGACCAATTGCATGGGGTGTTGGTGGACTTGGACTTGCTGGTGTTGTAGGTTATTTTGCTTCTAAAGACAATGATGAAGAAAACTCCGAACGGTTCATTAAAGCGCTAGTCATGTCATTGGAGGAAGCGATTAAAGTTATTTGGGCAGAAAATTCTGAGGCTTTAACAAAATCATTGCAAGAAAGTCAGTCTAAATCAAACAATAGTCAAGTTGTAACATAACGCCTAACCTTATAAAGGAATATTTCGATTGGACGCGACAGTTTTAATTGCACCTGCTCAAATGCTTTACATGAATATACCGGCAAAAGAATTACGGAATTTCGTGGATGGCATGTTTCCATCAGTAGCAGTAAACATAATAGCGGATTCAGTTAGAGGGTTTGATCATCGTTATTTTGCAGGACATGACCTATTTTTGGATATACCTAAAACTTTTGCTTCTCACGGTTTCAAAGAAGGCTTGCTTCATGCAGGACATGTACTACTTACTGACTTTCCAACTAAAGCAGGTATACCAATACCGTTATTTTCCCATTCAGGGTTAGGGCACTTACTAGAAAATGCAGGTATTCACAGAGGGTGGTTACAAGTAAGTCTGTTTGATTCGACTGTTGGTATTATGGCAATTTCAGAAAGCGCTAGTGATCTTTTGCAAGCAATACATGGTTCGTTGATGATGAATTATGGAACATTTTTTGACACATTTGTTGAGGGAAGTATAACAGTAGGGTTTGGAGTAGCAGCTTCAAACCCTTTACTTGTGATAGCAGGTGTTCAAGAGTTATTAGCTGGATGCGTTGCAGTATATAACAAATTAAGCGTTTATGTTGATCCTCTGGAATTATTTGGTTCAGCTGGTATATCAGCTTTAATTGGTTTTGGAGTGGCTTATGGTATAGCCGGTGAAAACTTAAGTGATGCTAGTAAAAATGGAATTAGAAGCGGTTCTATTGGAGCACTTTTTAAAATATCTTCAGCATTTGGTTTTGGAGCATTAGCGGGATTTACCTCATATCGTATTGGAAGAGCATTGGCTCATAAACATAATGAATCAATGAATTCCTGCTTTTCATTAAACAGAGAAACATATCAACTTCTGGTTGACGAGTTATGTAAAGGGAATTTACCAGTACAAAAATTATTAGATATAGCTTTACCGAAAACAGTTTTAATGGGTGATATGCATATATTACCTAGTCAACTTCACTTATTGAAACCTAATGCTAATCTGCTCCATGATAATGTCACGACCATGCAGAGTCACGTACCTACATTACATTCAGGTGCTACTGTTTTGAAAACAAGCGTGAAATCGCTTAGAGATGACCCAAAAGTATTGGGTGGTTGTTATAAAGAATTAACACAGTAAGCATAAATCACAACATACTTAATCAGAATTTCAGTTTTACGGGTTTTCAGACTACAAAAAAATAATTGAAACCGCCCCCACCACCTCAACCTAAGTCAAAGCAGTGGGGGAAATTTCACCAGAGTGGCCGCTCTTGACACCGTTGCAGTGTCGGATGGCCACCATCAGGGGAACATTCAGTTTTTGCCAGAGGCGACCAGTCTGAGAGCCGTTTTGGGTGGGGTGGGGAGACTTTCGGCAAAGTTTCCAGCCAACGCCAGTTTTTGTGCAGCAGCATCGGCAGCATCATGCAATGTTTCAGTATTCAAATGAGCATAACGCATGGTTACTTTTGGATCACTGTGACCTAATATGTGCTGAACCTCATATAATGATCGACCGCTATTAACCATCATACTGGCATAGTTATGACGCAAATCATGTAACCGTAAATCCTCAAGGCCTGCCGTTTTACGAATGCCATACCATGTTTTTTTAATGCAAATATAAGGTTTACCCGTTTTAGTGTTAATGAACACATGAGCATACATACCTTGGGTATTCATCTTAGCTAACACATCAAGCGCAGCACTATTTAATGGAATAGCACGCATTCGTTTTGATTTTGATATATCGGCATTAATACGCCATGTTTTAGTGGCAATATCAATATTCGCCCAAGTGGCCGTTAGCGCCTCATTAAGCCTTGCTCCTGTAGAAAGCAGAAATAGCACAATATTACTGACCACATGGTTGTGATGTTTATTAAGTACCTGCAGCAATCGCGCTAATTCAGTGTCATTAAGGTAACGCTCCTTTTTGTTGTCAGCATTGAACAGCTTAATGCGTATTAATTGATTCGTTTCAATAACGTCACAATCAACAGCATGATTTAGTACGTGCCTAAGTAGCTTCACATAATGATCGCATGTCGCAGGTGATAAGCCACCTTCACGTAACGTAGTATGAAATGCTTGTACCGATGAACGCTTAATTTCATGCAATGGCAACTTACCAAAATTACCTTTTAGACGTAGCTTAAACATCTTTATATCGTCACGCCAAGTACGTTTATGTTGCTTGGCATAAGGCAAATAGGTATCGCTAAAGAAAGCCGTTAATGTCGGTATTACCTTGCGCCGTTGATAAGTTGCTTTGGGATCTCGACCTAAACTCACATCAGTACGTAATAGCTTAGCTTTATCGCGTGCATCGGCTAATTTTACATCTACAGTAAGGCCAATCTTAACGGTACACGTTTTACCCTGAGCATTCTTATAGCGAAAGTAATAGGTGCCAACGCCTTGAGCATTATGGCGAACTTCAACATATAAGCCCCTAATTGTGTCACAACACCATTCAATGCGTGTTTTACCATCAGGGCATGTTAAGTCATTTTTGATGAAGTTATTGTTAAGTTTGATAACAGGCATAAATAGCCTCCTTAGTTGATTAAAACGTATAAGTTAGATTTGTTTTGCTTTATACCTGTATATTTAAAGCCTAATGTTTGGCAGATACATCGAAAACGATAACCGAAGCGACGCCTTTCTTGTGGTGTGAGTATTAACCAAAAATTGAGGCTATAAATGACCTTCAATGTGACGGATTCGTTTGATTTACAGCTTTTACAATATGCTTTTGCACAAGGAACTAATATATTGTCAATAAGTTGGTTGCTTGATAGTTTCTCTTTTGAGTTGATCATGGTTTTTGCCTTTTTTACATTTGGGAGAACCTGAAATCCTGAAAACCTGAGATGTGATTCACCGCTGGTTTATGTAGGGCAACAGATTGTCAGGTTTTCAGTTTTTATGGAGCAGTACTGGGTGGGGTTTTTGGGGGAGACAGATGAAGCACTTCGTAAATTTTCGCGCCCCTAGCTGCAACTTTAAATGACCATTTATGGGTTTTGGGATCATCACCAGTGTGTTTTTCAATGGTATTGATGACTTTACGTTTTGATTGACCTATTTCTTTTGAAACACTCTCAGCAAGTTTCATTTTGGTATTAACTCCTTGATCTATTTTAGCAATGATAGCTTTAATACAAGGGGCTTCAGCGCTACACTTTTCCTCTGAAAAAATTTGTGTTGCTTTAATGTCATCGATGTAGGTTACAGTTGAAATCAGCTCGTTATAGCTAATGTCATCTTCAATGGCGTATTGGTAGGCAGCCTTAGATGCAACGCAACCACGGCTTTTAGTGTTTTCAAATAATACAGTTTTTATATTATTTTCTTCGCTAACCGTATCTAATATATAAGCACAATCTGCATCGTCCATTATATCACTGGTGCCAGCGTGAACAGCTTTATCCTCTGCATTTTTCCTTTTATTTACGTGACCTAATGAAATAATAGTACCGCCTTTAGATACAAACTGACGGGCGATTTGACCAAATTCACTTGATTTACGTTTGTCCATTAAATCGGTAAATTTCTTCAACGTATCAACTACAACTATCGCCCCTTTAGCCGTGCCATTTTTGGCCATTTCAATAAGGGCTGTTGTAAAATTTTTGACTTCAAACCCGTTATGACCTGGCGCTAACATGTTAAAGCCAAATTCATCGGCTAATGTCATTTTAGCAACAAGGCCACGGTGATTGTCATCCGCATTGATATAAAAAACGTTTTTTGCTTGTATTATTTGAGAATTGATTGCTTCTATCAGTAGTGCCAAAACGATCAATGTTTTACCAGTATTGTACTGAGCGTAGATGACCGTTATTTGCCCAGCCAATGCTATTTTCCCGATAATAAATTGCTCTTCTGAAATATTTGATTCATATTCAGCACTTTTACCTAGTAAGCTATGCTTTGCTAAAGGATTTATTGCAACAGTAGATTTTTTAGATTGAATATTAGGGGTTACAGCTTTTTTATGTACCACTTCATAGGTTTCGCAAACCTCAAAGTCTTCATCAAATTGAGATTGTATTTTTAATACGTCAGCGCCGTTTTGTTCAGCCCTGCTCACAATAGTTGCCATAGTTATTTTTACACCTTTGTGACCATCAAAAGACTGATATTTATATTTTATTTTCTCATAACCACAATAATCAATACCTTTAGAACTCCACTCATCCCACAGTACTAATCCATCGTCACTACCAGCAAGTTCGTGATGCAAAGCCATGCCAATTTGAACCCATTCATCATAGCTACAGTCAGGGGATATATAAGCTAATAAGTCCTCAAGTATTTTCGTTTCATTAGAGGTGAATGACTTTTTAGGCGCGGTTACTGTATTGGTTAATTTAGAATGGCGATTAATGCCATTATGTAAGTCTATAGCATCAACAAACTCCTGAGTAACCCGTGTAAAGCCATTCACCGATTCAGCTTCATCGATATTCATTTCTTTGTCAGTGCTAGGAGGTCTAACAATTAATGCACGACCTGTCTTAACATCTAGGCGATCAGGATGTTGCTCAGTACTGTGTGAGTTACTCTTAGCCGTGACTCCGTCAGGTCGATAAAAATAATGGTGCTCACCTTTCTTTGTCTTAACGGTATGATTTGAATGAATATCGAAAATTTTTTCTATTTCATATAGTTTAACTAAAGATTCAGGGGTATCAGCATCATAGACGATCATGTTATCGCCCACGATAATACCTAACTCGTGATCAGGTTCTTTTTCCCAATATATGCTTATTGTGTTTTCGCTAAGTTCCTCAAGCCAAGTATCCCATTTGCAACTAGTAATTTTTGTTTTTGGTTTTAGAGGGATCGGCTTAAAGCCAAATATTAAAGCTTTGCAGGCTGCGTTGAGATATGTGTTACTCTGTGGTTGTTCATTCATTTAATTTACCTATAACTCCGTATTAAAATAAGGCTAGATTAAACTAAATATTATATTTTTTGTCGCTGGCAAATAGGTGGTAAATTATTTCAACGTGTTAAAGTATGATTTTTTTATTTGTAACGAATTTTTAAATAACGTACGCAAGTTATCATATTTTTGTCCATACATACTCGATTTCAGTTTTGTAGCTAATGTAGATATTTTTGGGACACATTTTTCTCCGTCAGCTTCCTGTTTAGCAAGGAGTTCAAGAGCGGAGGCGAGCGCTATTTTTACATTCTCTGCAGGGCTAGGAAGAGATTCAACGTCACAGTAAAAGTCACATTTATCATTACGTTTTGGTTTAGCACTAGCTAAAAGTAATTCATCTGACCAATTATCAACACTTTCAGTTATTAGCCTAATTTCCCCTGTATCATCAATAAAGCTTTCAATAGTGCTAATATCACCTATTTTATTTTTATCATTCATCGCCATGGTAAGTAGTTCACCAAGATCAATTGCTAGTTGAAATCGATTTTCAGCGATCTTGATAGCTAGCTGAAGGTATTTATTTTGTTGAGTTGTAAAACCATGTGTATCTAATTTTTCTAGTTCGTCTAGATTACATTCAAGAATTTCAGCGGTGGTTGCTGCTCCCCTAAAATTAGAATTCACTAAGTTAGCAATGGCTTGTTGAAAATTTAGAGATTCATCGTCTATATATGGCTTGCTAGCCTTGTTTTTCATGTTATATCCTAATTGAAGTAATTGTTTGTAGTTGGATAAAAAGTAAAAACCTGAAATCCTGAAAACCTGCCAGCATTTGTTGGCCTGACTCAGTTTGTCAGAATTTCAGTTTTTTACAACAATGCCAGTCAGATGAAATTCACCCCAATTCACCTCTTTTCCGTTCCAAATAGGCCATTAAGTAAGATTCTAGCTCACCCTCAGGAAAATCATCAAACTCACTGTCCAGCATGGCTATTGCGGCTTGCTCATGTAAATCATAATACTCTTGTGGCGATAAAATATCATCTACTTTAAGCATAACTACCGCTTGCTCCAGACGTGCTTCTACCTCCTCCATATTACGGATAGTCATAATATGCTCTCCTTATTTACGTTTGGATTTATGTGTGTAGTAGTAAGCTGCACCTGCTATAACCAGTGCTAACGCTGCTTGTTTGGGAAAGCAATACAGTAACAATGCTGCCACTACTGCCTGCTGCATCTTCTTTGGTCCAACTAATAGCAATACTGCCGCTACGATAATGATGCTGCCGATACTAACCATGAGTATTCCTCCTTATGCGACTTACAATGGGTACTGAAAATTGACCCCCTCTGGCTGTTTCTAAACCTCGTTTGTTTAACGCATCAGCAATGGCTTTACAGGTTTTCAGTTTTTCAGTTTGTTCAAGGTGTTCAATGACTTTACCTATCTTGCATTGCCATTGACTTTGTGCCGTTACCCGTTAC
>JAESQY010000133.1 GCA_016764915.1 Aliivibrio sp. | reverse complement strand
TGTGGGGGGAGTAACTTTTTTAATATTGCTTCTTTTCTTTCCTGTGAGTAACGAGCCATATGTTTATTCTCTGTTACCGCCCTAAACTGGTTAAATTTTAACAGTGACAACTATCCTGCCAGATAGGGTCTGCTGGAGCGTGTGCAACAAGAAGTGGTAATGATGGCGATGGTACTCCAGGTTTAATATTGTTTAGGGTCGATCCTGATGATCATAGGTCGGTATCGATACTGTTATCAGCACAAGCACAAAATAAAGAAGTTTCAGTTGCTTGGGATGATTCTTATAAAGTTAGTGGGTTTTGTAAAATGAGACATTTAACAATATTTTAATTATCAATACAGTTTCACTTCAAAGGAAATAAAGATGAAAAAGATCGGATTTTTACTATTAATGCTATTTGCCACTACCGTTAATGCTGAGTATGCAAAAGGGACGATTGATCAAATAAAAATGTGTAGTACAGGCCAAGCGGGATGGATTCGAACAATTCAGTTTCAAGTTTCGGGTAAGTGGTTTGGTACATATGCTGATTATTCATACGGAGCTGGTTCGACTGACCATGATAATAGTCAGACAACATCTTTACTATTCATGGCATTCTCTCAAGGGAAAGTAATTGAAGTTAATGCAACTGATGTTTGGGATAAATATCATAATAAATGTGGGGTGAGCAGTGGCTTTTCCGTTTATAACAATGCAGGTGATTATATTCAGATATCTAGAAATTAATAAAATAAAGTTTAGGGTTGTTACTTATTTATTCACAAGGATTTAAGATGAAGGGAATAATTTGCCTACTATTTATGTTACTTGCCAGTTCAGCCTACGCTGGATATGAAAAAGGGACGGTTGATGTTCTTAGAATGTGCGGAACAGGGAATACAAGTTCAAATGGTTGGATACGAACATTACAGTTTAAGGTGAATGGAAAATGGTTTGGAACTTATGCTGATTATAACTATAGTGCAGGATCGACAGATTATGATAACAGCCAAACCACATCATTAGTTTTAATGGCATATGCTCAAAAAGAAGTTGTTGAAGTTAACTTTACAAGGAAATGGAGTGGTGAGTTTACTAAATGTGGAAATGAAACAGGGAATGTTTTTTATGGTGAGGCTGGCGACTACATCCAGCTATCAAGAGAGTAATGGTGATAAATATGAAAAGGTTAATAGTTTTACTCGTCGCATTTTTAATTACACTCCCCACTCAAGCTATTACGCATAGTTCTTCTAACCAAAAATGGTACGGTCCATTCACAGTTAAAAAATCAGCTTTTTTTTGGGATGGAGCGCCAAATGCTGTTATTCACGTCAATGAAGAGATGAATACAGGCTGTGGAGTTACTGATACCGAAAGAAAAGTAACATACCGAGGCTCTGCTTCAGAGCGAGATTGGCCAGCAAGAACGTATTCAATAGCAGTTACTGCTCAAGCCTCAAATAAAAAAATCATGTTGCTTATAGATGGTGCTTGTCGTGCAACGTATGGACTTAATGTGCATGGAGTCGAAGTGCTCTCTGATTAAAATAGTTATTAACTTAAAAGGACTTAAAATGAAAAAACTATTAATAACAACCTCCTTTCTATTCACCGTATTCTTTTCACCACTTTCTTCAGCAGTTGATGCAAAAGGAACCATTAAAGAGATTCAAATATGTGGAACAGGCCAGCAAAGTGGAAACCAATGGATTCGTGTTTTACAGTTTAAAATAGCTGATAAATGGTTTGCTACTTGGGCTGATAATTACGGTACTACTAATTCCGATCTTGACAACAGCATATCATCCTCAGTTCTTATGATGGCTTATTCGCAAAACTTGATAGTTGAGGTAAGGGCTACAGGTGGTTGGCATGCATATCATGAAAAATGTGGCGTTAAGTCAGGAGAAATATTTCACGGTGCTGCAGGCGACTACATCCGTTTAGTGAAATAAATCGAAGGATTAATCATGAAGTTTTTATCAATACTATTTTTAGTGTTATCTATTTTTTCTGCACCATCATTCTCAGCTGATGTTACAAGTGAGCCAATGCAAATAACAAAAATCATGACTACTAATGGTGATGCATTTATTATATTTTTTGATAAAGAGGTGAGTCCAAGCTGTCATTATAATGGAACCAACTCGGTTTATTATTATGCAAATCAAATTGGAGTTAAGATCTCAGCTGTTAAGCAAGCACTTTCAGTTGCTTTAACTGGTTTAACTACTGGAATGTTAGTGTCAGTGACTTACAATAACTCAACAAAAGAGTGCTGGAGTAAATACTTAACTATCCATAAGAATTAGTTTCACCTTATATTCGAGTTAAATACTCCTGTTTGACTAAAAAAAGCCTGCTCTCACAGCAGGCCATTTCCATTCAACTCTTATTAAAACAAACCCCCACTAAAACCATTTAGCATGAAACTTCAAATGATCTTCAATAAAGCTGGAGATAAAGAAGTAGCTGTGGTCGTAACCCGGTTGCATTCTTAACTCTAGGTTTGCACCTGAAATGGACGCCGCATCTACCAACGCTTGTGGGTGAAGCTGCTCTTCTAAGAAATTATCCGCGTCACCTTGATCGACTAATATCGGCAGCTTGAAGCTTGATGCTTTGAGCAGTTCAGAGGCGTCATACGCTTTCCAATCTTGCACATCATCGCCCAAATAGTTGCCCAACGCTTTTTTACCCCAAGGGCAGTTTATTGGGTTGCTGATAGGACTGAACGCAGAGACCGAGCTGTAGCGGTCTGCATTTTTCATGGCGATAGTTAACGCGCCATGCCCGCCCATGCTGTGTCCTGAAATAGCTCGTTTATCAGAGACAGGGAAGTGTGCTTCTATCAAGTTTGGCAGCTCATTCACCACATAGTCATACATCTGATAATGACGATTCCACGGAGCTTGCGTGGCGTTTAAGTAAAAACCAGCACCCAAACCAAAATCGTAGGCGCCTTCTGCGTCATCCGGGACACCGTCGCCACGTGGGCTGGTATCTGGTGCCACAATCGCAACGCCTAACTCTGCCGCCATTTTGAATGCGCCGGCTTTTTGCATGAAGTTTTCATCACTGCAAGTTAAGCCCGAGAGCCAATAGATCACCGGGACTCTGTTGGTGCTGCTCGCTTGTGGGGGCAGAAAGATGGCAAAGCGCATCTCGCAATTTAGGGTCGGGGATGGGTGGCTATACTGTTTGTGCCAACCGCCAGCCACTTTTGCTTGGCTGATGTTCTCTACATTCATGTTGGTTTCCCGTAAAAATAGAAAAGCGCCGAAAAGTTAATGGCGCTGACTGTTATCTGATGACGTTTGATTAAGACCGAATTGCTTGAACAAGTGTCCATAGCATGGACGCTATGGTCAAGCCTCCATGGATGGATTTACGGCGTCTTGTGATGCAATTCAGTCTTATTCATTTATAAAGCAATACCGTTACTTATCAAAGTGAATAACAATACGGATACTTTCGCCACTGTGCATCAAATCAAACGATTTGTTGATGTCTTCAAGGCCCATAGTGTGGGTGATGAAGTCATTCAGAGCAAATTCGCCTGCCATGTAACGCTCAACAATTGCTGGAAGCTCAGAACGGCCTTTTACGCCACCGAATGCAGAACCACGCCATACACGACCAGTCACTAGCTGGAATGGACGGGTTGAGATCTCTTGACCTGCACCAGCTACGCCAATCACAACAGACTCGCCCCAACCTTTGTGACAGCACTCAAGCGCTGAACGCATCACATCTACGTTGCCGATACACTCAAACGAGTACTCAACACCGCCATCGGTCATCTCAACAATCACATCTTGAATTGGCTTGTCGTAATCTTTCGGGTTGATGCAATCTGTCGCGCCTAGCTGTTTCGCCAGCTCGAACTTGCTTTCGTTAATATCGATACCAATGATACGGTTTGCGCCCGCCATTTTCGCGCCAATAATCGCTGACAGACCGATACCGCCAAGACCAAAGATAGCAACGTTATCGCCTTTCTCTACTTTTGCTGTATTGAGTACTGCGCCCATGCCTGTGGTTACGCCGCAACCGAGTAGACAAATTTCTTCTAATGGTGCTTCTTTGCTGACTTTTGCCAGTGAGATCTCAGGAAGAACCGTGTATTCAGAGAACGTTGAACAACCCATGTAATGGAAAATTGGCTGACCGTCTTTATAAAAGCGGGTCGTGCCGTCTGGCATCAAACCTTTACCTTGAGTTTCACGAATTTTCTGACAAAGATTGGTTTTACCTGACAAGCAGAATTTACATTCGCCACACTCTGGTGTGTATAACGG
>JAESQY010000132.1 GCA_016764915.1 Aliivibrio sp. | reverse complement strand
TTGGGTTTTGCCTTTGATTGGGAGCGTGAAATCGCTACCTGCACACCTGAGTATTATCGTTGGGAACAAGAGTTCTTTACTAAATTATACAACAAAGGTTTAGTTTATAAACGTACCTCTTCTGTCAACTGGTGTCCGAACGATCAAACCGTACTGGCTAACGAACAAGTTGAAGATGGCTGCTGTTGGCGTTGCGATACGCCAGTAGTGCAAAAAGAGATCCCTCAATGGTATATCCGTATTACTCAGTATGCTGATGAACTGCTGCGTGATATCGATAATCTAGACGGTTGGCCTGAGCAAGTAAAAACCATGCAACGCAATTGGATTGGACGCTCAGAAGGCGTTGAACTCTCATTTGACGTTGAAGGTCAAGCGTCTCCACTTGATGTCTATACCACTCGTCCTGATACTTTAATGGGTGTCACTTATGTTGCTATCGCCGCGGGTCACCCTCTGGCTACGCTAGCAGCGCAAGAGAACCCTGAGCTGGCCGATTTTAATCATGATTGCAAAAACACCAACTTTACTGAAGCTGAATTAGCAACGATGGAGAAAAAAGGCATGGCAACAGGCCTTTATGCAACGCATCCATTGAATGGTCGCCAAGTGCCTATCTTTGTCGCCAACTTTGTATTAATGGATTATGGCACAGGCGCGGTAATGGCTGTTCCTGCGCATGATCAACGTGACTTTGAGTTCGCCAATAAATATGGCCTAGACATTGTTCCTGTCATCAAGCCAGCTGACGGTAGCGATGTGGATGTATCTACTGAAGCGTTTACCGAAAAAGGCGTACTGTTTGCCTCTGGTGAATTTGACGGGTTAGAATTCCAAGCCGCATTTGATGCCATCGCTGCAACGTTAGAAGCGAATGGAAAAGGCAAAAAAACGGTTAATTTCCGTCTGCGTGACTGGGGTGTCTCTCGCCAGCGCTACTGGGGAGCTCCAATCCCAATGCTGACCACCGAAGATGGTGAGTTACACACGGTTCCTGCGGATCAACTGCCTGTTCTTCTGCCTGAAGATGTCGTGATGGATGGAGTAACCAGCCCAATTAAAGCCGATAAAGAGTGGGCAAAAACCACATACAACGGTCAACCTGCTCTGCTTGAAACTGACACCTTTGATACTTTCATGGAGTCATCTTGGTACTACGCACGTTACTGCTCACCACAAGCTGACGAGATGCTAAACAAAGATGCCGCTAACCATTGGCTACCCGTTGATCAGTATGTAGGTGGTATTGAGCACGCCTGTATGCACCTTCTATATGCACGTTTCTTCCATAAACTGCTGCGTGATGAAGGTATGGTTGACAGTGACGAACCATTCAAAAAATTACTGTGCCAAGGCATGGTGTTATCTGATGCGTTCTATTACGAAAATGCCAAAGGCACAAAAGTGTGGGTATCACCGGTTGATGTAACCATTGAACGTGACGAAAAAGGTCGCATATCCTCAGCTGTAGATAATGGAGGCAACCAAGTCATACACACTGGCATGATCAAAATGTCAAAATCAAAAAATAACGGCATTGACCCGCAAGAGATGGTAGACAAATACGGCGCAGATACAGTTCGTCTATTTATGATGTTTGCCGCGCCTGCAGATATGACATTAGAGTGGCAAGAGTCTGGCGTAGAAGGAGCTAACCGCTTCCTAAAACGTGTATGGAAGCTGGTTCAAACTCATACTTCTAAAGGTGCTACTGAAGCACTTGATAGCGCTTCACTTAATGCTGGTCAAAAATCCCTGCGTCGTGATGTGCACAAGACTATTGCTAAAGTCAGCGATGACATCGGTCGTCGTCAAACGTTCAATACCGCGATTGCTGCCATCATGGAGTTGATGAATAAGCTGACTAAAGCCCCTCAAGAGTCAGCTCAGGATCGTGCTCTGCTTGATGAAGCACTAAAAGCCATTATTCCTATGCTTTACCCAATGACGCCACACGTTTGTTTTGAGATGTGGGAAGCATTAGGTGAATCAGATATGGACAGTGCGGTATGGCCTATCGCTGACGAAAAAGCGTTAATTGAAGATGAAAAACTGATCATTGTTCAAGTTAACGGCAAACTTCGTGCAAAATTAACCGTTGCTGCTGACATATCAAAAGAACAAATTGAAGCCTTAGCACTTAATGATGAGCACGTGACCAAGTTTACTGATAGTTTAACCGTTCGTAAGGTTATTTATGTTCCAGGTAAACTACTCAATATCGTAGCAAACTAAAAAGAGGATCCGGTAAATAGCATGTTTTCTTTAAAAACAGCACTCCGTACCCTGCTCGTAGCGGTAGTCGTGATGACTACCGCCTCGTGCGGATTTCATATGCGCGGCACTTATCTGCTGCCTGATGATGTCAATGAGATGTCACTCACCAGTTACGATCAATACAGTCGGTTTACGCGTGAAGTGCAAAAACAGCTGCGTATGAATGGTCTGGTTGAAGTGCCCCCTTCAGCTAATACTGCTAATCTTCACCTGATCAGTGAAAGTGTTGGTGAACGTACACTATCCCTATACCAAAACAGTCGCGCAGCCGAAAAAGAGCTAACATTTAATGCAAGCTATCGGGTCGTTATCCCGAACAAAGAGAGCCGAGAATTTACAACAACAGTGACACGAAGCTATCTTGATAACCCCAAAACAGCGTTAGCAAAATCAGTGGAAAGAGACATGATCGAAGATGAGATGCGAGAGCAAGCTTCAAGACAAATTCTACGTCAAATGGCTCGATTAAAAGCAACGAGTCTTGTCGATGAAAAGAGCACAGCTCTTGAACCGGTTCCATCTAATTAATGCGTATTTTCCCTGAACAGTTGTTACCACAATTAAATAAAAACCTGCATCAATCCTATCTGCTTTTTGGTAATGAGCCTCTGCTAAAACTCGAGGCTCAAGATCAAATTAGAAAATGTGCTTTTCGACAAGGATTTGAAGAGAAGTACACCTTTACCTTAGATAAACAGATAGATTGGAATCTGATCATAGATTGCTGTCAAGCGCTGAGTCTTTTCTCATCGAGACAGATCATTGAGTTAGAAGTTCCTGATTCAGGTTTATCTGCAGCCAACGCAAATCAGTTAAAAGCATTAATACCGTTACTGCATAATGACCTCATTTTGATCTTAATTGGGCCTAGAGTCACTAAAGCTCAAGAGAACACACAATGGTTTAAAAAAAGCAGCCAAAACGGTATTTTTGTGCCTTGTAATACACCAGATAATCAACACTTGCCTCGATTCATTCAGAATCGATGCCACAAGTTAAAATTAATACCAGATCCAGAAGCGATTCAAATACTGGCTCAATGGCATGAAGGCAATTTGTTAGCACTTGCTCAGAGTCTTGAGAAATTGGCTCTGCTCTACCCAGATGGAAAATTAACTCTACTGCGAATTGAAGCGGCTCTGAATAGAAATAATCACTTCACTCCTTTTCAACTCACTGATGCTCTTCTAGCAGGAAAAGCCAAACGCGCTCAGAGAATAGTGAGACAACTTGAAGCGGAAGGTGTGGAATTGATCATTTTATTACGCACGATTCAAAAAGATCTTTTTCAGTTACTCAAATTACACGAAGAGTTCTCTATTGGACTTTCTCAACAACAAGCCTTCGATAAATATCGAATATGGCAGAATAAACGCGAATTTTATCAGTCAGCACTTCAGAGATTATCGACAAGACGATTACAACAGCTTATTTTGCTGCTCACTCAGATTGAAATAAAATCGAAAAGTGAATTTGGTAACGATACCTGGCCTTTATTTGGTCAGCTTTGCATCGATATGTGCAGTATCCAAGCAATCACCATATGATCGACTGCATCACATTTAGTGTCGTAACCAAAAGCCGTGATATACTTCCTAATCTAAACAAATTTTTACTGTAACAATTTTAAAGGTGACCACTTTGCAACATCAAGACCTACATAGCTTCATCATGGACAAAGTTGACGATATGAAAGCAGAAAACATCGTATCTCTCGATGTTAGAGGAAAATCCCCATTAACTGATTTTCTCATTATCTGCACTGGAACATCAAAACGCCATGTTGCTTCAATTGCAACGAATGTCGCGATGGAAGCAAAGAAAACGGGCATCGCCCCTTATGGCATGGACGGTGAAAAAGAGGGCGAATGGGTCGTACTCGACATGGGTGAAGTCATGGTTCACGTCATGCAAGAAGAATATCGCAATATCTACCAGTTAGAGAAACTGTGGGGCTAGTCAGTGAAATTACAACTGATAGCTGTCGGTAATAAAATGCCGAAATGGGTTGAGGACGGCTATAAAGAGTATAGCCGCCGATTCCCTAAAGATATGCCATTAGAGCTCATTGAAATTCCTGCTGGCAAAAGAGGAAAAAATGCGGATATTGCTCGAATCCTTCAAAAAGAGGGAGAGGCCATGCTGGCTGCAGTTCCAAAAGGAAATCGAATTGTGACCTTAGATATTCCGGGGAAACGCTGGGATACAGGACAGTTAGCGCAACAATTGGACAGCTGGAAACTCGATGGCAGAGATGTGTCCATTTTAATTGGAGGACCAGAGGGGTTATCTCCTGCCTGTAAAGCAATTGCCAATCAAAGCTGGTCATTGTCGCCACTTACCCTTCCCCACCCAATGGTTCGAGTTGTTATGGCTGAAAGCTTATACCGAGCTTGGAGTGTTACCGCTAACCACCCTTATCATCGAGAATAGTAGCTGATGAGACAAAAGCGCATTCAAATTCGCGATTTTAAAGCAGAATCCAGACTGTTTGTCCGACGCGCAATCGTCTCATTTTTCGGTATTATTGTCCTGATTGCAGTGCTATTAACCAACCTTTATAATATTCAAATTAACAATTTTCAAAATTACAAAACCCGCTCTAATGACAATCGCATTAAAGTTGTGCCTATCTCGCCTAATCGCGGTTTAATTTACGACCGAAATGGCATCATATTGGCAGAAAATCGTCCAGTTTTTAACTTAGAAGTAACGCCAGAAAAAATCAAGAACATTGATGAAACAATCGTTCAACTGCGCAAATACCTAACCATTACCGACCAGAATATTGCCAATTTTAATCGTGAACGAAAATACTCTCGTCGCTTCAAATCTGTGCCGCTATTGACACAGATTAACGAACAGCAAGTAGCCATATTTTCAGTTAATCAACATGAGTTCCCCGGTGTTGAGATAAAAGCTTATTTAAAACGCTACTACCCATATAGCGCTTCATTAACACACGTTCTTGGTTATGTATCAAAAATTAATGATAGAGATATTGCTCGTTTAGAACGAGAAGATAAATATGGAAATTACCAAGCCACCTATGATATTGGGAAACTCGGTATTGAACGCTTCTATGAAGATGAATTACACGGCACGACCGGCTATCAAGAGGTTGAGGTGAATAGCCGTGGTAGAGTGATTCGTACTCTGAAATATGTTCCGCCAATACCGGGTAAAGACCTAACACTAAGCTTAGATATTACCCTGCAACTCTTTGTCGAAAAACAGATGAACAAACGCCGTGGCGCAGCTGTCATCTTAGACCCTAAAGATAATGGTGTTCTAGTGATGGTATCCAGCCCAAGCTACGATCCCAATCTCTTTGTTCACGGAATATCAACTAAAGCCTATAACGCGCTGTTAGAGGATCCAGATCGACCACTGGTTAATAGAGCGACACTTGGTATTTACCCTCCGGCATCAACCATAAAACCATTTATGGCCGTCGCTGCACTGCAAGAAGGGGTAGTTACGCCGTATACCACTAGAAACGACCCTGGATATTGGCAAATACCAAATTCAAAAACCAAACCCTACAGAGACTGGTTACGTTGGGGACATGGCCGAGTCAATTTAAAACAGTCTATTGAGGAGTCTGTTGATACTTTTTTCTATCAAATTGCGTTTGATATGGGCATCGATAGAATATCAACTTGGATGATGAAATTCGGTTTTGGAGATTATACAGGACTGGATATCAGAGAAGAGAGCAAAGCGAATATGCCCACTAGGGAATGGAAAATGAGTCGTCATCAGACACCATGGTATCAAGGTGATACCATTCCAGTAGGTATTGGACAAGGCTACTGGACTGCCACCCCGATGCAATTAGCCAAAGCCACATCGGTTCTTGCTAACCACGGTAAAGTCATTGCACCACATTTGCTCCTAAGCTTTAATGACCAAGGCATTGAAACTGTCGTTCCACCAGAAGCTTACCCTTCTATTGATGGCGTCAAAGAAAAATATTGGAACCTAGCTATAGAGGGCATGACATTAGTAAACCATGGTAAAAAAGGAACTGCGCGTCGGGCATTTTATGGAACCCCTTATATCTCAGCAGGGAAATCAGGTACGGCACAGGTCTTTGGTTTAAAAGAAGATCAAGAGTACAACGCAGAAGATCTCGCAGAACACCTTCGTGATCACGCACTTTATACCTCCTTTGCTCCAGTAAAAAATCCGAAGGCTGTCTTTTCCATCGTACTGGAAAATGCAGGGGGCGGCTCAAGTCAAGGAGCTCCAATTGCTCGTAAAATATTTGACCATATATTACTGAAAAAAGAGACCGACAATGAGAGTAAGCAATGAGAATTGATCACAGCGTAAACAGTGGTAAATCATTTTTCGAGCGAATCCATATAGATCTTCCTCTACTTCTTGGTCTCTTATGTTTGATGGGCTTTGGTTTAATCATTATGTATAGCGCCAGTGGACAGAACTGGGCAATGATTGACCGACAAGTGATGCGCATCGGTATTGCATTAGTCGTTATGCTAATTTTGGCTCAAATCCCTCCTAAAACCTACGAAGGAGCCGCTCCATATCTGTTTTTTATCGGCATCATATTACTATTGGGCGTACTGTTTTTTGGTGAGTCATCAAAAGGAGCACAGCGTTGGTTAAATTTAGGTTTCATCCGCTTTCAGCCCTCTGAGTTACTTAAACTTGCAGTGCCATTAATGGTTGCCCATTATATTGGTTCTAAACCGCTTCCTCCGACTTTAAAAACGCTGTTTGCCGCTCTTATTATGGTCTTTATCCCAACCATTTTAATTGCAAAGCAGCCGGATCTTGGTACCTCCATACTGATCGCCGCCTCTGGTGTTTTTGTTATATTCTTGGCTGGCATCAGTTGGAAAATAATTAGCTTTTCTGCAGTTGCCGTTGGTGGATTTATTCCGATCCTATGGTTTTTTTTAATGCGCGATTATCAAAAGATTCGCGTAAAAACTCTTTTTGATCCAGAATCTGACCCTCTCGGTGCTGGTTATCACATTATTCAGTCTAAGATTGCTATTGGTTCTGGAGGGTTGCTGGGTAAAGGCTGGTTACACGGCACTCAATCTCAACTTGAGTTTATTCCAGAAAGACATACTGATTTTATTTTTGCCGTCATTGCTGAAGAGTGGGGTCTTATTGGGGTCACAATGTTACTTGCTTTATACCTATTTATCATCTGCCGTGGTCTCATTTTAGCCAGTCAAGCTCAAACAGCCTTTGGCCGAATGATGGCGGGCAGTATTGTATTAAGCTTTTTTGTCTATGTTTTCGTAAATATTGGAATGGTAAGCGGAATCTTGCCTGTGGTAGGTGTACCTTTGCCGCTGATCAGTTATGGTGGCACCTCCATGGTTACCCTCATGGCAGGATTTGGTATTCTAATGTCCATTCATACCCACAAAAAAATGTTATCTAAGGCAAATTAATGCGTTTATTGCTCATTATAATCACCTTTATGCTTACTGCATGTGGCACAACGACACCGGTAAATAATAATGATGATCCCAATGCGGGCCGCTACAGTTTAAAGCATGATATCGCACCTGAACATACTGATGTCCCAAAATTCACCACGGAAGATGCCGTGCCGATTTACGAGCAAAAAAGCTTATATGGCAATAAAGATTATCGATTACGAGGTATTGATTATACCATTGAAAAGAAACCAAAAGGATTTACTGAGGAAGGGGTAACCTCTTGGTATGGCAGGAAGTTTCACGGCCACGCCACTTCCAATGGTGAAGTTTATGACATGTACAAAATGACTGCCGCTCATAAAACATTGCCAATCCCAAGCTACATTAAAGTGACCAATCAAGATAATGGCAAAGTAGCGATAGTCAGAGTCAATGATCGCGGTCCTTTTCATCAAGGTCGCATCACCGATTTAAGCTATGCTGCGGCTTCTAAATTGGGTGTATTACAAACTGGTACCGCAAAAGTGAAAATTGAGGTAATTACGGTCAAGAAACCGGACAACGTCGAAGACTGGTTGCCCCCGTTTCCCGATTACTATTACATTCAGGTTGCCGCTGGAAAAAATATTGAATCTTCACGAACTTTAGCTAAGAACTTAGGTCAAACTTTTTTAGCACCTACTGATATTAAGGAAGTGAATTCTATTTTCAGAATTCGGTTAGGCCCTTTTATTGAACACGAACAAGCCACTAAACTGTTAAAAAAAGTGAGATCTACAAGTTACAAAACAGCCTTTATCAGTCAAGAGAAGCAACTGAACAAATCTGAGTAGACCTCATTTATTACCAAATACTCTTAAAACTCGAACGTCATCGCTGTCATGTGAATCTATTGATGAACTCTGTTATGATGACGATAATTCACAATACCAATTGAGTGTAAGTTATTACCATCATGAAAATTTCTTTAAAGCAGTGTAAAGCTCTGATATTAACAACCTTGATGCTCTCTTCGAGCTTTGTAATATCAGCACCCACAGTTGTACCTAATGCACCGTCTATTGCGGCAAAAGGGTTTGTGTTAATGGACTTTAACTCTGGGGAAATTATTGCAGAATCTAATATCGACAAACGCCTTCACCCTGCAAGTTTAACCAAAATGATGACCAGTTATGTCATTGGTCAAGAATTAGAAAGTGGCAACATATCATTAGATGATGATGTTGTTATCAGTAAGAATGCTTGGGCAAAGAACTTCCCTGGTTCTTCAAAAATGTTCATAGAAGTAGGCACAACGGTTAAAGTTCGAGAATTGAATAAAGGTATCATAATCCAATCAGGTAATGATGCCTGTGTTGCTATGGCTGAACATGTTGCAGGATCTGAAGATGCTTTTGTTGATTTAATGAATGCATGGGCTAAAAAAATTGGTATGAATGACACCCATTTTGCTAATGTTCACGGCCTAGATAACAATAACCTCTTCACCACACCGCGTGATATGGCGCTGCTTGCTCAAGCCCTTATTCGTGATGTTCCAGAGGAGTATCGCGTCTACTCTGAAAAATCCTATACTTACAACGGTATCACCCAATACAACCGAAATGGTCTATTGTGGGATAAGAGCATGAACGTTGATGGCATAAAAACAGGACATACTGATAAAGCCGGTTTTAGTCTAGTAAGCTCTGCTACCGAAGGCAAAATGCGTTTAGTCAGTGTTGTCATGGGCACGAAAAGCGGTAACTCTCGTAAAGCCGAAAGCAAGAAATTACTTAACTATGGTTTTCGCTTCTTTGAAACAGTTTCTCCACATAAAGCCAATGAAACCTTTGTCACGGAAAAGATCTGGATGGGTAAAACTGACGAAGTGAATCTGGGTGTAGCGGAAGATACTTTTGTTACGCTACCTCGTGGTCAAGCTAAGAAACTAAAAGCCAGTTTTATTCTAGAAAAAGAGCTTTCTGCACCTCTTAGCAAAGGAGAAGTAGTTGGTAAACTCTTCTATCAAGTTGATGGTAAAGACATTGCTGAATACCCATTACTTGCACTCAATGATGTTGAAGAGGGTGGCTTTTTCAGTCGTATGATTGATTACATTGTATTAATGATTCAAGGTTGGTTCAAATAGTATTGACTGTGTACTCACTGTAAATCATTGAATACCTATTAGGCGGTTAATCACCGCCTTTTTTGATCTTGTCAACATGACCATCAACCAGTATTATCCCCACCAAAGTTTTAGATTATTTGTAAACACTTGGAGTAAACCATGACAGAGCAAGCCAAACTCAAAGATTTATTAGAGTTTCCGTGTCAGCTTTCATACAAAGTAATGGGTTATGCAAAGCCTGAGCTCCCTGAACTGATTTTAGCTGTCATACAGCGACATGCTCCTGGAGACTATAGCCCGACAGTTAGACCAAGTGGAAAAGGAACCTATCACGCTGTATCGGTGACCATCACAGCAACCTCAATTGAGCAGGTTGATATTTTATACAAAGAGCTGGGTGAGATCGATATTGTACGTATGGTGCTCTAATTACAGGTAATCGCCGTGACAACAACACTAAGAATAAAGCATTTAGGTCGTCAAGATTATCAACCCGTATGGCAAGAAATGCACGACTTTACCAATAGCCGAGATAGCAATACCCTCGATGAAATATGGTTAGTTGAGCACAACCCTGTTTTTACTCAAGGTCAAGCGGGTAAAGCTGAGCATATTCTTCAATCGAGTAATATACCTATTGTAAAAAGTGATCGTGGTGGTCAAGTGACCTACCACGGCCCCGGTCAGTTAGTCGCTTATGTGATGATAGATCTTCGCCGGAAAAAACTAGGTGTTCGAGATTTAGTCACACATATCGAAAATACGGTGATCAACACATTAGCCACATTTGATATCACATCGACAGCTCGACCTGATGCACCAGGTGTGTATGTCGATAACAAAAAGATCTGCTCTTTAGGTTTAAGAATTAGAAAAGGGTGTTCTTTTCACGGCTTAGCGTTAAACATCAACATGGATTTAAGCCCATTTTTGCAAATTAACCCGTGTGGATATGCAGGAATGGAAATGACCCAAGTCAGCACTCAAGGTGGACCCGATCAACTCTGCGATGTTGAACCGGTGATCATTCAAGAATTAGCGACATTATTGGACTATCAAACCGTTCAATATGAAATGGATAGCGACGTTACAGGTAGAGATTAATCATGAGTAAACCGATACAGATGGAAAAAGGGGTCAAATACCGTGACGCCGACAAAATGGCTCTTATTCCGATCAAGAATGTAGTGACCGAGAAAAAAGATGTTTTACGCAAACCCAGTTGGATGAAAATCAAACTGCCTGCTGATAGTAAACGTATTCAAGAGATTAAGTCTGCGCTGCGTAAAAACAATCTTAACTCTGTATGTGAAGAAGCATCTTGCCCTAACCTTGCTGAGTGTTTCAATCACGGTACGGCGACCTTCATGATTTTAGGCGCTATCTGTACCCGCCGTTGCCCATTCTGTGATGTGGCACATGGTCGTCCAAATACCCCTGATGCACAAGAGCCTAAGAAACTGGCTCAAACCATCAGAGATATGAAGCTGAAATATGTGGTTATCACTTCTGTCGATCGCGACGATTTACGTGATGGCGGAGCTCAACATTTTGCTGACTGTAATCGTGAAATTAAAGCATTAAACCCTGAAATTCATATCGAAACCTTGGTCCCTGATTTCCGTGGTCGTATGGATGTTGCGCTGGACTTATTAAAAGATAACCCACCGGATGTCTTTAATCACAACCTTGAAACTGCACCACGTCTGTATCGTAAAGCACGCCCAGGGGCGAACTATAAATGGTCTCTACAGCTACTTCAGAAATTCAAACAGCAGCACCCTGAGATTCCGACTAAATCAGGCGTAATGATGGGACTAGGTGAAACCAAAGAGGAGATTGTCGAGGTTCTTAAAGATCTTCGCGAACATGGTGTGACTATGTTAACTCTTGGCCAATATTTAGCGCCAAGTCGTCACCACTTACCCGTTGAGCGTTATGTTCCGCCAGAAGAGTTTGATGCGTTAAAGGTAATCGCCTTAGAGTTAGGCTTTACTCACGCTGCTTGTGGCCCATTTGTACGCTCTTCTTACCACGCAGACATGCAAGCGCAAGGTAAAGAGATTAAGTAACTATTGTTGCTAAAATAAATACTCATAAAATAGAAGAGCCAGACAGAAGTCTGGCTCTTTTTTTGCCTATTTCCAGCCTGTACTACGGTCTAATCAGATAATTAGCCTTACCTACCCATTTGTAACTTGTTAGCTCCTCTAAACCCATAGGGCCTCTTGCATGAAGTTTTTGAGTAGAGACTGCCACCTCTGCACCTAAACCAAACTGCGCACCATCGGTAAAGCGTGTCGAGGCATTAACATATACTGCTGCAGACCCAGCTGAATTAATGAAAAACTCCGCAGACTGAATATCGTTAGTCATGATTGCATCGGAGTGACTGGCGTTGTGCGTTTGCATGTGCGCAGCTGCTTCTTTAACATCCGCCACCACTTTCACACCTAGTGTATAACTTAACCACTCCGTATCGAAGTCGCCTTCCTTCGCTGCAGATAAATCCGCCGCATTGCAGCCCTGCAAGATAGCGAACGCATTAGGTTCAGCAATCAAGGAGACCTGCCCTTTCATCTTTTCAGCCAACAGAGGAAGAAACGCTTCAGCAATACTCTGGTGTACCAACAAAGTATCTAATGCATTACAAGCAGATGGACGCTGAACTTTTGAGTTTTCAACTACGGCCAGTGCTTTTTCAAGATCCGCACTCTCATCCACGAAAATATGACTGATACCAAAGCCGCCAATGATCACTGGAATCGAACTGTTCTCTTTGCACATTTTATGTAACCCAGCGCCACCACGAGGAATGATCATATCCACGTAATCATCTAAACGCAGCAGCTCTGAAACCAACTCACGATCAGGTTTATCGATGTATTGCACTGACGCTGCGGGTAACTCCGCTTTCTCTAAAGCAACCTGAATGACTTTTACTAACTCCATATTAGAGAAAAAGGTCTCTTTTCCTCCTCTAAGAATGCTGGCATTACCTGTTTTTAAACACAGAGCGGCGATATCTATCGTTACGTTTGGTCGAGCTTCATAGATAACCCCAATCACACCGATGGGCACACGGCGACGAGACAGAGCCATACCATTTTCCAAAATTTTACTATCGATTTCACTACCAACCGGATCATTAAGACTGATCACATTTCGCACATCATTGGCGATATCACCCAATCTCTGTTCGGTAAGCAACAGGCGATCTAACATTGCAGCGGGTAACCCTGCCTCTTTGGCTGCATCAATGTCTTTCTCATTGGCTGATAAAATAACCGCCATATTACTTTCTAATTCATCAGCAATGATTGATAGGGCTCTATTTTTTTGTGCTGTAGAAACTGTCGACAACTCAAACGCAGCCTGTTTTGCTGCTTGTCCCATGACTAATAAGCTCACACTACTTCCTTTTAAATTAATACCAGATCATCTCTATGGATTGCAGGCCCATGCTCATAACCTAAAACGCCATAGATATCTTGGCTGTGAAGGCCTAATATTTTACTAAGATCATCACTTGAATACCTTGAAATACCTCGTGCAACTAACACTCCCGTCTGAGTGAGAATTTGGGTCACTTCCCCCCGCTGAAAAGCGCCTTTAGTTTGAGTAATCCCTTTCGATAATAGACTGCTACCGCGCTCTTGAACCGCTTTCACGGCGCCATCATCAATAATAATATCACCAGCCTGAGGAGGCCCAGCAAGAATCCAACGTTTCCGGCTCTCTAAAGCACACTCTAGAGGTAAAAAACGAGTTCCGTGTGATTGAGAATCTACACAGTCAATAATGACATTGGCAGAGCTGCCCGACGCAATAATAACCTCAATGCCTGCTCGTCTTGCTACATCTGCAGCTTGCAGTTTGGTTGCCATGCCTCCTGTCCCCAGTGTAGTTCCACTGCCGCCAGCGATTTTTCTCAACGTTTCATCAATAGTATGCACTTCACGAATTAACTCTGCATTAGGATTATTTCTAGGATCTGCAGTAAATAAACCAGGTTGGTCTGTTAGCAGTAGCAGTTTATCCGCACTCGCAAGAATACCCACTAACGCTGACAGGTTATCGTTATCTCCCACTTTTATCTCAGTGGTGGCTACTGCGTCATTTTCATTAACAATAGGAACAATGTCATGCTTTAGCAGCGCGTTAAGCATATCTCTGGCGTTAAGGTAGCGCTCGCGATCATCAAGATCAGCGCGCGTTAACAGCATCTGGCCAACATGAATGTTGTAGAGGTTAAACAAACTCTCCCAAGCTTGAATGAGGCAGCTTTGACCGACAGCAGCTAATAGCTGCTTGTTGGCCATCGTTTTGGGTAATTCGGGGTAGTTTAAATGCTCTCGCCCAGCGGCAATAGCACCTGAAGTGACAACAATAATTTTGTGTCCCTGTCGTTTTAAAACAGCACACTGACGAACCAACTCGACCATGTGCGCTTTATCTAACGATAAACTGCCACCGGTGAGTACGCTGGTCCCTAACTTAACGACGATTGTTTGTTGCTTACCACTCATTACTAAATCCATTTTTCCAAATTACATGCTCAGAACACTGTTTTTATCAATCTACTGAGCAGATAACAAGTGGAAAATAGAAATTCAGGCTATTTTAGAACTAATAGAGTCAAACAGCAGTTTTTTTCACTGTCATATCCAAATTAAAATTGGTTTTTAGTGACTCTGCTAACTTAGTAATAAAATCATCCAGCAATGTTTGCAGCTCAACTTGGTGCTCTTTGGGTACTTTCACCGCTTGCCATTCACCTTCGAGATCATACAACCCAAATTTATAGTGAGCACTGCAGCCACCCTCCTCAACGGTGAGTTTAAACCACCAGCCCCAGAACTCTCGTTTATCTGGTTCCGCCTCAACATCCAAGCAGACGCCTAGGCTATCAAAAAAATAACAGTTCTCTTCTGTTTTAAGTTTTCTTAAATAGGGGCCTAATGCTAAAAATATAGACTGAAGACGACCTTGAGTTGGTACTTTAAATGTTGTAGTCATAAGCAGTTCCTTCCTTAGTTTCGCTAGTGCCTACAACTAAATTAACATATATACA
>JAESQY010000131.1 GCA_016764915.1 Aliivibrio sp. | reverse complement strand
TCACCCTGCGGGACAACCTCTTCAATCAGTCGAATCTGCAGTGCTCGCTCTGCGGTGACTCGCTCACCACATAAAATGATTTTTTTGGCCCACCCCTCACCAACTAATAAGGTTAGATTTTGAGTCCCTCCAGCACAGGGAAGAAGTCCCACTTTCGCTTCTGGTAATCCCATCACTGCTTGCTGCTCGGCAATACGAACATCACACGCCAATGCCACTTCTAGTCCCCCACCCATGGCGTAACCATTAATAGCGGCAATAGATACACCTCGGAAGCCAGAGAGAGCTTCAAATGCTTGAGAAAAACTGCGGGCCATATCAAAGGCGACGGTTTTATCGCCACTGGCAAACACGTTTAGATCAGCGCCTGCTGAGAAAAATTTCTCGCCTTGTCCGGTGATGATTAGTGCATAGACATCTCGATTTTGGTTAAGCGTACAAACCTGCTGCTGCAGTTGAGTAAGACTACTCTCTGTCCAAGTATTAGCGGGAGGATTATTCATGGTGATAACCGCTACATGCCCTTGAATAACTACTTGAATCGCACTCTGTTTTGGCTGTGACATAACAAAATATCCTTTAAATAGTGTCTACGTAGTTACAACAACTCAGCGCCATCTGCCAATAACCGACGAGCAATAATAACTCGCATTATTTCATTGGTGCCTTCCAAGATTTGATGTACTCGAACATCTCTAAAATAGCGTTCCATCGGGTACTCTTTAATGTATCCATAACCGCCATATAACTGCAGAGCTTGATCACAAACGGCAAAACCGACATCAGTGGCAAAACGTTTGGCCATGGCGCAATAAGCACTGGCCTCTGGATCTTGCTGATCCAGTTTCGGTGCGGCGTAACGCACCAACTGTCTCGCCGCCACCAGTTCCGTCACCATATCGGCCAGTTTAAATTGCAGACCTTGAAATTGAGCGATAGGTTTACCGAACTGCTTACGCTCTTGCACATATAACATCGCTTGATTCAACGCTTGTTGCGCGGTGCCTACAGAGCAAGTAGCAATATTAATACGACCACCATCCAGCCCTTTCATCGCAAAGGTAAACCCTTGCCCCTCTTCGCCTAATAAGTAACTTGCTGGTATAGCCACATTATCGAAGGTGATTCCTCGTGTTGGTTGACTGTTCCAACCCATTTTTGGCTCTTTGCGACCATAAGTAACACCTGCTGCATTGGCGGGCACCACAAAAGCAGACACCCCTTTTGCCCCCCTGGCCATCACCAGCAATACGTCCGTTTCGCCGGCGCCAGAGATAAACGATTTCGCGCCATTAAGAATATACTGCCCCTCTACTTTTGTCGCTGAAGTAGCCAGCGCAGCAGCGTCGGAACCCGCATTGGCTTCAGTCAAACAGTACGAGCCTAACCACTCTCCGGAAACTAGCTTAGGGCAAAAGTGTTCTGTTACTTCTGGTTTAGCAAAGCTGGCAATCATCCAGTTCACCATATTGTGAATGGTCATAAATGCGGTAGTGGAGGTACAGCCCATCGACAGCTGCTCGAATACGATTGACGAATCTAAGCGGCTCAAGCCTAGTCCGCCTTGAGCCTCTGGGGTATATAGGCTCAAAAAACCCAGCTCTCCAGCCTGCCGTAACACCTCTTTAGGGAAGAACTGTTTTTCATCCCACTCCGCCGCCATTGGACTGAGTTGTTCCAGCGCGAACTGGTGCGCGGTGTCTGCAAATGCTCGTTGATCTTCATTCAATTCAAAGTCCATACATCACTCCGATAAACGACCTTTATTTCAATTGAATCGTCAGGTTTGGTCCACTGACAACATCCTCATCAAACCAACGCGACGTGACGGTTTTGGTTTCAGTATAGAATCGAACGGCCTGCTTACCATAAGCGTGTAAATCGCCGTAAAAACTGCCGCGCCAACCGGTAAACGAGAAGAAAGGCAATGGCACAGGGATGGGCACATTAATGCCTACTTGTCCTACCTCAATCTCATGCTGAAATTTTCGTGCAGCAGCGCCACTGGCAGTGAAAATTGACGTCCCATTACCATAAGGATTGTCATTAACAAGGGCTATCGCTTCTTCTAAAGTATCCACTTCTAGACACATTAACACTGGACCAAATATCTCTTGCTGATAGATGGACATCTTGGTTGTTACACCACTAAACAGCGTCGGTCCTATCCAGTTACCGTTCTCAAATCCTTCAACGGTGCATGCACTGCCATCTAACTCGCACACTGCGCCTTGATCTTTTCCCTCTTGAATTAATCCCAATACCCGCTCTTTAGCTTGCTTGCTGATCAGTGGCCCATAGCCTGCGCTCTCATCGTCCCAGCAACCCGGCTTTATCTTAGCCATTTCAGCTTTCAGATCCGAAATCCATGCCGTTGTGCCGCCAACAAATACGGCGACCGAAATGGCCATACAGCGCTGGCCAGCCGCTCCAACTGAAGCCCCAACTAAATTGTTCAATACCTGATCTTTGTTCGCATCAGGCATCACCACCATGTGATTTTTAGCGCCTGCAAATGCCTGGACACGTTTAAAGTGCTGAGTAGCCGTTCGATAGATGTATTGCGCTACAGGCACTGATCCAACAAATGAAATGGTGCGAATATCTGGATGGGAGAGTAAAAAGTCCACTTGAGGCTTACGCCCATGCACAATTTGCAACACACCTTTTGGCGCACCCGATTGTTCAAACAGTTCGGCTAATCGAATTGACGTGAGTGGCACCTGCTCAGAGGGTTTCAGAATAAAAGTATTGCCACTGGCGATTGCGATTGGAAACATCCATAACGGGATCATGGCAGGGAAGTTAAACGGAGTAATACCGCAACAGACACCTAAAGGCTGAATTATCGAATAAGTATCAATATCTGTTGCCACATTTTCGACCATTTCACCCATCATATTACTGGCGATATTTGCCGCTTGCTCCACCACTTCAATCCCGCGCCAAACATCTCCTTTTGCATCGGCTAAAATCTTTCCGGTCTCATGGGATAACAATATAGCCAGCTCGTCATGATGCTCTTTTAGCAAGTGCTGATATCTCAACATCACTCTTGCGCGTTCAGGAACCGCAACATTTTTCCACAATGCAAAGGCTTGAGTTGCGCTGTTAACAGCTTCAGCCATTTCAGACTCTGTGCTGCAGGGCAATTCCGCAATCACATCATTGGTCGCCGGGTTGGTCACGTCAATCCACTCTTCGGTTTTTGACTGACGAAACTCTCCATCAATAAACAGTGGCACAAATCGAATCATCACACTCTCCTTTAAGATTTATATCGGTATTTCAATACCCATTGCCGTTGCTTCTCCTCCACCAATGCACAGTGAGGCGATACCACGCACTGCTTTTTTACTCCCCTTTCCAGACGCTTGTAACTGTCTGAGACTATGAATCAGGGTCACGAGAATTCGCGCGCCACTGGCTCCAATAGGATGACCAAGTGCGCATGCTCCTCCTTTCACATTCACCTTGTTGATATCAATTCCAAGCTGTTGTACGGCGATCTGCGCTACCACCGCAAAGGCTTCATTGATCTCCCATAAATCGACTTCATCAACTGACCAATCTAACTCAGACAACAGTTGTTCCATGGCATAAACCGGAGCGAGGGTAAATTCGTCAGGTTTGCGTGAGTGAGTAGCGTGTCCGGTGATAATCGCAAGAGGTGATAAACCTTGCTGAGCCGCGACATTTGCATCCATCACCACCAGTGCCGCTGCCCCATCTGAAATTGAGCTAGAATTGGCGGCAGTGACTGACCCATCTTTAGTGAATGCAGGACGAAGTTTTGGGATTTTATCCAACTTAATTTGGCGAGGGTGCTCATCGAAATCGACTGTTTCACCACTTTTTTTGAGTGTAATTGGGGCTATTTCTTCCGAAAAAAGCTGCTGTTGCTGCGCTTCGACAGCTCGCTTGACCGATTGAACGGCCCATTGATCCATTTGCTCTCGGGTAATGCCCAGTTTATCGGCAATCTGCTGAGCATAAACCCCCATTAACTCACCGTCATAAGCATCTTGTAGCCCATCTAAAAACATATGATCGTGAGTGGTTTTATGACCAAGCCGCATTCCACTGCGGGACTCTTTGAGCAGATATGGTGCGTTGGTCATGCTCTCCATACCACCAGCGACAGCACATTTAATAGAGCCTGACTTAATTAAATCATACGCGAACATGACAGACTGCATTCCTGATCCACACACCTTGTTCACGGTTGTACAGCCTACTGAGTAGGGAAGGTTTGCTCCCAAAGCGGCTTGACGTGCTGGTGCTTGTCCACAGCCCGCTGGCAATACACAGCCCATCAGCACTTGATCGATACTGTCTACTAAAACAGGAGTGGCACTTACGGCAGATTGGATGGCAATCTGGCCTAATTGAGGCGCTGAATATCCGTCAAGCATGCCTTGAAAGCTACCTAACGGAGTGCGTTTAGCCGATACAATCCAAATGGTTTTATCCATGATTCCATCCTCATTATCGCCAGAATTTTTTAAACGCTGTTTTCTTGACGTTTACGTAAGCATAGCACTAACATTTACGTTAACGTCAAGAAACAGATTGATAACAATGAAAACCTTAATGTACCGAAGCTGATTTCAACGGTTGGAGGACATCTGGTGGAAACATTTAAAATTAGTCAACTTGCTAACGAGTTTGATGTCACCGCACGAAGCATTCGTTTCTACGAAGACATGGGGCTTATCCACCCCTCTCGGCAAGGGAAAATTCGGGTATATCGACGTCGAGATAAAGTCCGCTTGAAGCTGATATTGCGCGGGAAACGACTTGGATTCTCTCTTGCTGAAATTGGTGAGTTATTCAAACTCTATGATATGAACCAAAGTGATACTCAACTAAAGAAAATGTTAACTATCATTGAAGATAAACAGAACATTCTACAACTTCAGCTTGATGATATTACCGTACTGAAGAGTGAACTTGATACCGCTAGAGACCGCTGCTATCGCGCCCTAAACCGCTCAAAACCCGAGTAGAACTTACTTAAGGAGCCGTTATGAAAAATGACTATACCCCACTTAATTTCGGTCACGAGGACATTATCAATATGTTGCGCGAGCAGGTGAATGGATTTGCCGCTGAACATATTGCCCCCATTGCCGCTGACATTGATAAAAACAATCAATTCCCAGATCCGTTATGGAAAAAGCTGGGGGAGATGGGACTACTCGGGGTAACGGTCTCTGAAAAGTATGGCGGTGCTGATATGGGCTATCTGGCGCACGTTATTGCTATGGAAGAGATCAGCCGCGCTTCCGCTTCTGTGGCGCTGAGTTATGGAGCGCACTCTAACTTGTGCGTGAATCAAATATTTCGCAACGGCAACCAAGCACAAAGAGCAAAATATCTACCTAAGCTGATAGATGGCAGCCACGTTGGCGCATTGGCAATGAGTGAACCAAACGCAGGCTCTGATGTGATCAGCATGCAACTAAAAGCTCAATTAAAAGGGGACCATTATCTATTGAATGGCACCAAGATGTGGATCACCAATGGCCCTGATGCACACACACTTGTGGTATACGCCAAAACCGATCCAAATGCCAAATCCCGTGGCATTACCGCGTTTATCATTGAACGCGATTTTGCTGGATTTACTCATGCGCAAAAGCTCGATAAGTTAGGTATGCGCGGATCCAATACTTGTGAGCTCGTGTTTACCGATTGCCAAGTCCCTGTTGAAAATGTGTTAGGCGAGGTCAATCATGGCGTTGAAATCTTAATGAGTGGTCTTGATTATGAGCGAGTGGTATTAGCGGCGGGTCCACTGGGTATTATGCAAGCCTGCCTAGATCTGGTTATCCCCTATGTTCACGATAGAAAACAGTTTGGCCGATCGATTGGTGAGTTCCAACTGGTGCAGGCCAAAGTCGCGGATATGTACACTCGAATGAACGCTGCACGTGCTTATGTATATGCCGTAGCGCAAGCTTGCGACCGCGGAGAAACCACTCGTAAAGATTCCGCTGGCGTCATTTTATACAGTGCTGAGTTAGCTACACAGCTCGCTTTAGATGCCATTCAACTGTTAGGTGGTAACGGTTATATCAATGAGTTTCCTGCAGGGCGCCTATTGCGTGACGCCAAACTCTATGAAATTGGCGCTGGAACTTCAGAAATAAGGCGCATGCTGATCGGTCGAGAGCTATTCGAAGAGTCTCGTTAACAGTACGTTTTGATAAGGATGACAGATGGCAATTATTCAGAGCAGAGCCAAACCAGACGATCCTCAGTTTCATGCCAATAAAAAGATAATGGTGGAGCTGATCAATAACCTAAACTCAAACCTTAAAGTAATCAAACAAGGAGGAGGGCCTGCGGCCATAAAACGTCAACAACAGAAAGGAAAACTCTCGGCAAGAGAGCGTATTGCCACTCTATTGGATGACGACGCCACCTTTCTTGAAATTGGCCAATTTGCCGCATGGCAAGTGTACGATGAAGCTGTCGCCTGCGCGGGTGTCGTGGCCGGTATCGGTAAGATTGAGGGCATTGATTGCATGATCGTGGCCAATGACTCTTCAGTAAAAGGCGGTACCTATTATCCACTGACCGTAAAAAAGCATCTGCGTGCTCAAGAGATCGCTGAGCGTTGCTTCCTTCCTTGTGTCTACCTGGTCGATTCAGGCGGAGCTAACCTTCCCTATCAAGCTGAAGTCTTTGCCGACAAAGAACACTTTGGCCGTATTTTTTACAATCAAGCACGGATGTCAGCCAAAGGTATCCCACAGATTGCAGTGGTATTAGGCTTGTGTACTGCAGGGGGCGCCTATGTACCCGCAATGGCAGATGTCTCGATCATCGTAAAAAAGCAAGGCACTATTTTCCTTGCGGGCCCTCCGCTGGTGAAAGCCGCCACAGGAGAAATCGTCACCGCAGAAGAGCTCGGGGGGGCGGATGTGCATTGCAAAAAATCAGGCGTGGCTGACTATTATGCTCATGATGAAGCCGATGCTCTCAACCTTGCTAGGCAGAGTATCGCCAGCGCTAACTTATTACCAACATCGATACCATTAAAACCCGTCTTGCCGCCTCGTTATGATCCAGAGCAAATCTACGGCATCGTTAACTCAAATCTACGCCTTCTGTTTGACGTTAGAGAGATCATCGCACGGGTGGTCGATGACTCTGATTTTGATGAATTTAAAGCGCTGTATGGCCAGACTCTTGTTTGTGGTTTTGCACATCTACACGGTCACCCTATCGGTATTGTGGCCAATAACGGCATCCTATTTTCAGAATCTTCGCAAAAAGGCGCGCATTTTATTGAGCTCTGCGCCAAACGAAAAATTCCCTTGCTGTTTTTGCAAAATATAACCGGGTTTATGGTTGGAAAAAAATACGAATCTGAAGGCATTGCCAAGCATGGTGCAAAATTAGTCATGGCGGTGGCTTGTGCCGATGTACCTAAATTTACGGTCATCGTTGGCGGTTCACATGGCGCGGGGAATTACGGTATGTGTGGCCGAGCATATGATCCAACCATGATTTGGATGTGGCCAAATGCCAGAATATCAGTCATGGGTGGCGAGCAAGCTGCTGAAGTGTTGGCGCAAGTAAAACGTGATATAAAAACCAGAAATGGAGAGAAGTGGTCAACTCAACAAGAGACCGATTTTAAGCAACCGATTATCGACCTATATGAAACTCAAGGTCACCCCTATTATGCCAGCGCAAGGTTATGGGATGACGGTATCATTGATCCAAAACTGACTCGAGATATCGTTGGACAGGCGCTAGCAGCGTCGTTACGAGCCCCTATTCCTGATAGTCAATTTGGTATTTTTCGAATGTGAGGAGTCGTTGAGATGGTGAAAGAAATAGAGAATCAAGCCACCAATATATTGTGCGAGATTGATGTCAATGGTGTCGCCACTCTCACCCTTAATAGAATCAGTAAAAATAACGCCTTTGATGATGAGATGATTGAAGGTTTAATCCACTATCTCGACACGTTGGCTGCCATCCCAACACTGCGCTGCCTACTGCTTAGAGCCAACGGAAAGCACTTCTCTGCCGGGGCCGATCTTAACTGGATGAAATCGATGGCTGCAAAGCCACAGTTAGAGAATCAGCAAAGTGCTGAACAACTGGCTAGGCTCATGTCCACACTCGATAACTTTCCTCACCCTACCATTGCAGTGATTCACGGTTGTGCGTTCGGCGGAGCATTGGGGCTGATCTGCTGTTGTGATATTGCCATTGGTCTGTCTGATTCTCAATTCTGCTTCAGTGAAGTCAAACTTGGGCTTATTCCCGCCACCATCGCTCCTTATGTGTGCAGAGCTATTGGCGTTCGCTCTGCAAGGCGCTATATGCTAACCGCTGAACGCATCGATGCTCATACTGCTCAACAGATTGGACTGCTTCATCAAATCATCAACATTGAAGCGGAAGAAAAGCACTACACTAATAATATTCACACCGCCCTTGATGAACACATATCAAAGACTATCGACGCTCTTTTGGCCAATAGTCCATCTGCTTTACTGCAAGTAAAAACCCTCTGCAAACGCTGTGAAAATCAAGTAATCGATCCAGAGTTGATCCGTTATACCAGCCAATTAATTGCCGATATACGGGTATCTAAACAGGGGCAAGAGGGGATCACTGCATTTTTTGAAAAACGTGCTCCATCATGGATATCCGAAATAAAAAACAGAGGTGAACAATGAAAAGATCATCTTGCCTACCGTCATCAGTCACTATCGTTGAGGTGGGAGCACGTGATGGATTACAAAATGAAGCGATGGTCTCCACTGAAGTCAAAATTGCATTGGTCAATCAGCTTTCAAAATCAGGATTAACCCATATTGAAACGGGCGCGTTTGTTTCACCCAAATGGGTACCACAAATGGCGGACTCTACGCAGGTTTTCCAAGGTATCGCTCGCCAACCTAATGTCATCTATTCCGCGTTAACGCCTAACCTAAAGGGATTTGAACAAGCAATGATATCGGGTGCGGACCAAGTGTCTATCTTCACTTCCGCATCTGAAGCCTTTTGCCAGAAAAACATTAACTGCTCGATTTCCGAGAGCCTTAGACGTTTTGAGCCTTTAATCGAACAAGCCAAACATCACAACATTGCCGTCAGAGCTTATCTCTCTTGTGTTGTTGACTGTCCTTATGATGGCCCAACCAAACCGCAGCAGGTCGCTGCTATTGCCAATGAACTGTTTAACATGGGCTGCTATGAAGTCTCTCTAGGTGACACTATTGGGACAGGCACTCCACTGCGGATAGCGACAATGCTAGAAGCCGTACAGCAATGTATTCCAACTAACCACATTGCAGTTCATTTTCACGATACTTGGGGCCAAGCAATTGCCAACATTTATCAAGCACTCACTATGGGCATTCATATTATTGACAGCAGCGTCGCGGGTTTAGGGGGCTGTCCATATGCTTCAGGCGCATCAGGTAATGTGGCCACCGAAGATGTGTTGTATTTATGCCAAGAGCTGAACATAGAAACGGGTATTAATCTTAGTACTATCGCAAGTGCGGGTAAGATCATCTGTCAGCAATTACATAAAAGATCCGCGTCAAAAGTTTCAAATGCAATAGAACATATATTCCCACAATAACGGGATGTTATTAAAATACAATAGCATTAAACCACAAGGTGATTACGAAACAGATAAATATAACTAAGTGATATTAATCCCTATTTTGTCCGCGTATTACATTTTAATTACACTCAAATTAAAGCCTGCTCAAACTGTTATTGATACAATTAACATTCAAACAAAAAATTATATTATTAATAACAACAATAAACAGCATAATAATAAGAAACTACGTGCATAAGTAACCTTGTTGATTAATTTGTAATTACAAAAATCACAAAACCTCCCCATACCTTTATATATCCTGACGCTGGTAATTATTAATATTTATTTTAACTTGTGAAATTATTATTAAACAAGATTTTTTACACAGATTTATGGATCAAGGATATTTTATACAATATATTTTTAGGCGAACAACCCAATTAGGATTCATTCACCGCAATTATCACTATCAATAAACCAATTAGCTGGTTTTTTTGATTGATGCAGTGATAAACAACAGCAAAGGATAGTTAAATGGAATTTAATAAAGTTGGACTTGCGATAGCCGCAACACTACTGAGTTGTCAATTGCAGGCCGCCTCACCTCCACAGCAAGAGGTAATGGATGCTCCGGTAATCGGACACGGAATCGAGCAACAGCAAGATGAAGCAGTGCCTAAAAAATTGACTAATATTCAGCCAATTGCAACAACCCCAAGCATTTTTGCCTTTGGTGTTGAGGCGCAAGCTGCCGCAGAGCCATGTGACCCAGCCGTTTTTGCTACATCAAATAGCAGTGAGTTGATAAACCAAATAAAAACGTTAGGTTCAAGCTGTGTTAATGAGCTGTTTGGTGCGAGTGAATCAATACAGAGTTCAGCCTTTAGTTCAGGTAATATGTATAACGTTGCTAAACATGTTACCAACCTATCTCGAGATTACCAAGGTAATGGTGACCCAGATATAGAAGCCATATTCCTCTATCTTCGTGCTGGTTATTATGCTGAATTTTATAATAGTTCCGTCTCGTTTACTTCTTGGGTACAACCAGCAGTCAAAGAGGCCATTGATGCATTTTTAAATAACTCTCACTTCTATGATAATAATGAAGGTCACGGAAAAGTTCTTACTGAAGTTATTACCACCATGGACAGTGCGGGACTTCAAAATACATATTTACCCGTAGTGAAAGAGTGGTTAAGGAAGTGGAATCAAGATTATGCTTCTAACTGGAATATGCGGAACGCCGTTAACGGTATATTTACTATTATTTTTAGTGGCCAATGGAATAACGATTTCGTTGCAACCGTAAAAAATGATCAAGAGTTGGTTACACTTTTAAAAGATTTTGCATTAAACCGTTATATGATCGACTCAGATGGTGAATATATGGTGGCTAATGCGGGCCGTGAATTAGGTCGTCTAAAAATGTACACTGACGCCGCTATTCAACCGGCAACCGATTTAGCACTTAAAGAGATCTTCTCAACTTACCAAAGTTTCGGTTATGGTGATGCTGTCTGGCTAGGCGCTGCAGAAAATGCGACCTATTATGCTGACTGTTCTGCCTTTGGGATATGCGGTTATGGCGAGAATGTTCGTGCACTGGCCCTAACTCAAGAGCACACGTGTAGCCCAACCATTAAAATTATTTCTCAAGATCTTACTCCAGTTCAACAAGCCGCAGCCTGTGACAAAATGGGCTATGAAGAGAACTACTTCCATACAAAATTGGATACCTCTTCAGGTCCTGTAAAAGATGATCTTAATGACCAGTTACACGTTAACATATTCGACTCAAGTAACGACTATGGAAAATATGCTGCCGCTATCTTTAAAATCGATACCAACAACGGTGGTATGTATCTAGAAGGGGACCCATCTGTACCAGGAAATATCCCTAACTTTGTGGCCTATGAAGCAAGTTATGCCAATGCAGACCACTATATTTGGAACCTTGAGCATGAGTATGTTCACTATCTAGATGGCCGTTTTGATATGTACGGTAACTTTAATTCACCGACCGAAGTTGTCGTTTGGTGGAGTGAAGGCATTGCAGAGTACGTTGCTAACCAAAATAACAACTCACTGGCGGTCGAAACCATTCTTGATGGCTCAACCTATACACTCGCTCAGATCTTTGAAACCACTTATGATGGCTTCGATGTCGACCGCATTTATCGCTGGGGTTACTTAGCCGTTCGATTTATGTTTGAGCGCCACATTGATGATGTCAACCTAATGCTCGCTGCAACTCGTAGTGGCGATTGGGCAGGTTACAAAGCGATCATCACGGAGTGGTCTACCAAATACCAATCTGAATTTGAACAGTGGACTAAAAAAATGGCCGCAGGCACCACACTTCCAAAAAATTGCGCCACAAGCACCAAAATTAACAGTGGTTCATTAGAAGATGGCATTGCTGCTTGTCTAGCGACCACGAATACTATTTGGTTAAATTTTGCTAATGTGAATGCTCAGCAAAACATTGCTATCTCAGTGGGTGAAGGTACAGGAGACTTAACCATCGAGTACAGTAACTCAGGCTGGCCTAACGGCAGTAATGTGGATGCGATTTCTAATAACCCGGGTAATAGTGAGTGTATCTACCTCAATGCACAAACCAACTATTGGGGATACATAAAAGTGAGTGGTGTTGCTGAAAACGCCGCCATCGCTGTTGATTACAATGTATCAGGATGCAGAAAGTAATATTTTTCTAACGCAATTAAAGGTGGAGTAACTCTCCACCTTTTTTTCTCTTTCTATATCAATTGACCTTTCATTTTTTTTCCCTAGAATATTAAATCTTCACACCCAATTTAGTTGAGACGTTTTTTGAGGTTTTTCTTACTACAATACAAGCGCAATACCGTCGCTTCGTGGTCACTACTGTTAGTGAGTATTGTGCTATTGGTCTGTTTCTCACAAAATCTGGGACTATCCACATCTTGCCCTTCAGCTATCCATTCCGACGAAATTAAACAAACAACATCACTCACTCAAGGCAATAAGGTTTCAGAGTGCAGCAGTAGCGAACACCTACTCAACGCGCATACTCTGAACCTCGACCTTGCTATTCCGCTGTTTATTTTGGCGCTGGCCATCATTGCCACAACATTAAAACAGGTTGGATTCGGCTATTATTTCACTGAACCCATCACTTCATATGGCGTCCGGCGGCATTTGGCATTCTGTACTTTTCAAGAGTAAATCCCCCCGTTAATCGTTATATCTTTTTTATATATACTATTTTCGGAGTAAAACTGTGTCTACAATTAAACATTTAAAAGTGGTTGCGAGCTTACGTCTCGGGGTTATCTTACTATCTACCCTATTACTGTCAGCCTTCTCAGTAACTGCCCAAACACTCTCAACGGGTTGGTTAACCCATGCTGACCATCCGCCAGCTCAAGTTCGATTCATGTTGACAGGTGACGTTGATAAATCCAATCAACGTGTCAAAGCTCTTCTGGAAGTTAAGCTTGATGGTGAGTGGAAAACCTACTGGCATTCGCCGGGTGAAGGGGCTATATCGCCATCACTGGATTGGTCAAAATCTCAAAACCTAACTGAACTTATTTGGCACTGGCCTACCCCCGCCTATTATGAACAGTCTGGAATCATGACATTAGGCTATAAAGATCATGTCATCTTTCCGATGGAGTTAACGGTAAGTGACCTCAATCAGCCCTTAGTATTCTCAGGAAAGTTAACTCTGCCCACCTGCACGAATATTTGCGTGCTGACTGACTATGATTTGACCATAGATGCCTTAGTTCCAGCCTCGCTTAATATCGATACTCAAACTCAGCATCTCTATCAAAAAGGGTTATCACGTGTTCCTGTGAGCAGTGAATCGACTCGAGTATTAACGACATCCTTTGATAAAGCATCACAACAACTGCAGGTAACACTGCTCAATGAAAACGGATGGGCTCAACCACAAGTGTTGATTTCTGGTGATGATCTTACAGATGACTATTTCTCGCCGCCCTCACTCTCTATTACAGACAATGTGCTTACCGCAACATACACAGTAACAAACTGGCTAGGTGATTCTGATTTAACAGGAAAATCACTCTCAATCACTATATCTGATGAACTGTTCGCCCATGAACTACGCTCGAAAATTGACGATAAACCGTTCGATACCAGCGGTTCATCAAACTTACTCACCATGATTGGAGTTGCGCTGCTCGGAGGATTAATCCTCAACATCATGCCTTGTGTACTGCCCATATTAGGCATGAAACTCAATAGTATGATGGCCTGCTCACAGCAAAGTAAACGTACCATTAGGTTACAATTTATTGCCTCTGCACTGGGCATACTCAGTTCATTCTGGCTGCTCGCAGCGGCTCTGTTTATCTTAAAAGTCACAGGCAACGCTATTGGTTGGGGCATTCAATTTCAAAGCCCACTGTTTATTGGGCTGATGGTGACAGTAACGGCGCTGTTTACTGCCAATTTACTGGGATTATTTGATATTCAGCTGCCAAGTCGATTTTCAACAGCTATCGCAAGTAAGGGAGGTGACTCAATCTTTGGTCACTTTGCCCAAGGCATGTTTGCAACACTGCTAGCAACACCTTGTAGCGCTCCTTTCTTAGGCAGTGCCGTTGCATTTGCGCTAGGTGCCAGTCTGTTTGAAATGTGGGTTATATTCAGTTTCTTAGGTTTAGGTATGGCCCTGCCTTGGTTATTGTTCGCTCTATTTCCAAACCTTATTTCAATGATGCCTAAACCCGGTGCCTGGATGAACCGTGTAAAACTGCTATTTGGGTTAATGATGCTGCTAACCACACTTTGGTTACTGAGCTTACTCACCTCATTTATTGGCCTTTTAGCCTCGCTCGTTATCGGTTTACTATTTTGTGGATTTTTATTGTATCGAATAGGGAAAAAACAAGGTAAAAAAACGGTTATAGCCATACTTGCTGTCGTGGTTTTTGCCAGCAGCGCGACACTCGTTATTGGCAGTGTCACCAGCGAACATTGGGTGACCCCTATTGAAGATAACTTGGTGTGGCAACCGCTTAATACTCAGGCGATTGATGAGTATGTGAAACAAGGGAAGACCGTATTTGTTGATGTTACTGCTGATTGGTGCATTACCTGTAAAGCCAATAAAATCGGAGTGATTCTGCAAGATCCTGTTTACCCAGCTCTTTTGCAACAAAATGTCGTCGTAATGAAAGGTGACTGGACGCGCCCCAGTAAGCGCATTACCCAATATTTAAAAAGTCATCAACGTTACGGCGTGCCCTTGAATGTAGTGTATGGGCCAAATGCACCTCAAGGACTACCTTTATCGGTGATTCTAACCGATAAGAATGTCATGACAGCCATAGAATATGCAGGAGGCACACAATAATGATAAATAAATCTAGAGTATTTCGTTGGGCCAAAGAGCTGTTTAAAATCATTATTTTGATCACTATAGTAACCACAGCAATGGACATTTGGCGCAGTCAACAGATGCCATCAGATGCCATTCCACCTCTTGCCGCTAACAGCATTAAGCAAGAGTGGTTAGATATAGAGACCATGAGCCACGACAAACCTGTGCTGATCTATTTTTGGGCAACCTGGTGTCCTGCATGTCGTGTCGTTAGCCCAAGCGTCAATTGGTTTTCGGATGATCATCACGTTGTTTCAGTTGCTATTACTTCCGGTGAAGACCAGCGTTTGAATCAGTACATGACTTACAAAAAGTATGATTTCCCCGTCATCAATGATCGTACAGGTTCAATCAGTAAAGAGTGGGGCGTTAGTGCAACACCCACAATCGTTATTGTGAAAGATGGCGAAATATCATCCATTACCACTGGAGTCACGACCCCTATGGGCATGTGGCTTCGTCTATTATTTGCTTAGGATTACTCATGAAAACTATTTTATTAGCTGCATCCATTGCAACAACAGCCCTTTTCTCCGTTTCGAGCTTGGCAGAAGCTATATCGACAAAAGCAGTAACAGCTAATCAGCAGCAAAAAATCATGGAAATATCGGCCCTATTAACGGCTAATCCAGACATCATTAATGGGCTGCATAGCAACTTAATTGATTACATTGATGGACAAAAAAGCATTAGTAAAGTTATCACAGACAATCACCAATTCTTATACAATAACCCTCAACACCCCTATTTAGGTGCGGACAGTCCGACCTTAACTATCATCAGTTTTACCGATTATAACTGCCCGTACTGTAAGCGTTTAGAATCTGGCTTAATATCGATGATCGAAAAATATCCGCAACTACGAGTAGTGAACGTTCTGTTACCCTTTCAACAGCGTATGACTCCAGGAACGCAAACGAATACCGCTTGGTATGCTCAGAATGTATGGGAAAATAACCGTTCTCAATTTGCCAAAGTGCATGAAATGATGATGAACAAACCATCAAAGCACGACAAAGCTTCATTGATGAAGATTGCGCAACTAACTCATACTGAGAGTGATTTAAAACCTAATAATCAGAAGGTATCTCTGGTTAAACAAAGCGAACATATCTTCAGACAGTTAGGTCTAAATGGAACACCTAGCTTGATTATTAATGATGAAATCATTCCAGGCTTTATTCCGGAAGAGCAACTTGAGGCCATCATTAAGGCGCATATAGAGTCATAAGATTGTCAATACTCTCGCACCATGGACAATCAACGTCATGGTGCGAAGAAATGATTTACCGGGCCATGTCCTTTGCCTATGTTTAGTTCATCGGCGTGGCTAATCGCTTGGGTTATGTAGGCTTTGGCTAATCTTACGGACTGTTCCAAGTTATGATTTTGTGCTAAAAATGAAGCTATTGCCGATGATAACGTGCAGCCTGTTCCGTGAGTATTTTTAGTATCAATTCGGGGGGTAGAGAGCCGAATGACCTCATCAGTTAAGATCAGTAGGTCAGCACTGTTTAGATCACACTCTAAATGACCTCCCTTTAACAGCACAGATTTTGCACCTAATTGACGAAGTTTATCTATCATCGCAATCATTTCACCTTCTGTTTTTGGCACTTCGCATCCAATCAGAGCCGCCGCTTCAGGTAAGTTTGGGGTAATCACATCAGCAAGAGGGAACAGTGCAGATTTTAATATTGTCATCGCCGTCGATTTAAGCAGCATATCCCCACTCGTTGCGACCATCACAGGGTCAAGAACCACATGCTTCGGCGCATATTGTACGAGTTTTTTGGCAACAGAAGTGATAATAGTCGAATCACTTAACATCCCTATTTTAACCGCCACAATATTTAAATCACTGAAGACGGCATCGAGTTGTTGTTCAACAAACTCACTGCTAATCGGATAGATCCCCATCACACCTTGGGTATTTTGTGCCGTCAATGCAGTGATCGCTGAACACGCATAACCTCCAGTGGCAGAAATGGTTTTGATGTCCGCTTGGATTCCTGCACCTCCGCCACTATCAGAGCCCGCTATGGTTAATACAATCGGGGTTATCAATGAGTTTGAATCAGTAGAAATTCTTGATGGTGTCATGCAGAGTTATCCTATTAAAGTTCCCTACGTCAGTATTAACTGAATCAGGTGCAACGAGTTCACATGAGGAATAATATCATTAGCAATATTAATAAAGACAGTGAAAAATCCACCAAAATAGTGTGATCTAATCATACGAACCTTAGTGAATAGCCATTAACTCAAGATAGAGGCATCTCTCTCTTGGTGTCATGGATTAAGACAAGTGCAATAAGGGTCTTTACGTTTGGTTGCATACATCTACTGACTAGTATCACTATTAATAATATTAAAATCTTGATGTTATATAGCAATTACTTCAAAGTAGAATATCATTGGCATGATGGACGAAACAAAAATAATGATAAAGGTTTTATTTTCTATTTTTTCATTTTTTATTATTTTATTATCATACCCAGCGTTGTCTGAATCCAGCCAATCACAACCCAGGCGAATATTGGTTATTCAATCTTACGAGTCTTCATTCCAATGGACTGCAAAGGTTCAACGTGGGATTAACCATGGTTTTGAACAGTTAGCATTACCCGTTAAAATTTCAGTTGAATTCTTAGATACCAAAAGAGTATCGAACCCAGAATATTACCAAAGCTTCTCTCAATACTTTGCGTTGAAATATAAAAACTACCAATTCGACGGCATCATCATTGTTGATGATAACGCCTTACGTTTCTTCCAAGAGTATAATCAAGAGTTAGCTTTAACGGCACCGATCGTTGCTGTCGGCATCAATGATCTTAATGCTGATTTAGCAAATGTTGACAATAAAAGCGTGATTATCTATGAAAAAGACAGCATCAATAAAAATATTAACTCGATATTAAAACTGAATCCCAGCCTTAAAAACCTCTATTTTTTATCAGACAAAAGCGTCACCTCTGAGTTAATCCGATCTCGTGTACTAACAACCTTAGCCCGTTTCCCTCAAATTAACGTAATCGAGATTCGGGATTTAAACCTACAAGATGCCGCTCAGAAACTGTCTACAGTATCAAAAGATGATGCGGTTTTTCTGTCACACTACAATACCGAAATAAATGAAGATATTTATCATACTTATTACACCATCGCCGACGAAATAAGCCGTCGTAGTTCTGCCCCCGTATTTGTGCTTGGTGAGCATTATATCGTTAGCGATGTGGTGGGTGGTATCATTCTTAGACCCTTTAACATTGGTTTAAAAGCAGTTGAATCTTTGATGTCAATCGGCTACGGCCAATCCTATTCGAATACAGTAAACGAGAAAGTGATCCTGCCTATTTATAACTATCTGGCACTCAAGAAATATAAAATACCGACTTCACTGCTGCCAGAAGGCTCTGTCATTATCAATAAACCCATTTCATTTCTTGAAAAGAACTTACAACTGTTACTGATCTCCAGTGGCATTATAATCACTTTAATCTCAATTATTTTTCTGCAATCCTTCACCATTAGACACAAACGTAAAACTAACAACCAAAATCAAAAGATTGTGCTTTTACAGAGAAAAACCTTAAGTATTCAAAAAGACATGATTAATGTTTTAGGTGAGGCGATTGAAACCCGTTCAGGAGAAACAGGGCAGCACGTTAAACGCGTTGCCAAGCTCTCAGCACTGCTGGCAAAACTGCTCGGTTTATCCCATCGCGAATGTGAAATGCTCGAAATTATTAGCCCAATGCATGATGTAGGTAAAATTGCGATTCCGGAATCTATCTTAGACAAACCTGGAAAGCTCACTCCTTCTGAGTGGAAGATCATGCAAACTCATACTACGGCAGGTTATAAACTTCTAAAAAGCAGCAACAGTGATCTGACTAACATCGCGGCTGTCATCGCTTATGAACATCATGAAAGATGGGACGGTAAAGGTTATCCAAATCAAAAATCCGCTGAAGAGATCCATCTTTTTGCCAGAATTACCTCGATTGTTGATGTGTTTGATGCACTCTTAAGTCTGCGTTGTTATAAAGAACCGTGGCCTATTGAAGATGCAGTTGCACTGTTTAAACGTGAACAGGGTCATCAGTTTGACCCACAACTGGTTGATATACTGTTAGACAACTTAAAAGACTTTATCCAGATACGCGACTGCTACCCAGATAAACGGCCACAGCCAAAATTGCTCGATGAAGAGAATGCGTGCGACAAAGAGAAAACTTTAGAGAACATAACGAGTTAATGACGACAAAAGCAATCAATACTATGATCATTGACCAAACCCGTTGCCTGCATGTGTGCATATAACGTAGTTGAGCCAAGGAACTTAAATCCCCGTTTTTTCATGTCTTTTGCGAGCGCATCCGATTCGGGAGTCGTAACGGGATAATCTGCTGCCGTTTCAATATGATGGTCTATGGTTTGATGATTCACAAAACCCCATATATAATTTGAAAACTGCCCAAACTCAGCTTGTACCTCTAAAAACCGCTGAGCGTTATTAATGGCGGCTTCAATTTTACGTCGATTACGTACAATTCCTGCGTCGTTCATTAACCGCTCAACGTCAAGTTCATCAAATTTAGCCACTTTTTTAACATCAAATTCGGCGAACGCTTGGCGGTAGTTGTCACGCTTTTTTAAAATGGTATACCAACTCAAACCCGCTTGAGCAGACTCTAGCACCAAAAATTCAAATATCGTTTTGTCATCGCGTGTTGCAACGCCCCATTCATTATCATGATAAGCGACATAATCTTCTTTGCTGGTGTCTACCCATGGGCAGCGTTTTTTTTCCTGTGACATGCGTATTCCTTGCAAAATTTGATGGATAAAAACCAAATTTACCTTAGAGTAATTATCTTATTAGTACAACGCCAGAATTGGCCATTTGTGGAGATACTCATGCTTAAAGGTTTTCATCATGCAGCAATTATCTGTTCAAACTACTCAGAGTCTAAAAAATTTTATACTGAATGTTTAGGACTAGAGATTATTGCAGAAAATTACCGAGTACAACGTGACTCTTACAAGCTGGATTTAAGGCTGCCAGACGGCGGTCAAATAGAACTGTTTTCATTTCCAGACTCACCAGTAAGGCCTAGTTACCCTGAAGCATTAGGGCTTAGGCACCTCGCTTTTGCTGTTGACTCAATTGATCAGTGTGTCGAACAGCTTCTACATCATGGTATCGACGTTGAGCCAATCAGAATCGACCCCTTTACCAATAAGAAATTCACCTTTTTCAGTGACCCAGACGGATTGCCTTTAGAGCTTTATCAAACATTATAATTAATAACGAGATCGATTATGTCGAATCCGCAATACATAAATCAAATAATGCCAGCGACTATGAATATGTGTGGTTTTTATATGCTGCTTGGCAAGAGTGTTATGAGTTCCCTCCTAGGATGCATTTCCTAACGTAAGTATGGTTTGGACTTTGTAGGCCAAGAGTTTGTTGTTAAATTCCTGACAGCATGACCACCACGCTAATCAAAATTAAAACCATATGTGGAAACGCTATGGTTGGTCTTACTGCTTGGCGCATATATACTTTAATCAGACCTAACGTAGATGGACGGGTCTGCGCATAATCTCGATTATATTGAAAAGGCATCGCTGTGGTTGCAGTGTCATCTGCCAATGCCGTTTCAAGTTGGAGTAGACGGTTCTCAATCCGAGATTGAAAGGTCTTCCAAATCGCATCTTGCAGCCACACCACCAGTAACACGACCAAAATAACGACGTTCATTCCCCCCATCAACAATGCCGCAGAAAATAGAGCAATATTAAATATTTTAATCAGCAACGAACACTTTTCGTAGCTGTCATACTGATTTTGCAGTGTCTGCCACTCTGTTGATAACTCAGTTCTGTTCATCAGGCTCATCTCCTTATGAGAAACGTTAATATTGGCAGTCAATTCTATTCTGAATTTCCCCCCTAGACTAATTAAATGGCTACTTTACGATTTTTTAAAGCCCATCATCGATGGCAGCATTTGCAGAACCGTCAGTCTGATTACATGGTTCACCATCACAAATGCAGGCTCTAACCCTAAATAGAGTGCGGTAATGGCCATGGTCTCTAAGCTGCCTGGAGCCCATGAAATTAACAGCACTAAAAATGATTGTTCGACCATTAGACTGTACATAAATGCCATCATCACAGTAACGCTGATAGAGATCATCGTCACGGCCAAGCCGCTGCGTAAATACGCGAGCACTTCAGATCGTTGAATATGTTGCAGATTGGTCGCAATCAAAGCCCCTAATAACACACTTGAAACTGAGATTAACAGATCAGGCACAGTATAATAGAGCAGATCTATCGACCAATAGTTGCTCAACATCGCCGTAGCTAACCCTGTAATGATATACGGTGCAGCAAGTCCCACTTTGGTTAACAAGAAACCCACAGCCGTTGCAATGATAGATACCAAGAGTAGACCTGTCATGCTACCCACACTCACCACTTCAACGCTCTCTTTCACGACGGATATATCCAGATATGATGCAAGAATGCCCGAGATCATAATCAGCACAACCAAACGGGTACTGTGAGCAAAAATCACCTTAGGAGACGGTGTATCTTGATCTTTTAGTACCACCAATATCGCGGCCATAGCACCAGGCACTGAAGCAAGCAAGCTGTCACTTTTTGTCCACTGACCGACCTTGCTCAACCATAGATACCCAAACCAAACTTGCAAAGCCATACACAACATCAAACCACTGGCCACCTGCCAATTGATATAGTCTGAAAATTGATTAACGTCCATTAAATTCCCGACGCTTAACCCTAGTGCCAACTGAATAAATATCAGAGAGAATCTAGGAATGCAGAGTCGCCGTGATGACACTTTGTTTGCCAAAAGCACACCAACCATACTACCAAAAATTTCTCCCATCGGTATGTGCAAGTAGGTAGCGACCACTGCACCGGAGAAGGCAAACAACATCGTAAATAGCATTTCAGTTCCTTTTGATATAGCGCCAACATTTTGATCTATAATGCGTTATTGTTATGTTGACGTTTCGAATTCAAAAATAGGTTGTATATGTCTTTGCTCTTGCCAAAACAATTACAAACGGGTGATACCATCGGTTTCTTTTCACCATCGAGTCCTGCTACCGCTTTTGCACCAAAACGTTTTCAGCGTGCGCTTTCATTTCTCACTGACAAAGGGTTTAAACTGCAGGCGGGAAAACTCACTGGTTTAAGCGATCACTACCGTTCTGGATCCATCATAGAGAGAGCCGAGGAGCTCAATGAGTTAATACGTGACCCTAAAGTGCGCTGTATTATTTCAACCATTGGCGGCTACAACAGTAATTCTCTGCTTCCTTATATTGATTATCAAGCACTAATCAACGATCCGAAGATTATTATTGGTTACTCTGATGTCACCGCTTTGCTTTTAGGCATTTATGCACAAACCGGTTTAGTGACTTTTTATGGTCCCGCACTGGTGGCTTCTTTTGGTGAATTGCCCCCTTTTGTTGATGAAACCTTCTGCTCATTCACTCAAGTATTAACCGAGATTTCCGAATCAGACTTCCTATATCAACCTCCGAAGAGATGGACCGAAGAGTATATAGAATGGGAAAAACAGAACTGTGCTAAAACGGGTCAAATGAATCAGTGGCACTTTGATGGCTCAGGCTCAATAACAGGACGATTTATCGGTGGTAACCTAAACACTATGGCTGGTATTTGGGGCAGCCCGTATATGCCTGAAATCAAATTTGGCGACATTCTGTTCATTGAAGACAGCTTAAAAGGTATTGAGTCTGTTGAAAGGTCGTTTGCTCATTTAAAAGTATGCGGCGTGTTTGATAAAGTGTCTGCGATAGTGCTTGGTAAGCATGAACTGTTTGATGACAAGGGAACCCACCGAACACCTCTTCAAGTGCTTAAAGAGGTGTTAAATGGCCAAGACATGCCAATATTGTCCGGTTTTGATAGTTGCCATACTCATCCGATGCTCACGGTACCCATTGGAGTATCAGTGACTATCGATTTCAATCAGCAGTCCATGCAATTATCTGAACCGTGGTTAAATAAATAGTAACCGAAAGCGTTTATGATTCTATAACCGCCTCATCCATATTTCTCCGTTTCTTAGATTCAACTTTGGCTAACCAAATAAGAGGTAGAATAATTAGAGCGGTACCAAGTATCATCGCCATATCGGGTATTTCATCAAACCAAATTAGGCCAACCCCTACCGCACCAAGCAACCCACTGTATTCGGCACTGGCGATTTTGTTACTTTCAGCTGAGCGGTAAGCAACCACACAAGTCGCCGCGTAGATCAAAATAAACACACTGGAACCTGCAGCGGTTAGTATCGGCTGCCAATTCCAGACTTGTCCTTCCCAAAGCGCCAACGTTAACGAAGCAGGAATGCCGACTAAATTAGTCAGTAACAACGTTTGCACTACGGTTTGTTCTTTAGGCAACTTACGGATCAACAGATTGTTTGCAGCCAAAGTGACCGCAACAATCAAAGCAGCAATGGCCGCCCAGTTAATCTCTGTTGGGCGAATTACTACTAACACCCCTAAGAACCCGATGATGCCAGCTGCAATTGAGTGCTTTGTCAGCTTCTCTTTAAATACGATCATTGCAAGCGGCATCATAATCAACGGCGCCGCATAGAAGATGGCATTCGCCGTGGCCAGTGGCATTGAATTAATGGCAAACACCATAAATACCGCACCAAATAACCAGATATGCCCACGTAACGTGTGCCATTTCAATCCATTAATAAAGCTCTTTCTGCTACTTTTCATACAAAATGGCAGCAACATAATCACCGCCGTTAACTGACGAAAAAAGACAAACTGAAAAATAGAAATATCAGAATCCAATGTTTTGACCATCGCATCAGAAAAGACCGCAATCAAGTTCCCAACGATAAGTAGCGTCATAGCAAAACCAACAGACATCTTAGGCATAACCGCTCCTTTATTAACTTTCATCTCGAATAAGCCGAGAGCATATGCTATGTTCTTGGTGAAGTATAATGATATAAACTCACTTAGTATGAGGTTAACTAATAATGAAACTTCCTCCTCTGCGCGCAGTTCAATATTTTGAAGCCGTCGCTCGATACAACAGTTTTTCTAAAGCCGCTGAAGACATGAATGTGACCCAAAGTGCCGTCAGTCATCAGGTGCGCCTTTTGGAAGAGTATTTAGGAGAATCACTGTTCACTCGCCAAGGAAGAAATCTATCATTAACCCCTATTGGAGAGCGTTATTTTGATGATGTCAGTAATGCATTGGTCAATATATCCCAATCAAGTCAGCAAATAAGAGAAGGGGAAAGCGGAAAAATACGCTTGGCCATTTACAGCTCACTGGCGGTAAAGTGGTTGATTCCTCGTCTCGAAAACTTGAAGCAGCAGCACCCTGAGATTGAATTAACTCTCAACATGGTGGCTGAAAACCCAGTGCTGAGTGAACAAGTTGCTGACTGTTTTATTACCATCTCCCCCTCTAAGAAAAATTACGTCAGCGAGTTTCTCTATAAAGAGCAGTTATACCCAGTATGCAGCCGCAAACTGTGGCAACAAATACAAGATAAGCCTCTACCAGAATCGATGTGGCAACTGCCTCTGCTTACTGTAAAATCTGTGTTCCCATCAGGTACCGCTGGAGAAGATTGGGCAAAATGGGCCCAACTGGGTGATTTTGAAATCCCTAAAGACGTTCAAGTCACCCACTTCAGTCATATGATTTTAGCGGCAGAAGCGGCAAGATATGATCAAGGCATTGCACTGTTGAATAACTACTTTATGTCTGATCAAGGCAGGCAACACGATTTTGTCCGTATTCCAATGCACGATCTACCCACCGGTGATAACTTCTATTTCGTCTATAAAAAAACGAGAGAAAAGCAATCCGAAATCATCACCTTAGGTCGATGGTTAAAGCAGCAATGTTTTGAGCAAGATATTGAGTGATTAATGAGCCTTAATAAACTTATCAAACCTTTTATCCATACAAGCGCTTATATCTGTGGTTACAAACTCGCCATTGTAATAAAGAGTAAAAATTGTGGCGGGTGATGGACAGTTTTGAGCTTGCGTTAAGGATTCCAATTTAATGATTTTAAGTGGAATTTTTCGTTTTTCACAACTTTCAATAAGTGACTTAGTCACGTGATACTCAGAGAAAGGGCACCGGTTTGAGTAGTAGACCACACAACCATCAAAAGTCGGCGTACCTAATTGAACATGGGCTAAGAACTGCGGTTTTTCTGCCTCAGAAATTATAGGTAAATAGAGTAAAACAAATCCATTAAGTGCTTCATCACATACCTGAAAACCCTGCTTGATTAACCACTTAGTATCACTCATAAAGTGGTTCTTTTTTTTACCTACGACTGTCACTATCCCGCTTTTATTCTGTCGCTTTGCTGTAAGAAGGACATCGCTTAATAGCTGTTTTCCATGTCCTTCACCTTTGTATTTCCCAGATACCCAAAAGCAACCTAGCGCGAGATAGTTTGGTGCGTCAATGGGTAACCAAGCTGCTTCTGCTGGACCATATTCAATAAACACCTTTGCCCGTTCGTCTAGCCGTCTAAAAACATAACCGTTTGCAAATTCTTTTCGTAACCACTCTTTTTTAGCGGCGTAACTCTCTTTACATTTCTTATCTGAAAAAGCACAACAGATATGCTCAGTTGCAATGTCGGAGGGCGTTAAGCTAATGTATTCCATGATGCAATCTCCAGCGCTGTTAGGAAGATAAAATATGTTAACAAACGCTGTTGACCTTAAAAGAGACAGTGATCAATTATCACTGGTTAATTATCATAAACTGAATAACACTTAGCCCGTACAGCATTTGATTCTATTCACCTCTCATTGCTTTGGCCCAACCACCAGTAAGGACGAACTTAGGAAAAGTGTATGTTTGTTCCAAGAGAATACGGACTATTACGTTTGCAGGGCCAGTAAACGCTTCTGGAGGCAACCGCTCTTTTTTATGTCCAACGCCTTGTATCACTATAGAGCTAACCATTCCTGTCATCGAAATAAAGACAATGTTCAGGTTGAAAGTGATGTCATTATCTGTTGCTGCTTTTTCACCTCCGTTGGCCGTGTATGGTTAAAATCGTACAACACATCTAAACAACGTGTTTGCTCAGCTATCAATTCATCATCACAAAAAATAGACTTTCTGGCTATGCAACTGTTTCTTTGTATCCATGAATGCCCCTTATTGTGGCTGCATTTTATTGGTGTTTAAGCCCTGTTAATAATTACTTAAATCTATCACATATTTGCCAATAAATGAGGCGGTAAAAAACGAGAGTTCGAGGAGGGAGTAAACTCACAAGCGTGGCTAGCCGATGAGGGTCACGACTAAAACAATACCTACTTAATTCTGATATTTACTTGATTGATTTGATTTTGCTAATTTTTCATTGCCGCGTTTATAATTACCCGTCACTCTCGCCATGAGCTGTTGGGCTGAGTGATCGTCCATATCAACCACCTCATCACAAAATGCAGCAGCTCGATCAGCCCGAAGAACCGTCACTTTTTTACCATTTCTTAAAATGCTGACTTCTCTGTTTTTTATCAAATAACTAAAACCCAAATCACTCATTACTGCCCCTCTGTTTGTCTTAATCATGATGAAACTTCAATGATATCTATTACAAGAACAACTATTTCAACTATAAATTATTACTCCAAAAATATATACTTCCAATACTCAATACAGGAATGAACACATCATATGCTTAACATTTTCTCTCATCAGTTTCTGGCTCACAGCCTTTTCATTACCTCCCTTATTTTCATCTCAAATCAGGCATTTGCTACACAAAACGATGAGCAACATCATTGGTATCAATTTACCTTTGAAAATGATGTTTTAGGCTTAACGAATACCAGTGATGACGGCTACAGTAACGGGATCGCTTATGCGTGGGGAAGCTCTTCATACGACAGTTTCGATTCACTCAACATACCAAATTGGATTCGCGCCATCAGTGACTGGACATTTATCAATCAAGGTGACAGCCAGCAATATTCAATTTCTTATGGGCTGTCTCAGTCGATGTATACACCTAATGACATTTCAGAGCCTGAGTTAATTGAAAATGACCGTCCCTATGCTGGAACAATGTTATGGCACAGTAAAATTCGTCACTTTGCAAATAACCGTGCAAACAGTTTAGGGCTGATTTTAGGCGTAGCAGGTCCAGCATCATTAGCAGAGCAAAGCCAGACTATTGTTCATGAAATGATTGGAGCAAGAACGCCTGAAGGTTGGGATAATCAAATCAACAACGAACTCGTTTTTCGAGTTGAAGCAGAACACATTGAACGTTTTTATGATCATTCATTTACAGACTCGACAAGTATTGACGTAAGCTCATACAGTGAAGCTGGATTTGGCAATTTACGCAGTGATATCGGTACAGGACTTACTTTCCGCGTAGGTAATTTATTAGACGAAACCTACGCGGCAATCAACCCATTTAACAGCCAAGCGGTGTCCGTGTTAACAAGAAAAACAACCAATCAATTCTATTGGCAGTTATTCACTTCTGTCTACGCAGGTTATGTATTCAATGATATTACGCTAGATGGCAATACATTCTCAAACAGCCATTCAGTAGAAGTGATCCACGATCAAGCATTAATCAGTGCTGGTATGTTTGTTATGTACCAACATTGGGCCGCGACATTTTCAACACATCGGGCGACCAAACAATTTGATGGGCAGATAAACGACAGTAAATATGGTTCAATCACCGTTAGTTATTATTACTAGGCTTTTTTAGTCTGAGTTTTTTATTTTCTTGACCTTTTTCAGCGCCATTTTTTGCTTTAAAGGAGAGAGGTAATCAATGAATAGTTTTCCTTTCAAATGGTCAATTTCATGCTGCATGACAACAGCCAAGAAATCATCACTGACAATAGTAATATCCTGACCAACTCTGTCTTGAGCTTTTACTGTTACTTTGGTAAATCGCTCTATATCGGCATAATAACCAGGGACAGACAAACACCCTTCTTGTCCTTTTTCGAGGTTTTCTCCACTCTCAACAACCGGATTAATCAACACTAATGGTTCATTTCGCTCATCAGAGATATCGATAATGACAACGGCTTCTTTTCGACCTAATTGCGTGGCTGCTAAGCCGATACCATCGTCCGTGTTGTACATTGTCTCCAACATATCGTCAATCAGTTGCTGAACCGAATTGAAGTCACTCACTGCGGCAGATTGTACTCTTAATTTTTCATTTGGCGCTTTGAGTATTTCTAGAATTGCCATTTTTCCTCGATAATCTATTTTGGTATTTATTATTGTTAGGATCTAACCCTGCCACTGATAACGGACATTTTCGCAAAATTTAGCAAATCCCATTCTCTGATACAAGCTGAATCCTTTCGCTGATGATTGAAGAATAGCAACTCGATATCCGTCACTCAATGCCTCTTTTAATATTATCCTCATCATATCGCCTGCAATACCTTTTCCTCTGAATTTAGGCAAGGTAGATACCCAATAGATGCCAACCACGCCATCGCTGAAAAAACAGCTGGCCGTTGCAACCGCTTGACCATCATATAAGGCCAGATAATGCTTAACAGGATGGTTATAACCTGAATCAGTCAGTACCCGCTGATACATAGCAATATTCTCATCATTGATTTGAAAACCGTTGAACAAAGTATCAAGCCAAATTTTCATCTGCTGCTCTGTACATACCTGTTTTACCAATATGTTTTCTAGTGTTTGACTAGAGAGTTCCATACCGTCAAGATCGGCAGCCATTCCAGGGCAGTTTGAAGAAACAAATAAACCTTCTGATTCCAGTATCTCAGCTAAATTTTTGGGATAAGTTGTTGACCATACTTTCCAACAGAACGCGGACAATTCCAACTTTAAAATGCCGAGTAATTTCCTAATAGCAAATTCTGGATTTGCATTTGAAATACTCGTTTGTAATACACCATTAAACATAGCACTGGGGTGACTACTGCTGATCAACGAATAATCATCCGTAATTTGAAGTCTAATTTCATCCGATTGAGCTAAATGCAAATCATAGGATAACTGATTTTTATCGATAAGCAGTGCCATTTCATGAGCATCAAATAACTTGATTGGTTTCATTATCGCCCTCTGAATATCTGTTTATTTGAATGACATTATATTTTCATAACCAACAGATTCACCCAAAGCGCAATAACACAGAAAAATGCACCAAAAAATGTCAACATACGATGGAGTACATGGTTATAAGTGATGTGAATGTATGAGTGTGCAATTCGTAGAGCAACAAATAACCAGGCAAAAACTACGGCTAATAAACTCTCTAAGCCAAAACTAATATACAGAGTACAAACCACATAAAACAGAGTCGGAATTTCAAACTGATTATTAAAATTACGTGTGGTTTTGGTGACAAGCTCAGGTAACGCCTGTCCATCCATTAAACGAAAGTATTTTGCGCTTATTTCGCCATTTTTCACACTTTTGATTCTCGCTTTTACGGTGATTATACCAACAACGAGCGTTAGTAGAACCATCAAAAACATTGGATATAGCAAATGAACTTCCATGTAAAATCAACCTCTTATAAAATTAAAATTGCTGTAAAGAATTATCAGTTCAATGTGAAGATTTCATTTACATTGTTAAAGTAGAGCAACCAATACCCTACTGATTGTCGCTTTGACCAAAACTTGATTATGATAGAAACAGCAGGAAAGCAGCCCCCAAAAATGCAGGTAAACCAGCAATAAACATCATCAAACCAAATTGATAATTTTGTTTTTTCTGTTCATTAAAATCTGATTCGAAATCATGCCCTGATACCATTGATTTTGCTTTATTCGCCGCGGGGTCTACCGCCCAATTGCGACTTTGGCTTCCCCCCTCCCAGGTTAAACGCGCAATTACCCAAATAATAATGACAATATAAAATAGGAAATCCATCGTTGCAGTTGAAGCGAAGAACGCAACATGTTTCGAGAGACTATAAACAACAAAAGAAGCCAATAAATTGGTTACCACAACCACTTTAAACAGTTCTAACATGAGTACTCCTTCTTAACTCATTATTTTGATGTTACCACATCGATTCTTTTTGCGAACTCCTCACTGTACACGACCACTTCATATAGAGACCAAGTCTCCATTTGTTTCTGTGCGAATACGTATGCATCAACACTGCCGTTTGGTCCGGTTACAGAATATTGTAACGACGCTTCACCACCGGAGCCACGGGTACTGACATTACCCGTCACAAAATAATCAGCCGCCATTGGTGTACCGATGAGTCCTATTACCTGCTGATTGGCTGAGATTGCGCTCAATGATTTATCGAAAGCTTCCCCTTTAAGTAAATTCCCGATAAGTATGAAAAACAGAGGTATAATCACAAATATAAAGATTAAAGCGGCATTTCTCCACTTCCTTTGTGTACTTTTAAAGTGCTCAATGTCTCTCCATGTTCGGTTTCTCCATGCCCATTCGTTGCCTTTTGCTCCGAGCATGAAAAACATCACGATATTCACAATGGGAATAAAGGTTAACAGTGCAATGTAGGTGCTATTGCCAAGCCCCCAGATCCAATTAAGCAGACATGCTCCCCAATTCCAACCTTTAATTTCAGGCGGTACTACCGAGTCTTTGCCCAAACCTGAAATATACTCTTGCTGTTGACTCATTTTATACGGCCTCCAAGCCCTTGCTCATTGCTTACATCACTGTATTAATTATCGATAAGCTATCATGTATTTCAAATGAAATGAGTGTCTTATATAAAAAATATTGATTATTTATATAATAATAATTGCATCAATATAAAAGGAGCCACTCTTTGCCCATACTTAAGGCACCCTCGCCAAATTTATCCATTCCTCAGTCAAACCAAACAGCCATTCTCCTCTATAATTAGTAGATATGGTGTCAATAAATAGCGCGACATGGCAAGAAGAGGAGTAAATATGAAATTACATAATCAAACTGGTGAGGTGGTCAACATGGCAGACGATCTTACGTTAAAAGAGATCATCGAAATGGGTTTTACTATTGATCTTTGCGATGAGGCTTTTGATCCCAACGAACACTGGCAGGCAAATGAACAACACAAAGGCCACCAAGGTGAGTTTCCAGAAAGTTAATCGAAACTGGAACTTAAGAATGTTATTAAATGATAATTGTTTGCGATATACTATCCCCAACCATAAAGGGGCAGTATTAATACCATGCAGAACGAATCGCTTACACGTTTGAAAACCGCGTTTATTACTGGAATCTGGGCCACAATCATCAGTATTGTGGTCGGGTTTTCCTTTAAAATATGGTTAGCTCAATGGGTACCTAAAAGTGATCTTGCCCTTTTTCATAGTGTCGTGGACATTATCTCTCTCTCATTAATTTTATTGTCTGGATTTCGTTCATCGATGGTGGTCAGTTATTCTCAACTTAAAAATGACCGTGATATCATCAACATATTTCGTTTTAGTTTAATTGCTATGGTGCTTCTCACATGGGGTTTAGTCATCCCCTATATTAAGCACGCCCTTCATATTGATGTCAGTTATTTGCAATTATTGTGCATTATCTTTGGCTTAGGTTTAAAACTGTATTTTGTTAACCTGATTGCAATGTACCGTTTATACGATATCTCTAACAAAGTGACTTGGCTTGAGCCTCTTTGTAACCTTTCTATCTTTCTAGTTTGCTATTACGTCTTGGGTTTCGATGCACTCGCCTCCCTGTTTTATGGCTTGAGCATGTCCGCGTTTTTGATTGCTGTTTATATGTTTATTCGCCGCAGAAAAGCGATTACTACACACCCATTAGCCAGTGTCCACCTTGATTCTACCTTGATCAATTACGTAAAAAAGAGCTTCACAGCATCTCTCGAAGCAGGCGCCAGTATCTTGATGATCTATATCACCGTTCTACTGACTATTAGCCATTTTAGTATTGATGAACTCGGTGACTTCCAAGTCGTCGTTCGTCCCATTTTCACTTATATGACTATGTTGTTTGTTTTCCCTATTTACCGTTTTGTATTACCAGAGTTGGCGGTGAACCTTCGAAAAAATGACCACCAGCAAATACGCCTAATTCGTCGCTGGGTTTTCCAACTATCTGCGATTGTGAGCTTAACGTTTTTCAGTGTGATTTTAATGTATGGCAAAGCACTTATTGGTTGGGTATTTCCAGCAGAATACAGTGGCGCACAACCTGTGTTGTTCCACTTTTCTATCTTCTTTATCTTTATGATGCTTAACGCTTATCAGCTGGCTTATATTAAAGCACACGGGCGTTTTACGACGAGTTTGATGATTCGGTTAACAGGCATAGCCACTTTAGTCGTGTCGTACTACCTGTTTTCACAACTCACCCAGAATGTAGTGGCGATCATCACCGCGTTATGTACCGGTTACATCGTTATGTTTGTTATCTCATCCTTTGTCGAAAGAAAGATACTAAAGCAGTTAGAAACCGACACCAATATAGTGGTGACATAAGTAATCTAAATTCAAGTGATTTTGAGTGCTGTGAGATACACCGCGTTGACGTTTGATCCAACTAGTTCAGCAGTCACATTTTTAAATCCTGACGATTTTGCCATGTCAGCAGCTAACTGAGGAGTAAGCATAAAGCTAGAAGATGACTTTGCCCCGTATTTCCTCATGTATCTGTATTTTAGCAACGTTTTATTAAGGAAACTCATTTGGTAAAGTGTAAAACTTACGATAACAAGCTTCCCACCCTCTTTTAATACTCGAAAACATTCTGATAGTGCTGTTTCTGGATTTGGAATAACATGCAGAAGATTTGCCATAAAAACAGTGTCAAATGAAGCACTTTCATAGGGTAAATTAAAACAATCCGCTCTCTCTACTTGGATCATTTTTTGACCTTCAAACCTTTCAAGTGTTACCGATACCATCGGTTCTGAGATATCTGTGGCTACTATTTTTGAAGCCGACTCAATAAAACACTCAGTATAGGTTCCATTACCGCATCCAAGTTCCAAAACTTTGCCTGTATTAGATAATCCACTCAATATATTTTTAATATTTTGAATGTCATTACTACCAACTACATAGTTATTATTTTCTTCAAAATTCTTCGCAAACTGTTCCCACTTATTCTCAATCATCTTCAATCCTCAATAATTACGCATAAATACTTATGTGCTCAACGACTTATTAAGATTCTACACCAGAATGAGAACCATTCTCAATGGTTACTTTATAGCCTGCATTAGATTCCGTTACCTTTCTAACTTAACCGCCGTACCATAGGCCAATACTTCTGAAGCACCTTCCGTTATCGAGCTGGTTGTAAACCGAATACCAACAACTGCATCGGCACCTAGTTTATCTGCCTCTTCGACTAACCGTTCAATGGCTTTATTGCGAGCGTCAGTCAACATCTCTGTATAACCTTTAAGTTCACCGCCAACAATCCCCTTCAGGTTGGCCATAATGATTAACCACTTTCAGCACCAGTCATTGTTAGCACTTCTTCTGTGGTTAAGTAGCGGCTTTGTCCGAGTAATAATTGTTTATCTAACTGAAGTTGACCGACCGACTGACGATGCAGTGCCATCACAGGATTACGGAAACGACCAAACATGCGCTTTATTTGATGATAACGCCCTTCGACGAGATCACCTGTGCAACATGATTGGAGATTATCGATAATGTGGCGGGCCGAGTCGTAATATCCTCATATGAGAAATACATCCCTTGCTCAAAAGCGGCAATATACTCAGAGGTAAGTGGGTTTTTCAACGTCACAATATAACGTTTTATCACCTTGCTATCAGGCTGGGTTAAACGTTCAGACCATCGGCTATCATTGGTTAATAATACCAAACCGGAGGTATTTAAATCTAAACGACCTACGATGTGTAGCTGCTCTTTCTCTGGCATCGTTAATAGATCAATGACGGTTTTATGCTGTTTATCTTTCGTCGCACTCACCACGCCTATCGGCTTATGCAGCATCACATAACTGGCTTCATTGTTTTGTAAAAGTTCACCATCAAAGGATATTTTTGAAAACTTATCAATAATCTGGCTTGTATCGCTCGCAATGTCACCGTCAACCTCAATGCGCTTTTGTGCCAATAATAAACGCACATCTCGTTTATTAATATTGCATGTCTCACTAATAAAGCGATCAATACGTGAGTGACTGATTGACATATTTCACCTATGAAAAAGGGTATTTTTATTGTGCGACATTTTATCAACCTGAAAGGACAAGATACACCCCTACAGGTACATAGCTGTTAGAGTTGTATACGATGACGACAGAGTATTTATTAATCTGTACTTAGAATTTGTGGCTGTATTTTGATGTTTAAAGTAACTAAGCGCGTTTACATTGCTTACCAAGTTCACGCATTATGTCCCGCCATGACACGATACCGACAGGGCTTTCATTGTCATTGACAATCGGAATGCACGATATTTTATGTTGATTAAAGATATCAATCGCTTCAGTCACTGTCGCGGCTTCATTTAGGGAGATGGGCTTGCGCGTCATTATCTGGTGTGCTTTTTTGTTCAGAGACGCCAGTTCCTTGGTCGTAGCAGATATAGAGTCGATTTTATGACTGACGGATTTAAGTAAATCTCTATCAGAAATAACACCAAACATTTTCCCATCCTCCACAACCAGCAGGTGATGGAATTCAGTTTGTTCAAATATCTCCTTTACTTTACTCAGGGGATCATTCAACTCGACAATAACAATATTTTCACTCATCAATTTGCTAATTTTCATCGAGCCCTCTTAAAGCTATATAGGCATATACTATTAAAACATATCATAAATCTCAGTGTTAATTATTGTCATCAATCAACTATAAAAAAATGCCTAAGATATTACTTCTATTTTCTAGCAGTAACACCAAAGGCACTTTTACACGAAATGACGTCAATTTATACCAGCATAAATAAGATTTTAGCCACTAACAACCCCATTCCAGTACCAACAATGGCGCCTAACATTCCCATCAACACACCAACTGGAACGAGTGAGTCGTTGTACGCTCCAGCAATAACAGGAGCGGAAGCAACACCTCCTATATTCGCGACTGATGCAACACAACATGTGAAGAGATCCAATTTGAAGATTTTTGCAATGACAAGCATAATAGCCGCATGAATGGCCAAAATGCATGCTCCTGCAATAATGTATACAGGCGCTTCTGTGAGTTCGGCAAAGTTTGCTGAAGAGGCGATTAATCCTATCATGATATAGAGGAATATATTAGATAGCTGCTTGGTTCCGGGCACCTTACTTAACGGCGACATCCCACCAACAATACCCATAATAGTCACCAGCAATATTGACCAAGTCGTATTATTTAAAAAAGTTGTTTGAGGTAAATATTGGGCGATCCATACACATAATGCACCAGCTCCCAGTGCAAAAGCTAGCGTTCCGAATAGATCTAAAAATGTCACCTCTTTAGATACTTTGTCGTCTATTTTAGCCAAACGCTGAGAGAGTTCTTCTACGATGCGTGTATCAGCTTTGTTAAATTTATTAAACGCTAATATTAATTTGCTTGAACCAACAAAGAACAGTAAAAGCATAATCCAGATTGAATAATCGATGGAATCTATCAGTAGAGTATAACCCATACCAACATCATCTAAATTCAACGCCTGCTGCACGGCTACCATGTTTTGAGTACCGCCTATCCATGAACCTGATAGCGCCCCAAATGCCTGCCATGAGTTTGCAGCCAACATATCTTTGAATATGATAAAGGTGACGATAAAACCAATCACAATACTCATTGTTGCTGAGAAAAAAGCCAACAACATTTTCGGCCCTAATTTTATAATATGTCTTAAATCACACTTTAATAGCATTAAGAAGATCATCGAGGGTAGTATTGCTCCCTTGACTCCAGCTCTTGCAATACCTGCACCTGTTTTTTCACCATCAATAGACAATGACCAAAAATCAAATGTAGACATTAACATCACGCCAAAATAAATAATGACCAATGGTGGGATAAATTCAAAAAACTTTGTTTTTAATTTTAACTTTTCCTCAACAAAAAACACTCCTGCTGCGAAACAAACTATAAATGCGATAAAGCTATAACCTGATGTGATCATTATACATGCCACCTTATATTTATTATTATCAATTGCAGAAACTTAAGACTATCAATGGTATATACAATCTTAAATAACTTGTCAAACGCGCAACACAGTTGAGAGCAATACGTAACAACACTCATGTTGAAATAATTCATAACACAAGAAGTTATAAAATATCGGAAGATTTAATTCAGTATTTAAATAGAAATATTCACTACAAATAATTCAATATTGATATAACACCACTGACGCTAAGCTATATTTACCTCTGAATAAAGTAAGGCTATTTATGGCATAACAATCCACTAAGAGGGTTTATTTATAATTAACAAATCAAACATAAAGTAATAAGTCACTAACAAAGTAACTGTATAATAAATGACCACGATCAAAGTAATAAGCCTCTCATTATAAAAACTCTCAATTTTGAGAGGGAAACGGAGGCTCAATTTTTCAGACATCACGATTTTATAAATGTATACAAGATAAATTACTTGCCGTTTTTATAGATAGATCACTTATTCACAGAGTCAAAAAAACCGTAACACCATCGTCACGGTTTTCATTATTTACGGAATTTTTTTATTTACATAAAATCATCCATTTTGGGATTTGTACCGAATCTATTGGTTTGCTCTTCTCCATTGCTCACTAAAAAATAAAGAAGCACTAATGCTCCAATCAATGGGATAAGACCAATTAAAAGCCACCAGCCAGTGCGACCAGTATCATGTAAACGTCTCACCGTAACCCCTATTGCCGGCAGTAGAATAGCCAAAGAATACAAACCACTGATCAACCCCAAACCTGCATCAACATTAAATAAACCAATCAAACCATCGAGTGATGATAATAATAGGCTCAAGATGATATTGATGAGTGTAAAAAACCAATACTGTTTACGTCTTGCTCTGCCACTAAAGTCAACATACTGCTTTATCGTCATTAAATACCAATTCATAACATCCCTATTTTTTAATCTAATATAAGTGGCATCAATAGTACGTGACATTCATTAACAAAAATGAGAGGTACTTACTGTTAGCGTTGTTGAAGATGAACGCAGATTAGGAGAACAGATCATTCAAACATTGGAGAGAGCCGGCTTGATAGCAGAGCTTTCTCTTGACGGTATCGTGGTTTACCAAAACCAGATGGACTCACGGCTCTCAAGAGTATTCGAGATGAAAATATATACCCCCGTTGTTTCGGCCTAAACTTCCCCCTTGAGCCGACATCTTTTGTATTATGAGGTTAGGCAGTCTCTTGGTAGGCACTCACCACTTCACACGTGGCGTCTTGGATATTTGAATCAACTAAAATCACCTCAAAATCCTGTGATGTTTGATTCGTCAGGTCTTCCATCAACGTCCAATACGTTTTTCTTCATTTAGGGTAGTAATAATAACAATAACAATACTAATAAGGCTCATCATCTTCTCCATCGGGGTTTATACAGTTACTTCTAACTCTTTTGTTTATAAAAATCATATAAACTATTGATTTGATCACACATCTGAACTTTGCTTATCGTTAAATTTGAAATATGTAGGATTTATTCCTTTACAAAAATAGCCACTAAGGTACTATTCGTATCGCTTTATTGCTAAAGAATTATTAATGAAACTGCAAGTGTAAGTTAAACCTAAGAAAGCTTCATAACCGTTGTTATCCTAAGTGTTTCTATGACTTTATTTCATATCTTAATTCAGCAGTCAGCGTATCGTGCTGTTACGATAAATTTATGAATTTCAAATACAAGGGACATCAAATGTCTGATAAAACAACTGGTCTAGTAAAGTGGTTTAACGAAGAGAAAGGTTTTGGTTTCATTACTCAAGACAATGGCGGCGCTGACGTATTCGTTCACTTCCGTGCTATCGCTTCTGAAGGTTTCAAAACCTTAGCTGAAGGCCAGAAAGTATCTTTCGAAGTAGAGCAAGGCCAAAAAGGTCTTCAAGCAGCTAACGTTGTAGCGCTTTAATTCGAATCGACGTGGATGGCTATAGTCATCTGCGTCAATTTTCAATTTCAATAACACCATACCTCTTCTGCTATACTCCCATATGTTCCAAGTCCTGCTCTATTTCTGAGTTCAATTCCATATTGTTTAAAAGCCAACTCAAGACCAATCTATACCGTATAAGCTAATACTAATTAAGCGATTGACTGTTGTTTAATAAATAGCACAAAAGAGTATAATCAGCCTCGTCTATATCATGAACACTCCTAGGATGCACAATGCTTGATGAACAACAGAATAACCCCTTACATGGCTTGAAATTAGAGGTATTACTTACCGAACTGGTTGATTTCTATGGCTGGGATATCCTTGATACTTTCTTTCGATTTAACTGTTTTAGAACCAATCCGACCGTTGCTGGCAGTCTAAAATTCCTACGTAAAACAGAGTGGGCAAGAGAGAAAATTGAAGCATTCTATCTTTCGCGATATATGCGTATGCCTAGAGTCTCTGAAGAAGAGTACGAAATGCCTCCTCGCAAGCGTACTTTTGCCGCGGGTATCGAACCAAGAGAACCGATGGCATTAACGGTAGAGTCCATCGAACTATCACAAGCTAAAGCGGCTTCGGCTCACAAAGCCCGTTCATCGAATAGGTCACATCATCATCGTCGATAACCACTAGTTCTCAATGAACTATCCCGCGCTAACCCCTTTGTTAGCGCGATTATTTTTTTTGAACTAACATCACACCTCACATCGTCATGTTAAATGCTTGTTATACAGTACGAATCCCTCTATTCTTTAATTGCTCACCATGATAATTTTGACAATTCAACTTGCTGAATTGAAAGTTATTTAACCGGATACCATTCGGCATGTGTTCATAATTATGAGGTCATCAATATGCTTTATATTGAATCAAAACGTTTGGGACGAAGTACCGCTTTTGGTTTATTGAGCATCGCTTTTCTCATCATATTGCAAGGGATGTTTGGAGCTTGGAAAATGGAACAGTTGACCAATGTTCTCAGTGAAAATTTAGTCACTTTTTCTGACGCTCAAGTGGAAGGTTTGACCTTGAAGAGTATGGTCATTAATCTACGAAAACTTGAAAAAGATATTCTCCTCTATAATCACTCTCCTCAAGATTTGCAACGAGTCCAACTTCGTTGGCATGACGCTTTAGCCGCTACTGAACGACAATTTTCTATTTTTGAACAGGAGCTACAAGAGAGTGTCATACATGATGGCACCGCCATCGCAATACTTGCTGGGCAGTTTCGCGCCTACAGCGAAGGTATTTCGTTGGTGATTACTCGTATGCTAAACAGTAATAATTTCGAACAAGAACATGCAATGGAATCGATGGCTACCTACAAACAGTACATCTACGAGATGGAAGACGCTCTCGATGAGATCGTTGAAACATCTGAAGAGCACGAGATACACACGATCGAACAGCTTGAAATTAATAAATCCACTCTATTTTGGACACTGGGCTTATTCTCTGTACTCAGTGTTTTTATTAGTGTCGTACTCAGTATTTTTATTTACCGTAAAAGCATGCAGATCAGTCGCACACTTGAGCATCAGGCCCTTCACGACACATTAACCGGGATACTAAATCGGCGAGGGCTTTCTATTGCTATGGAAAATCACGCGGCCGGCGGTGTGGTGGCTTATATCGACCTTGATAGATTTAAATTAATTAATGATCTATGTGGTCACACTGTAGGCGACGAGCTGTTAATCGATCTATCCAAAAAAATGGGCTCACTTTGTAAGAAAGAAGGCTGTACCCTCTCGAGAGTAGGGGGTGATGAATTTGTCATTTGGTTAAGCGATATCCATGGAATCGAACGTATTCAAAAAGTGGCTACGCTATTGGTGGCTATGGTTGAACAACATGATTTTGAGTGGATGGGTCAACCTATGAAGCTAGGCGCATCCGTTGGTATTGCGAAAGGTAAAGCAAATTTTCTTTTCACTGAATTAGTATCACGTGCTGATGCAGCATGTCGATTGGCAAAAACTCCAGGCAGTGCAAAAGTTCTTATCTATGAAGAGTCAGACCCGATGTTATTAGAGATAAGACGTGAAGAACAATGGGCAGCAAAAATACCACAAATGATACTAGAGAATCACTTCTGTCTGTATGGGCAAAGTATTGTTCCGCTCCAACCTGGTGAGACAGGTGGACATGTTGAGATTCTCCTTCGTGGCATAGATGAGAATAATCAGATCGTTCCCCCTGGCCTGTTTTTACCCGCTGCGCAACGGTTTGGACTGATGCCAAAAATTGATCGCTGGGTCATTGAGACTCTATTATCCACAGAACTAAACAATGATACCCACTTCTCAGTAAACATGTCAGCACACACCCTAGCTGATAAGGCCTATCTACCGGAATTAATTCATTTGATATCAGCGTCAGAAAGAGCTCACCAGCTCATTTTTGAAATAACCGAATCTGCCGCAATGACTAACATTGATAGCGCAAGAGAATTTATTCGCAGTTTAAAAGCGCTGGGTTGCCGATTCTCATTAGATGACTTTGGTAGTGGTTTTTCATCGTTTGCATATTTGCGTGACCTCAATGTTGATTATCTAAAAATAGATGGTAGCCTCATCAAAATACTAGGACATAACGACTCCGATGCGGCTTTAGTTGAAGCTATCGTGCACATGTCAAATTCATTAGGATTAAAAACCATTGCAGAGTATGTTGAAACACCTGAACTTGCCGATCTACTGCATGATATGAAGGTCGATTTTGGCCAAGGCTATGGTTTGCACAAACCCGAACCCCTTACAAACCTTGATTCATATTCATCAATCATTTTTAAGCGAACATAATACAACTAACATACTAGGAGACATTCTGTTTCCTACCACACAACCATCAATACGCTTTTCTGTCTTCATATAAATTGCACATAATGCATTTAATTCATTAAATTTACGCCAATATGTTCCCACGGTATGTATAAAAAAAACCAAAAATAAGTGGTAATAGGCCCTAGGAATAATCCTTCAATTTAATGGTTATATTACAATTTATTTTAAACTTAAGGATACAAAATGAAAGTTAAGAACATTACAGAAAACACTTCAGAAAACTGGCTAACACATTGGCAAGAATTTAGTGAGGCAAAACTCGGTATGTGTGTTGAGAGAAGTTGTATAAGCTTAGCAACGGTTGGTACACACGTGCAAAAGTCAGAATCCAATGACGAAGAGTGGTATGTTGTTCCTTTATGCAGCGCTCACAGCCAAAAAGCAGGAGAAGAGATTAAACTATTTGGTAACCCTTTAGTCCCAGCAAAGATGAGCGTAATTTGTGAAGCATAGTGATTTCATTGATGAGCTTACAAAGAGGTAAGCTCACCCACCTATACTTGCTACTCTATTTATCTCCTTGTCAAAAATATTTATTAATATTAAATCTGTTAACACCCAGATAAATGCATAGTTATGCGAGCGACTCACGCACTTACCCATTAAACTTTATACAACATATAGCCAATATCATCTTATTACCCATACCCACCTCTTAAAAAGAGTATTTCAGCTCAAAATCATTACCGCTAAACTATTCTCATTTAACAAGTTTATAACAAAGCAATGCCTGTATTGAAATTAGATTTATACCATGCTGTTTTATATAATCAGCGTTAATAATTCTATTAGAGGTTTGATGTTTTTATGTCTTTACTAAAAAATCTTGGATTTAAACAACGCATCATTTTCACTGTTGCTTTGTTAATATCAGTAACTCTTCTCACCACTAATTGGCTCTCTTACAACACCATTAAAAATGACAAAATTACTTCCATTGAAAATACTGCTCGTCAAATCGTTAATGGTGCTAAGCAACAGATTGAAGCATCATTAGACTCAAAAGTAACCATCTTAGAGTCGAGCGCAGCTTACTTCAAAGCTGATAAACTTGACCATGAATATGTCGATATCGCTAAGATCATTACCCATGCTGGTAATTTCTTTAGCTTTACCGCAGGTTATAAAGATGGGCGTGCTTTTGGTGATTCTGGTGGTGACAACGGCGTTTTTCATGTCTCAGACTATGACCCACGTACCCGTGATTGGTACAAAGAGGCCATGCAGAAACAAAAAACTATCATCACTGACGTGTATAAGGATGATACCACTGGCGAGCTCATGGTGAGTATTGCTACCCCAGCAGGTCCTGATGGCATTGTTACCGGTGATATATCATTGAACCTTCTTAACGATACCATCCGTGCAATCGACTTTTCTGGTGCATCCATACTTATTTTAAATGAAAATTTTGTTCAATTGGCATCAACAGACCCAACCGATAGGCTTGGCGATAATTTTGACATTCCTGTATTAGAAAAAGAGATGGCGGCGACCCACTCTGGTTCTACTGATTATCAATGGGGAGGGGTCGATAAGCGCGCTTACTTCACGGAAATATCCATTGTTGACAATAAAAAATGGTTTCTTTATATAGGTATCGATAAATCAGTGATCTATTCTGATGTTAATGCGGCATTAACCGATGCTATTTGGACCTCTGCAATCATCATCTTTATCTCTATAGCCATCGTATTTATTGTTCTTAATCAACTGTACCGCCCAATTATCATACTTAATGAGGTTATTCACGACTTATCAAAAGGTAACGGGGATTTAACTCGCCGCTTACCTGTAAACAGCCACGATGAGTTAGGTCAAATATCCCAAGGCATTAATCATTTTATTGAAAACCTACAATCACTCATGCTAAACGTAAGCAGTGCGTCGTCTAACATTAGTGTCAGTGTCCAACAACTTAATAACCAGACTGCAACCAACAATCAGGTTCTTTCAGACCATTCATCTCAAACATTGCAAATCGTAACCGCTATTGAAGAGATGAGTGTTACTGCGAATGATGTAGCCAACAATGCTTCTGAAGCTTCTCACGCAACTCAGTTAAGCAATGAGCAAGTTGCTCAATCTAAATCCGTTGTATTAGATGCAACCGCCTCGGTGGGTAAACTGGTTGAAGAGTTTGAGTTAACCAGTGAAAGCATCACTGAAATTGAAAAGAACACACTGGAAATTACCTCCGTGCTTGAAGTGATTGGTGACATTGCAGCTCAAACAAACTTATTGGCACTTAATGCGGCTATTGAAGCAGCTAGGGCGGGTGAACAGGGGAGAGGATTTGCTGTTGTTGCTGATGAAGTAAGAGCTCTTGCAGCAAGAACACAAGCCAGCACCGCAGAAATTGCTCAGACTCTTGCCCGACTTCGTGATGGTTCAAGTCATGCACTAGAGTCAATTAATGCGACTAAATCTACCTGTGAAAAAACGGTCGCAAATACCAACCTGGTGGCCGACAATCTTGATATTGTAGTTGAGTCAGTCACGCACATTAATGATGTGAATATCATCATAGCTACTGCAGCAGAAGAGCAGAGCGCCGTTGCCAGTGAAATCACCACTAACATGTCAGCTATTAGAGATATTGTAGATACACTGTCTCTTAATGGTGAAGCCACCACATTAGAAACCGAGAATTTAACTCAGGCAAATGAGCAATTAAAGCTCATTGTTAATGCCTTTAAACTTAGCTAACACTCTTAACAATAATGCGGCCTAACAGCCGCATTATTGTGTTTTATGATAGTTGCAGTTTAAACTTCGAAAGCATCTCTTTTAATTGGTCTGCCTGTTGCTCTAACTGAATTGCTGAGGCCGCACTTTCTTGTGCTGTGCTGTTGTTTTGTTGTGTCACTCCGTCTATTTCAACCACTCCTTGATTGATCAGTTCTGCTCCCGTTGCTTGTTCGCTACTTGCATTTGCTATCTCATCAACCAACACCGATGTTTTACTCACACTGTTATAAATTTTCTGTAGACTATCTGCGGTTTCTGACGCAATCAAGCTGCCTCTTTTCGTTTTTTCTACCGAGCGTTCAATCAATTTCGACGTTTCCACAGCCGCCTCTGTACTTCTTGCGGCTAAGCTTCTAACCTCATCGGCCACAACAGCAAATCCTCTCCCCTGCTCACCGGCTCTAGCTGCTTCAATAGCCGCATTTAATGCCAGCAGATTCGTTTGGGCTGCTATTTCATCAATAATATTGATGAACCCTGATATACTTTCGCTGGCTTGGGTGATTTCAAACATAGCATCAATCATATCCGCCATTTTGTCACTGCCAATTTTGGCTTCAGTTTGGGCTTGAGAAGCGAGCTCTCGAGCTTGATTCGCATTATTGGCATTCTCATTAATTTGTGTCGAAAGTTCATTCAATGATGAAGATATATTCTCCAAGCTCGTTGCTTGTTGCGCCGCTCCTTGCGAAAGTGCATTACTGCTGGTAGAGACACTGCCGCTGCCTTGTGAAATTTCGTCACTGGTTATTTGTGTCTGACTAAGAACATTATTTAAGTTCTCAATCATATCTTGTAATGCAATCCCTAATGTATCTTGATCAGAGGCTAATTTCACATTCTCATGCAACTCTCCGGCGGCAATCTTTTGTGCCAACTCCGTTTTATCTTTCAGAGAATCCATCATTTTTCGCATTTCAGCAAAGATGCCCTCTTCTTTACCGTTGCTATGAAGGGCTATCGTCAAATCACCTTTTGCAACCGATGCTGCAATTTCTGCGATGTATTTAGGCTCTCCTCCAAGCAGGCTCATTACATGACGTGTTAAAATAAGAGCAATAGAGATGCCTACAATAATGGCGATTAACGTTCCAAAAATAGTACTATTAATCACGAATGATTCAGTACTCTCTAAAGACAACAACCTTGACTCCATCAGTGCAGTTTCTCTGTCTTTGAACGTTTTAATCTGTTGACGAAATTTATCAAAATAGACTTTCCCTTTAGCTTCACCTACAAGGTCGGCCATGTCATCCATAGTTTTCGCGTTACCTATATCCCGACGCAGAGCAATCTGTTTATCAACCACATTACTTATCCAAGTATCGATGGTTATTTTACTTTCATTTAATAGTTTAACTTGCGCAGGGTTATCTGAAACTGTCTTCGATAACTCGTTAATAAGTTCATAAAAATCTTTCTTTCCTGCTGTATACGGTGCTAAAAACTGATCCTGGCCAGCCAATAAGAACCCTCTCATGCCTGTTTCCATATTTACCGCTGATGAGACAATAGCTTGAGCGGTTGCAATGACTTGGTAGGTGTGTTCTACCCATTGGTTGAGTTGTTTCAATTCATAAATGCTGTTACTTGTTTTAGCCTTTTCTTGACGAGTTCCCATGAGTTCTTGCTCTCGCCCTATAAAGGTCTTCATCTGCTCTCTAAACTTATCAAAATACTGTTTACCTTCCGCTTTTTTAATTACATTTGCCATATCATTCATGCTTTTCGAGTCGCCTATCTCTGTTCGCAATGCAATGACAGGCTCCGTAACATTTTCTTGCCACTCACTAATCGTCAGTTTAATCTGCCTTAGCAGCTCCATCTGAGCTGGATTATCTGAAACAGTACTTGATAAGCTTTTGACTAAATTGGTAAATGTTTTATTGCCGTTAACATATGGGTCTAAAAAGTCCTCTTTCCCTGCTAAAAGGTAACCTCTCATCCCCGTTTCCATATCCACAGCAGCAGCTTCAATACTCGAAGCCTCAGCCAACACTTCATGAGTATGATCAACCCACTTAAAGTTGCTGATGAGAGATTTGACACTAAAAAATACGATCATCGTAATGGCTAGCATCAAGAGTAATACGGCACCGTACCCAGAGAGTAATTTCGTTTTAAAATTAAGATTATCTAACATCCCTACCTCACCTACTTATAAAAAATAAATCAATTTATTTCAGTACGTTACAGTACATATTAACGATAGGTTAAGATCATCTAGAATTCCAACAACAAGATAACTAAATAAATGAAATACAAAATAAATTTAGAAATAACAGACAAATATACCTTCAAAATACGATACATAGCACAGCAATTGACCCGTAAGTCGCTAATAGCAAATAAGTAATTCGATTTCCAATTAGTAATACATATGACTCAGAGGTTATACAGCAAATAATACACCTATTTCCCGTATATGAATTGGAGGTTATATGCCTTCATATTCCACTAGTGCAGCTATGTTCAAAGTCAATCCAACTCTTAAATAGTGCAAATAATTTCAAATAGCAGTCATACTCTCTCACTTCTTCTCCGTGGACTTTCCTTTTCATTTTGCACTTCATCTGTGTCTGAATTTGCAATTTGCAACATTGCATTTTCATATTCAATTAAGATAACTCATATAATCAACAAGTTAATGATATGTAAAACTGGCTCGACATTTGCTGTATTTAACAAAACAGCGATGGAGTTTGTATGAATATTCTCATAAACAGATTAATTATTATCCTTTCAGTAGTTCTATTGTATCTCCCTTTAACAAGTTGCAATAGTGGGGGCGGCGATTCCAGTTCTCCCTCATCTCCAATAACCACACCTCAATACGATGAGGTTTCTCAGCAGGAAATAGAAGCGATGGCCGAATCTTCAATGGCCCACATTGACGTTCAGGATGGGTTTACTTTTGAAACTCAAAGAATCGTTACTGTTCATCTCAACTTTTCATCCATTCAATACGATACTCAAATCGCCATATATTCCAGTTTTGATACCTCATCAGATACGCCGATACATTTAATTGAACAGGGCACGCTTAATCAATCTACTCACTATCGCACCTTGTTATCCGTTCCCTCTTCAAGTAATAAACTCTTTATTTCCATTAACCAAGACTTGGTTTCTCCAAGTGAACTTGCTATTGCCACCGATAACACTGCTCACTTCTTTTTTAATTAGAATCAGGTACGTTATGATGAAAAATACAATTCTATGTCTACTCTTAATTCCTTGGTTGTTATCAGCGGCCATTATTGAAGTATCCCCATCTTTAGAGGCTGATTTAAACAGTAGCAATAACGGGCTGTTTGACGATTTTGGTCGCAGTGTCGCCATTCAAGGTGATACCGCATTGATTGGATCACCAGGTCAACTTAACGATTCAGGACAAGCATGCGTATTTATTCGGAGTGACCAAAACTGGAATTTAGACAGTTGCTTAACTATCACAGCGGATGACTCCTCCTCCATTTCCCAATTTGGCCGATCAGTTTCATTATCAAATCAATACGCTGTGGTAAGCGCTATTCGAAATGACAACGGCAAATTAGGGGTCGCTTTTATTTTTAAACATGAATATGGGCAATGGACTCAGGTGAGTGAACTGAGAGATTTTGACGTTGTTGCCAATCTTCAGTTTGCTACTTCGGTCAGTATTACGGATGACCATGTTATTTTAGGCGCTCAAGGAACCGCACACGATGGGGCAGTACATATCTATAAAAACACCGATGAGGGTTGGGCTTTTGATGTCACCTTAACGGCCGACTCAGACATTAAAAGTAAGCGTTTTGGCTCTGTCGTTTCTTTATATGATAACTACTTGATCATTGGTGACTATGAACATGGGCGTGCAAAGGAAGGGTCAGTTACTCTCTATTTTTGCGATGATGGAACTTGGATCAAACAAGCTAAATTTAGCGGAGGGAATCTCACCAAGAGCGGTCATTACGGTCACTCTGTTAGTTTGAACAAAGACTTTGCGGTCGTTGGGGCCGACATAGAGAACGATGCTACTAACAAGAAGATTAAAAAATCTGGCGCCGTTTATGTGTACCAACGCTCCCTTAAACAATGGACTCTTCACTCTAAGCTGACTGCTGATGACAAAGAGAAGCATGATAATTTTGGTTCTTCTGTATCCATCTTCAACAATTATATTCTGATCGGGGCGCAGGGTGATAATACCAATGCGGGTTCAGCCTATCTGTTTCAGTATGTGGATGGCAATTGGACTCAAGTATTTAAGTTCAATTTAGCAGACCAATACAATAATGATTTTTACTCATCTTCAATTGCATTAACATCTGAATATGCATTGATTGGAGCCTATAACAGAAGCTCTTCACTTCCTACGTCTGGTTCTGCTTATCTATATCGTTTAAATGAGATCTCAACTCCTACCCAATCAGAGAATGACTTGGCCGATCTTCTGCAGTTATTAGAAGAGTCGACGGCACTCAATACCGACTCTGAAATCGACAGCGATGGTGATGGTATTTCAGATATTGTGGAGTTAACGCTATTAGGCACCAATCCATATGAAGTCGATTCAGATGGTGATGGCTTAACGGATCAAGAAGAGACCATTTTGTACCAATCAGACCCACTCCTTATTGACAGTGATGGTGATGGACTGAGCGATCTTTCTGAGGTTATTTATCATAATTCAGACCCGCTTTCTGCTGACTCTGATAACGATGGTTACCTTGATGGTTATGAAGTTAATGTTATTCATACCGAACCTGCACTAGCAGATTCTGATGGTGATGGCCTTTCAGATCAACATGAGCTTAATACCAGTAATACCAGCCCATCACTAGCGGACACAGACGGTGATGGTTTGAGTGACAATGAAGAGATCAATATCTTTCAAACGGATCCTCTAGACATTGATTCGGACAACGACGGCTATGCTGATGGCAATGAGGTGAATACCTTTGAGACAGATCCATTGGATAATGCAAGCGCACCAGAATCGACCACGGTGAGCAACTCATACTCACCTTCTCTGTCCGAAAACGGAACAATGGCTTTTGAGGATGAATGGCCACGAAAAGGAGACTATGATTTTAATGATGCTGTTTTTAATTATAATGTCCAAGAGGTTAAACATAATGGATTAGTAAAACAGATAATATTCAAAGTCTTGCCTACTGCTCGTGGCGCTGTGTATGATAACTCTTTACGCTTATTACTGAATACCCCAGTAAGCAACATTGAATCTTCCAACATCAAATCTAAAGGCATCACACTTCCACTTGAGGCAACGGCAGATGGTAATCAGACACTCTTTGTCATCGTTGCTGATATTAAAGTTGCGCTTCCACCGCCTAAGGGATCTAAGATGTCGAATACTTTATCTGGCAGCAAAAAAATAATAGGCTCGCTTCATACTATTACCATTAATTTAATCACACCTGTTTCACCTAATATTCTTGGTTCCCCACCTTATAACAGCTTTCTCTCTCGTCAGCTTAATACAGGCGAATACATTGAAGTTCATTTCCCTGGTCACAAACCTTCTCGTCGTGCATCAATAAGAAAGTTTGGAACTCTAGAAGATGATACTGATAATTCATCAGACAAATACTATTTAACTGATGACAATATGCCTTGGGCTATGCTAATCCCTACGCATTGGCACCATACCAAGGAGCGTGTTGATTTATCAAATGGATATCCAGACATTCTTAATTGGGCATCAAGCAAAGGCAAAAAGAATAAAAACTGGTATAAAAGTAAGCGCCATGGGAAGTTTGTTTTTGAGGACGTCTCTGATCTATAAGTCCTATCTACTCGTTAAAACAGATGGCATATCCATTATCATTTATGGGTCAGTTTGTTAATTAGTTGCGAGAGCAATAGCACCAATTGAATTGATGTTGTACGCTTATGTCGGAACGTTAATGCTTACTTCAAGCGACATATCTCACTTTAGGTGTGACCTTAATTGGCTTCTAAAGTGAGTACGACTCCGCTATCATCCTGTTCAATATCAAATCGACTATCGAGCAAAAATACTCTATCAACAGAAATATTCACATTTTCTATCAAGTAGGTTTTAACTCTTTTTGCTCGTTGATGCGCAAGCTGTCCAAGTTGATCTTCACTGATTTGTTGATGGTTGAGTAGCAAATTATACATAGTTAGATACCAACGAGTAGAAAGCTCAGTATCAGTCAGCTCAACCCCTTTATCTTGCTGCTCCTTAGTAATCGTGATTTTGACTTCAGCCGCTTCGTTATTCAGCTCGCCTTGATAAAGCGTAATTAACGCAGCTGCAAGTTGGTCATTTTCCGATACAGTGCTTGGCGTTATCCGCTGTGACAAACTTGACTCATCCAGTTTTGCAATTTGAATCAGTTTATTGTTCAATTGATTGATTGCTAATACTTTGCTATCTTCATGCGCGTTTACAGCACCATCAACCGTTAGTTTTAACTTTGGACGACTAGCAAGCGCGTCGCCAAGTTGCATTAGCTTTTGTTTCTCATCTTCACTTAAGCTTGCCTGACCAAAGTCGAAGGATACATGGTTAAGCTCCGCATCAGAATCGGTTAATCCAGCCAACAACGAAAATGGGGCCGTCACCGCTTTGGTAATCACATTAACAATCGCATTCATAATAACCGAACCAATGCTAAAATCAGGATCATCAACATCCCCTGTTACTTCAACACCTAAGTCAATCACCCCATTGTTATCTTGTAATAAAGCAATTGCTAGTGATAATGGAAGAGACGTTGCAAGATCGCTGTCACTTGCTTTACCAAGCTCTAATTGGTCGATAACCACATGGTTACTTCCTGTGAGTTGATTGTGCTCTAACAGATAGTTAAGTGTTACTGACAACTGACCTTTATCTATATAGTAGCCTGCGTAGGTTCCCGAATAAGGGTTTACCGATGTCAGCTCAACACTTTTGAAGTTTAAATTCAAATCCACAAATGGCTGTTCAATAAGTGGATTTATCTCACCTGTGATACTGACTGGTGCGTACCTATCAATATTACCTTTCACATCAACCACCGCTTTAGTGCCCGGTACAGAAGAGATATGAGTAACCGCGCCCTCAAGAGACTCAATGCTTGTAGAAAAATTGGGTGTCAATGAATTGTCAGCGAAAAATGCAGCGCCACCATCAAACTCAATACGATTGATGGTTACCTGAAAAGGTGTATTGGGATCACTTGATTCTGACTCAGGTTGCTCAATCATTAATTGCGATATATTCGTCTCTTTGTTCTCAGCAACAATGACGGTGGCATAAGGTTGGTCAATAGTGACGGTATTAAGCGCTAATGTAGATTTAGCCAAATTAAAGTTAAACTTATCAACCGTTAGCTTCTGCCATTTAACCAGCGACTTATTCAGTACATTATCTTTTATCGCCAGTTTTTCTATCTTCAATGCACCATTCGCGAGAACATCACCACTCGAATCTGCTTTCACGTTAATTTGAGTACTCAAGTCGCCTCGTTGCAGAGTGGCATTTATTGCCTTCGCAACGTAAGGTTGAAATTGTGAAAGCTGCAATGATTTAATATCAACCGCGGCTTCAACCGTCTCTTTTTTAGGGTCTACCGCTCCTTGAATGGCAATACTACCCTTTTGATTTAATGAGGCTGAGAGTTCAATATCAAACGGTTTGCTTAAATCGCTGACCAGTTCACTTGTGCTTAAATCAATCGCCTGTAATGACCAGCTCAGCTCTTTATTTGTGACCAGTTTTTCCTTTACATTAAATTGATAGTTGTCGATCTGCATCGACTTCAAACTAAGAAACCAATCTAATCCGATATCATCTTTTGTCTTGGTTTTCTCAAGTGCCTCACTACTCTCTTTCTCAGCAAATGTTGGCGTGAAAAGGGTTGCAAGATCTAAGCCTGAATGGTCAATTTTACTGTTTAAGATTAACCCATTAGAATTAAGGCTCTCAATTATCACCCTCTTATCTATTAGGTCAATACTGATGCCCTCGAGCTTTAATAATGGCAGTGACACAATCGATTCAGACGCGGCGTCGATTTGAATATCTTCTAACTCAAACTCACCATTGGTGGTAATGAATTCCAGCTGATTGTCATCATTAAGCGTAAATTGATAGTCAGATTCGATATTGAGTTTGCCATGATTTAACTCGACAGCAAACGCTTGTGCAATAAACATCCACGCTGTTGGAAGATCAAACTGTTGCACATCAACAGCACCAATAATCGCTAATGGACTCACTTGAAATTGGCCATTCAATAAAAATCTGGCCTGTTTTGAATCTTCAATGTCTATTTGAAAGAGGTTATTCTGTTGCTGCTTTGGGTTATTGATGTCAGTCGCAGTATTCACATTACCAACAGTAAAATTAACGTTAGGATAGTGCAGCTCACCACCTGTGACTTTATCAATGAAGGTGAAATTTCCCTGCTGTAAATTGACCGAGGAAATCATCACCTGCAGCGGAGCAGACGTCTTCTCTTCATCTATCACTTCATTACTATTAATCGGTAATTGACGATTAATAGTGGTATTAATATCGCTAAAATTAAATGTGTCAGGAGTACCACTCAACCGCTCTATATGGCCAAATGGTTTAACTAGGTTGAGATGCTCAACCGCAATGGCCATATTCCATAGTGATTGCCAGAAATTAACTTCTACTTCAAGCTTCTCAAACCCAACAAAAGCGTTCTCGCCTTCTAATACGACGAAATGGCTAAGTTGCAGATTTAATGTGAAAGGATTAATTGAGATTTCATCTAGCTGCACCTCTCGCCCTGTAAGCTTGGACAATTGATGGGGAATTTGACCCTTAGCAACGTATGGTGCAAGAACGCCTAATATCAGAGAATAAAGCACATATGCAACAATAAAGTACGTCGTAACTCGTATAGACACATGCTTTTTTTTAAACTGTTGACACCGATACTTCCATTGAATTGACATTGATGTCACTACTCCTTGAGACAATACGCTACTTACCAATCGATAGTATACGCAATTAAGATAATGAATCCTATCCCACACTAAAAATCATAACTAATGATATCAACACCTTCAATTATCACTTGTAATACTCCATAGTCGCACACTAATGAAACATGCACCTACTCGCATAATTTGTGTAATGACCTACGCTTAAATAGATGTATTAACATTGAGATTGATGCAGTTCGAGGTAAGTCATGATCAAAAGCCAGAGGATTAATATCAGCATATTATTAGTCGCTATTTTAGGACTTATGCTCTCTTCGGTTTCCGGCTGGCTGCTTTTTAGAGCGGAAAATAGAGCCATATTTAATGAATTTAAAGCTGACGTTGATCAGCGCGCCACTTCATTGCATACTCGCGTTTATAATAATTTGGAGACATTAAACTCATTGGCAGTGTTGTTTCATGCTGATTACAAATACAACCTCAGTCATTTTACTCATGAGTCTCGCAATATTTTACAACGGCATCCAGAAATATTAGGATTTGAGTGGGTTCCTATAGACAGAATCAACAACAACAGTGATTACGCTTATCAAATCCCATCAACCTTCACAACCATGCAAAGTACGACTGACTCTCTCGAGTTTGAGCTTGCATCCCAGCTTATTACAGAACAAACCTATATAAATACGATGAAATCAACACGTCCGTATGTTTCGCAAGGCCTTAAAATATGGAATTTAGAGACGCCTTCATCAGGGTTCCTCAGCATTGTTCCGGTTTATGAGACTAACCATCTCAATGAAAGAAACAACTACAAAAAAGCCATTGGTTGTCTGGTTGGCATCTTTTATATCAACGATATTTTCGACTCATCAGCATTAAGCAAGACACCTTTAGGCATCAACATGACATTAGTAGATACAACGAAAGACTCGATGCAAATTCTTCACACTCATAAATCAAGAACCGGAGCAGCAGTATCAGATTCTTTCTTTTATATTGCTGTGATGCCTAACATATGGGATAGAGAGTGGAGTATTGAAGCTTCGCCAACCAGTGGCTACATTCAATCGCGCCGCACAATGTTACCCATCATTATTGTCACCATTGGTTTTGCTTTCACTTTTTTACTCTCCCTTTACGTGTCTAAGATTTTACACCAAGCAGTAAACGTCAAACAGTTAGTGATTGAACAAACTCACCAGCTGCATACTGCCAACAAAAAACTTCAAGCTCTATCGAGAACAGATGGGTTAACGGGTATATCAAACAGAAGGTATATGGACGAGGTATTAGATAGAGAGTGGCGCCGAGCGATCCGAAATAACAGTCATATTGCTTTTATATTAATGGATGTGGACAAGTTTAAAGCATTTAATGACCATTATGGACATGTAGCAGGAGATGAATGTTTACAACATATTGCTAAGCAACTAGACAATATGATTCATCGTTCAGGAGACTTGGCTGCAAGATATGGCGGGGAAGAGTTCGTGCTTATTTTAACAGACACCGAAAACGCGCTTCCCGTTGCTAAGTCATGTCAGAAAACCATCCAACAACTGGCTATCGAACATCAACACTCAGAGGTGGCTTCTGTAGTCACGATTAGTATTGGTTTATGTGTATATGCACCAAAACAGGGAACCGAGCCAAGTCTTATCATCGCCGCTGCAGACAAAGCTTTATATAAGGCGAAGCTGGCTGGCAGAAACAGAGTTGAGATTATAACCATCGACGAAAAAAAAATTGTTAAAACAGCATCCGGTTAAACACTATCTCTACTCATTTAAAAAATTCAGGCTTCCTATGTTTTTTAGTTCTTTACGTATATTGGCATTCGCTAAAATTTTACGTTTTAGTTCATCATCAGACTCTTTCCAATGAATGATTTCATCTAACGTTCGAAAACAACCTAAACAAACATCGACTTCGTTTAAACAGCAATTTCGAATACATGGAGATTCAATTTCATCAGTCATAATAGTACCCCATATTTTACTACGCCTATTATAAGTTTAGGTCCATTTTTCACAAAAACAAAAAAACAGCCTTAATAAAGGCTGTTATAGATCATACTTTTACTTAATAAATTTATTATTGTTGATTAAGCATTTCATTAACCAGAGGCGTGAGCGCTTTATTAACAATTGCAGTTAATTCTGGATCTGCGGTACTTCTCAGTCCATTAGTCCCAACCTGCCACTCTAACCCACTCGCTTGATTCCAAAGTAAATCAGGTTTTCGCGTTCTAATCAAACTAAGCTGTAAAGTCATATTATTGTTCAACGCAGCAGGTGTAATAGGATCAAACTTCAAATAAGCCACTGCATGCACAGACATTGCTTTGCCAACCAGCGAAAGTTGTTTTTGCAACTCGTCATCACTGCCAGTATATAAATCGACATCAAAATGTTGCAACTTAACTTTCGACTTGAATGTATCTGAGCTAACGACTCTGTATGAGCTGTCTTCCATTAAACGAATGTTTAACTGCTTTATCATGGATTTATACAAACGTTGGGTATCTTCAGGATACTCAGACATATATTCGCTTAGATCTGCAACGGTAATTGATTTCACTTTTTTAAAAACCGGTGATTTAATTGACTCATCAACAAGTAACGGATTCACCGTAATAAGATTAAATTTCACTACTGTATTTTCTACAGGATTGGTAGTAACACAACCAGCGAGAACAATTGATAGTATTGAAATAAATAAAATGAGTTTTTTATTATTCATAATTATACGTCCATGTTTATTATTAGTAGTTAAATCGAATTACGCGAGATAATAACGCCCAAAACTTCAACAGTAAACACTTTTACATCATTTATAATGTTGATTATATTGACAAAACTAACATCCTGCAATAGTTAACATCATCAATAGAATGTGGCTTCCATATATAATAATTAGAAATAATAAAGCTCGCATATATTTAAAAATCAAGATACATGTTATTTAAATCGTGTTAATAGTCAAAGTATTAATAAACACTATGACTTTAACGTTCTAACAATAGACTCAACACCTAAATACGGGCTGCTTAATATTGGAACTAACGTTCCATTCATACGTTCAGAAACCTTGGCCATTGATGCTTGTGCAAGCACAATTACATCGAATGGTTCATTATATGATTGAATAGCATCCGCTATCGATTGTATGTATGTTTCGTTATTTCCAGCTTTAAAATAGCCCCACGCCTCTTCCACGCACAAGACATCAAACGTCACATGATTATCACTCACTTTACTAATCTCGTTTAACAGTGCCAATGTTGGTGTAAGTGTACTTTTTAATGCAGCAACGACCAGTATTTTACCGCCGATCTCTATGGCTTTCATCGCCATAGCACGATCGATTCTAATCACTTGCCCTTCTACAACGCCCGGTGTTGTTTCTGCCATCGCTCCGATAGTGGAACATGTGCAGACGACTCGTCGAGAGTGCTTTGCTGCTAATTGCATAATAGTGTGAATTTCATCTTGCAAATCGCTCATTGGATAATGATTCATTGCTTTTTCTAACAATCCGCTATTCACAATGTAGTTCACTTTAAACGTTGAGTTCATTGACTTAATAAGCGATTCGAACGTTGCCACATGAACTTCTCCAGTGTGGACAAAGGTAATATCAAACTCTTTTTCAGTGTTCATCATTTGTAATATCAACCACGATTATTTATGCTCCTAAAGTTCACTACCTAGGAGGTATTATGCTTATACGAACATTTGATCTTAACGATCAACCAGCTGTTATTCAACTATGGCAACAGAACAATCTCGTGGTACCTTGGAATGACCCCATTAAAGATATTGAGATAAAGCTCAATCACAATGACGATTTATTTCTAGTTGGTGAGCGTGATGGCGTCATTATTGCGACTCTAATGGGAGGCTATGATGGACATCGAGCTTGGGTAAACTACCTCGCGGTAAATACCAGTTTTCAACACCGGGGATACGCCAGAGAGATGTTAGCCTATTTCGAATCACAGCTAAAACAGCTTAATTGTCCAAAAATCAATTTACTGGTTCGTAGCAACAATCAAGAAATAATCGCTTTCTATGAACATCTCGGGTTTAAGCAAGATGCTTGTGTAAGTCTGGGCAAACGTATCGACGGGTGAACGAATGCTATTTTTTCAGGTCTTATTTATTAAGATTGTCCCATATCCGTACTTTTAACCAACATAAGGTTGCCAATGAAATTTTTATTAACCGTTTTATGCTCGTTACTGTTAGCTGGATGTGTAACATCAACAAATAATGCACCAACAACCAATAATTTAAGTTTATTAACCACCGGTGACCTCAGTTTTTTAACAAGTAACACCCGCTACTTTGCTATACACCCTGCCATTTCAAAAGCCTATCTAACCGATGATATTGACTCAACAAAACTCATGTCACAATTTGAAACTGCTATTACAGAACAAATGGTGAATAAAGGCTATCAACAGGTTTCCTATACTCAATCACCTGATATATTAATCGGTTTTGGTATTGCCACCGAAAGTCAGTTGAGTGATGAACGTATTCTAAGCAAAGTAGGGCTTTCTGCTGGCTTAATAATGGAAGGGGTTGATACAACAAAATATGAAAAAGGCAGTGTTGTGATTGCCCTGTTTGCGCCCAATCAACAACTCCCAAGATGGAAAGCTCTGGCGCAAGGGTTAACAAAGCAAGATCGTTCCAATGACATAAGGCAAGAGAGAATCAATAGAGTGATACGATCTATGCTCAAGTCAGTGCCCTCAAAATAGAGCTACGGTTTGCATTTTTTAGCCACCAGTTGTGAAATAGCGCTAATCGGTTGCTGTACAATGCCTTCAAAAGTATGAAGGGTCTGCCAATCAAGGAAATATTTGGTTAGCTCTCCCTTTTCAAGCAAAAATTCTGCACGTTTTGGACGACCAAAATCTCTTTGTTCCACATTGAATGTTTCATAAATAATCATTCCATCGGGTTCTATTGCCCTCTTTATAGAGACAAAAAGTGGGCGGTGCAGATAACGAAAGACAATCACCGCTCCAAACTGTTTCCCCGCTAACGGATCCCCCTCAATTTCAAAATCGACTAACCAAGTGGAGGCATTTAAAGACTCCTCTTCAATAATTTGGTCGATTTTGGCTAACGATTCAGGATCTCGGTCAGCAAACAGCACCTTAATGCCATTTCGCGCTAAAAACAGTCCATTACGTCCCCCACCGCACGCCAGATCAAGAACAGGGTTAGTTAAGCTTGCTCTTCGTAAAGCATCTAAATGTTGTTCTAACAGTGGTGAATGCAAAGCTAGGGACATACGGTTTATCCTTCTCTCATCGCTAAGATGGCTTTAATATCTAGCGACTGATTATATTGACAAAAAAGAGTCTCTTTTTGCTCAATTCCATAAATGGACATGCGATCGGCTAACTCATTACCCTCTACGCCAATATGTGCTTTAACGTGTGATACTGTCAGCCTATTTTTTATCTGTTCATACAGTTCATGAGACTGCTGGATGATCTCTAAGTTTTTAATATCACCTGCAACTTTACGCTTCCAACCTTTAAGCTTCCAGCTGTATGCCCACACGGTGACGCAATTAATTGAATACTGAGAATCACATAGAACCTGCACATTATTGCCGTTGTTTATCTCTTGTTGAGCAATTAACAGTGATTGATGCAGCGCATTGAGTTCCGCTGAGTTGTTAGTGCCATTTGGGTTGAATAAACCATACCAAAGAGAGTCAATAGCCCCATCACGATACACTGCCACACCAGATGACGCTTTTCCAGGGTTTGGATCGCAACCTCCATCGCAAAAGATATTCACTGTAAATGGGTTCATCGCATCAGCCGAAGTTACCGAACTGCTTTTTTTCTCACTGCTTTTACTGCCTGAAGAAGCTTTTGTCGAGGTCGTCGAAGATACTCGTCCCGATGAGAATGCCGCTTCCGCTTCCGCTTGAGTTAGAAACGATTTGTATCGTGCGCCTGGAAACTTTTCAACTTGCTTCTTTGTATAGGCCCAATTGGTAAAAATGCCCGTCTCTCTACCTGCCCATACAACATAAAATTTTGACGCCATGATTTTTGTCCTTTGACACGTTTTACTGTCGTAATGATTTGTTTATTTTAAGCTATTTTTAATCTAAAGAAACATGTTTATTTAGTTTCAATGACTTACGTGTTTAGAAAATGACGAATGGCGATAAAGTGGCGACAGAATACTTTTAAAATACTTCTTCTACCTAGCAACTTATTGCCACACCGTAATTGCATAATAGTTTACTATTACAATATACATTGTAGAATGAAATGGTTGTTTTAATTGGTACTTATTTTTATGAAGCGGTTTGATTTTAACGAGGTAGTGGTAGGGTTCCTACTTCTTTTTATAGGTATTCTTATCGGTAGCTTTTGGTTTTCTGACATAGTAGAGAGTTTCGTAAAAGGTGCTGCAACTCTAGGTTCTTTGGCTACTGCAGCAACACTTATTGTTCTAATTATTCAAAACATTCAAATACGAAAAAACCAAGCGAGTCAAGACGACCGAATACAAAAAAATGATAATAAACAGCATCAAATGTGGGATGAGCAAAAAATGATGCTTTCGTTTCAGAAGTATCAAATGCATCAAAAATCTTTTAACGACCTGTTAGATGATTTAGAAAACACACATCAAAATTTAAATATTAAGTTCTATGAGAGACCTGACTTATATAAAAAGCTATTTCCTAAAAACAATGTGAATTCTCTTGATTTCCATTCGAGTCAGATAGACGAAATTTCTAAGGGATGCATTAATCTTCTCGTGAGTGAACTTGAGTATTTTTCCGAAAATAATACTCATAAGGTTATTGATACATTCCTCAACATATTCAAACGAATTCACATGTCTTTCTCATGTAACAGTACTATTGGAGACATATCGAACATGGGCTCCCGTACTGGTTTCAATGTGTTTTGTTATAGCAATTTAGTTTTTGCTTATTTTGATATTATAATCGCACTTTATTCATTCTCTAATATAAAAAACAACACCTTCTGTGCAAATTCTAGTTCTTTTCCCTGGTTAGGTGAATATGAAATATCAACTATTATTAACTATTCAATTAATAATGGTGATATTGATTTAGGTAAAATCGACCCTGTACTGTTCAAGTGTTTATGGACTATGAATTCTAATTTAAAACTATCCAAAGGTTATAAAACAAAATCCACTCATCAGAAAACTTTGGGTAGTAACAGTCTTGCATTCTTATGTAAATTTCACATAGGATTGTTTGGCCTTGATAAGCTTTATCAATTAGAAAATGACGAGACCTTTAAAGTTGAAGTTATAAAAGAATTCATTAATGCTGTGGAAACAGAAATAGAAAAAGGAAAAGGAAACAAATTCGATAATATTTTTTTAAAGAACATAGCTCTGCTAAATACTTATATTAATGATGTTTGTTCCTCAGACAATACTGAACTCCCCAGTTGAACTCCCCTTATCAACAACAACCAAAGCATTTTCGGTAATCTCATCTACAACCGCATTTGCTATGGCTTCGGCGAGATCTGCGGCTTTGGCAAACTGCCCTTCTGTCACCATATCCACCTTTTGCATTTCAGTAATTATCTTTGCTTTGAGTGCTGTTTTACTTAGTGCCATTTTACTTCCCCGCAAATACTGTTGATGAGCCATCGACATGTGGCTTGCCTGTGAATGGACAGATGCTTTGGCAAGTGATCACCCCTGTTCCGCCGTTTAGTTTTATGTTCTTTGCATTAATAATTTGGTCTTTGGTTATGGTGATGGTTTGCTGTCCGCCGATGGTTACTGTGTCGTTTTGGGCGATCTCTTGAACACGGTTAGCCAGGGCTTTGTATTTATCATCTAAGGTGATCACTGTGTTTCTCAGTTTGCCAATGGTAGTAATCAACTCACCAGCCGTGGCCACTTGCATATTGCCCAGTGAGCCAAGCGTTAAGTTATCACCCGATAGCAAACTGATAGCACCAAGAGCTTCGATCACTTTCTTGCCTACCACCTCTTCAATGCTGTGTTCATCAATCACCAAATGATGTTGACCAAACTCCCCTTTATATCGATGCGCCTTATCGAGTTTTTCAAATGCGGATTGTGTTTGAGATTGATCTGTAATGTCGGTGGTATTGCCTGCCGCGTCAGTTTTGCGGCTTACCTCTGCTCGTTGTTGTTGCAGCTGCTCACCTGGTTCGATTTCTGGCAGTGCGTACTCTTGGCCATACACATTTCGAATGATGGGATGATCATTGCGGCCATAAGCAAAAGCAATTTCAACAATACAGCCCTCACATGGATACGCCATTAAGCCCGCTTCACTGCCTGCCATGTTATTTGGTAGTGGAATTGAGCGGTAAATAGGGACTCGTTTGTCCTGGTCTAGATTCTCATCAAGCAGCTGAACATCGACCGCAAAACGTGGACGAAAGGCATCATTGACCTGCCCTGCTTTGGCTTCATCACGAACCGCAACCACTTGGCCAAACATTGGAAGGTGAAAGCCTGCAGAGAGCTCAGGAAACATCTGTAGCCACTCTTTCTTTTTGGTGCTTTGAGTGCTCTGCTGCCAATACGCCGTCATCTCATCACCGATTAAATCCAATCGACTTATTCTCTTTTCATTAACCATCACGCCTGGGCGTAACATTGGAAAAGGCGCAAAGGTGATGTTGTCGCCATTGTGGCGAGAGAGCAGATCATTAGGGATGGTCACCGGCTTATCGTGGAAACGGCTTTGCTCATGACTACCACAATAGATACGCTGTTCAATGCCCTGGTACCACACCAAATCAGGGACCGAAAACGCGCGGCCAATGGCTTGTAAACACTGGTATCCATTACCATTACTAACAAAGTTTGGGATCACTGCATCGATGTAGCTCGCATCTGGCAGCGTAAAATCTAGCCCAGTTTGAGTTTGTACCTGGTCTATCACTTCTCGCATGGTTGGATGCTCAAAACTGATAGCCAGTTTGAAATTCAAGATTGCAGCGTTCTCTTTAACCGTTATCTTATGGTGACCATTTTCAGCAGGCTGCACTTTCTCAACATACCCTTCAAACCAGGGCTTAATGTTATTCTCATAACCGATATCAAAACGAACGGCTTGGTGCTGTTGTGGTGCGACTTCACTTGCAATGGTAAAGATGGCCACACCACCCAAAGAGAGTTTTAAGCTTACCATGTGCTTGGCCAAGGTCACTTCACTGTTGTTGATATACAGGCGTTTTTCTAACTTCATAAACCGACGGCCTCTGCCTCTTTTAACGCTTGTTGATGGCGCGTGTTTTGCACTTGCTCAGGTTTGGTTTGCTGTTTTTGACGAGTCTCTTTTTGCTCGGCCACACTGTTGTACTCACGAAGTTCAAACGAGACATTCCAAGCCAATAAACTTTCATGCTCTCTGGCATTGATGCGACCTGTAAATTTCACCTGGCGTATTTTCAGTGCCAGGGCCATGTCATTACCAATGCGATAGACTTTGCGATTTTGCGCTTCATCTTTGGCAGAGGCCATGGCATAGAGCTGCGTGAGCTTTTCCATTTTGGCAAATGATATACGCCCACTAAAGGTGAGCTTTTTACCTTTGTCGCCCTGCTCGGCGGTATCAGTGCCAGAGGATTGACCGCTCATGTCCTGGTCTTTTAGCTCCATCGACATTTCAAGGCGCATCGAGTCTAGCCCCATCATCACACCATCGAGTGCTAACATAATCTCCCCTTTAGCAAAGTAACTGCTCAAAAAATGGCATTGGTTTATCGCTTATCATCAAACTGGCCAACGTGTGTTGATGATTGTTTGGTGTTGGTGCTTGTGCTTGTGACAGCTGAGTTGCAATACTTTCGTTACTTCCTGATAAAGCCATCGACCAGACATTGCCTTTAAGGTTCTTGAGTGCATTAATCTTGCTCTGAATCTCACTTAATGTGGTACTGCGTTTGGCTGCTAAACCCTGCAGTTTATCGATCACGTTAGTAGCATCATCAGCCAGTGATTCAAGGGTGGCGATTTCACTGCCCTGCGCTGCTAAGTAGTCACCCAATGGGTTGGCGTTTAACTGGGCGCCTGGTTTAAAGCGCGGCTGAACGATGGCTGCAGGTTGGTGAAACTTGTCGATTTCATTAGTAGTCAATGCATTTGCCTGCCTGGCCACTTGCCCCCAATCCGGCAGCGTAAAGACAGAAACAAGATCGGCCAATTGCGCGGCGAACGTGCCAAGCTGCGATGCACTCACCATTAATGCAATAACGTTAAGATTGCCATTGGGTCTGTGCTTATCACTGTGATCACGAAGTTTGCCCGCCAGTGTTGCCACTGCTGTTTGTGGGTTTAGATAGCGACCAGACTCAAGCGTGGTGCCCACATCAAACGTATACGGCGAAACAGTGATCACCGTGCCTGTTGAGAGCAGTGATTGAAGAGAGGCTCTTAAACCTAATAATGCAGCCGCATCACCACTTAATGCACCCCGCGAATAGTTCGCACTTGCTTGCAGTGCTTGTAATTTGCCGATTGCACTGTTCATTTCAGAAGCGACACGAGTTGTTACCGACTCACTTTGGTTCTGAATGGTTTGGGCGCTGTTAGGCCATGTTAGGCTTAATTGAGTCCACATCATTTACACCTTTAGAGCAACTGGCCAAGGGTTGTCAGTTTGTATCTTTTGACGCGCCGCCAATGCCTGAGTATTGATCTCGTTGATTTCTGCAGCCGCTGCACCCATTAATACTTTTACATTGGCCTCTGCAAACAGTGGATCAACCATCGTGGTATACAGTCCGCGGCGAGCATCATCAACGCGGTTGTATTCGCTTTCATACTGGTTTTGTAGGTTGGTTACCCAGGTGTTATTTATCCATTGGTCGAATTGGGTAGTTGGTTTGGAAAGAGTAAAACTATCTTTAATTGGACCTAATTCACGTACAACGTCGGATTGAAAGCAATTAGATTCATCGTAAATGGTGACGCCTCGATGATCTTCGATATATGTAGAATCAATAGCTTTTCCGCCCTCACCTAACACCGCGATTATGGCATGGCCTTTTTTCGGTTCTAATGGCTTAGTTTTAAGTGCATCTTTAGGGATGTGATGAATACCACCTCGATATTCAGCCAATACAGGTGCAAGCACCTCTTTTGTTAATGAATTTATTGGGTAATAAGTTTGTTTATTTATACTCATGACGGTTCCTTAAATTGCGATAGCCATTGATCTTGCGATGTTCCTAGGACGTGTTTCATCCCCCCCGGCTCCACTTGTCTGTGACAGGGCTGGAGTCCTTCCCGAACCACCCCCTGTTGAGCCATGGGGCCCTGAAGCCCAAAGCTGCGTAGAGTGTGAAGCTTAAACTCATCTACCTGCCAACTGTTTAACTGACGCCCTGAGTCAACACCTCGCCCCTGATCTAGGACTCGTAAAAACTCACCACGTATTTCACCTGTATTGATGTAATCGACACCATCACGATTAAAAACAAGAGTCGGATAACGACGGGCTAGTCGCCAATAAATAGCGATAGGCAAATCAACATTGATTTCCATCACAGCCCACTCTGGTGCAGTTACATCTAGCCAGAAAAAAGGCATACCTACTTGATCGCCAGTGTACGGAACCCAATAAAAAGGCTTGCTGTTATCGGACCAACCAACATGTCGATTTGACTCAAGCAAGGGCGATTTATCAGCTAAAGACTCAACATTTGAATACCACTGCCAGTAACTAAGCTCCCCTGTTGCTACGTCCTTGGTGTAACAAGCCTCACCTACACTGTAAGCTCTTTGTGGGTGATATAACTGAAATTGAGAAGTACGGATTAGATCATGTACTTCTTGCTCTGTTGCATATTGTGGATGAGGATCACTGCCCGAAATGTGCTCAGACAAGCCGCCTTTCACTTGCTCATCAGTGGTACTGCCATCAGCGTTAATGGTGACTAGTTTCGCCACGTAGTGTTGATAGCCTTGGCCATCGACATAATCGGTTAATTCAGTTTCTGATGCGGTAATGGTGAGTTGGTTTTCCCAAACAGACAGTGAACTGCCATGGCGAACCACATCAACGTATAACCCATTGGGTTTAGTGGTGATGGTTTGGGTTAACTCTTGTGCCAAAGCTGAACGTAAACCACCGACATACACCACCCCAGGCATGACTTTGTATTTGGTTTTCTCTGCTTGTCTCGTAACCGTAAAACCCTCAATGAAAGCAGTATGGCCATAGGTATCAAGGTTGGCTAAACGATGCTCTTCATCGATGCCAAGGAGCCTGGCTTGATAATCAATTTGCCAGGTTTCCGCGTCCACGGTAATTGCAGCAGTAACCGCAGCGCCCGTGTACTCTTGTACTAATGATTTGGTGCTGGTCATGCCCGCTTCTTTGGTTTCACTGACCTTATGCACCACCATGCCGCATGAGTTAGACACGTTCTTGTCATGCAGATAAATGGCATTAAAGGTAAATTCAGCGGCGCTGCCTGGTATCACCACCGAATAAGCCAGTGCGTTCGGACCAAGCTTGCCGACTTGGTCGATATCTTGTTGATGTACCCACAGTGATACATCAGGCAACCCGTTTTCACGATTAATCGCAGTGCTGGCATCTAAATCAGGAACATAAGCAAAAACCACCTCATTCATGTCAGGAGACTTGCCAATACTGATTTGGTTTTGCAGATAATGTTCAAATTCTAATGGGATGGCCGTTTGGCTCATAGTGTGTAACTCCCTTATTTAGCCGGCGACACGCTGGCCACAAATACTTGTTGTTGATAATCAATCGGTAACGGTTTGGTTAACAGCGCCACCGTCTCTTTATTTTGTGCGTTAAACATCGCGAAATTATGTGAAAACTCCCCACAGGCTATATACAGCGTGGACGGGTATAACACTTGAAATCGGTAACGCCTGCAGGTTCGGCCATACTGCTCAATTAAGGTCTGCAGAAGCTTGCTGTTTTGTGAGATGTCATTATCTGTAAGCTCAATGGTGCATACATCCCACTCACTGGCACTTTCACGCTCTTTGAACGCAATAATGCCAATATCCAAACGTTTGAAAATGGCCTTAAACCCCGCCACACTGCCCGAGTCTTTGGCGTTAATGGCTGCAAACTTCACCCGTTTTCTAAACAGCGATAACGGCTCGTTGTTAAAGCGTTCAATATCTTTGTCCCAGGCTTGAAGCGTGAGCAGAGATTCACTGCAGGTAAGTGCATCGGCTTGCGCTAATGGAAGCATCAACCAACTGCGAACTTTCAGCCAAAATCCGTAAACCCCTTTTGATAAAAAGTGAGGCTCTATAAGCTCTTCACTGGTTGTTTTCCCATCCTGCCACCATGGAATCTCATTGTTTGGTAGCTCTGGTGAATGACTGCTCTTATTAGGCACTGACCACCTCCAATACCGTTAGGCTTTGCAAGCGTGGCTGCTCAATAGCGCTGATGATGTCCTCTTGTACTTGTCCGCCTACGGTGAGCTTTACCGATTCAACCAAATCCATGTTGTTGTGAATTTCACTGGCCATTTTCGACAGACTGAACCGGCTATTGGGTTTGGCGCGAGTCATGCTTTGATACGCTTGTGTTTCACGAAAAGCGGCTCGAATGCGTTGCTCTACTTCATTTAGCTCAGACGTTTTTTGATTACTGTCTAAATTGCTCATGAGTACAACATCAGCCACCACATCATAGTTCGCATCAACAATTGCTTTGCAAGTCAATACATCGCCATGGCCGTGATGGCCATCGTTCATAATGTGCGTGTTCAGATCATCCAAGATGTTTTGCGGCGTTGGGCCAACGTCCATCACAATGAACGCGTTCGCGGTGCCTGGAACAATATGCCCCGTGTTTTCAAAATATATGTTGTCACTTCGAATGCCAGCTACACTGGCAATAATCGCTCGATACGCATCATCAATGTGCCAATTTCCAGAGCTTGTGAACGCGTTCTGCAGTCTTAGGGCGAGCTCTTCATCGGTTTCAGTGTTCGCGCCAAGACGGGTGATCCAATCAGGCTCATTCACTGCCGATTCAATGCCAGGCAGTGTTTCAGCAAGAATATTGTAATACCCTGCAGCTAGATTAAACGCCGCGCCCGCATCGACAGCTTCAACCAATACTTTTGATGATAACGTCCCTGAATCAATCATAAAATCGGCTAGGACTTTAAGCTGATACACCACACCATTGATGGGCAGAGTTTGGATAATCGCGTCTTTGGCCACTGAGATAGCATCATCAATATTGGTTTTGGTTAAGGTGATAAAGCCTTGAATTTTCACTGCGACTTTAGGCGTGATATTAAGCTCCCACGCTTTAAGCTCTAATGCCCAACGCTCGCCCGTGGCCACAAACATGTTTGGCATGATGTGACCTGCCAGTAGAATTTGAATTAACCAGGTTACTGGCACAATCACTGCCGCACGAACCCAGCGCCAGAACGGCGACATTTCTGAATCGTTAGAAACATGACTGCCCGCCCCAACCACTTCAACTTTTAGTTTGGCTTCTAATTCATAGGCGGTCACTGGCACATCAGATTGGGCCAATATTTCAATGAAATCAGGATCGGGTCTTTTGCTCACTCTGTCACCTCAATAGCAATGGGATCATCGTAGTCATACGCGTTGGCAGTCAGGATAATTTCGCCAGGCTCGGATTCACGCGCGGTGGCAGTGCCTGGAATAATACGAACATCGGATTCAGCCTTTTGTTCTATTTGCACTAACACATCGGCGCGCAGTGCAGGGCTTCTCTGTCCAATCAGAAGACGAGCAAAACCCGCTTCCATGATGGCGTGTTTAATGTCTTGGGCAATGCTGTATAAATCACTGCACTCGTTAGGTTGTTGGCCTGCATCCATCTGCCAACCGCCATCAATCACTTTAATGTCTATGTAGCTTTTATCCGGCATTGAGCTCATCCCATTCACTAAGTTGATCAGGAGTAATTCCATTTGGCGCGGTAATGTAAACATCCCCATAAGATTTAACGCTGCCCGTTTGTGTTTTATGAGTTGATGTTAAATTTTGAATCATACCTTGTGGCATCTTCGGGCTATTTTGTGGCTGCTTATAAGCTGTAACGCTTGGAAAATCATCTGCAGATGGTGTGATGCTATCGTTCGATATCCCTGCAACACTCATATCCAAGGGCGCACTTTGTTCTGCCTGTTTCGCTATATCCATTTCGGGTGCAGCTGGCATATCACCGGCGTTAAAGTCGATATCAATACCCGGGATCATATTGAGCTTATCCACTATCCACTCAATCACATCGCCTAACATTTTGAAAATGGCCATGTCACCAAACGAGGCTTTTAAATCGTCCCACCAATAGATGGCGGCAGCGAATGCGCCAATCAAGAGCATGATCCCACCAATTACCCATGTGATTGGGCTTGCCCAAAGCGCGGCATTAAACAACCAAGCACTGGCTGTCATGACAATGGTTGAAATACGTAATAACTTGAACACACCATTCAATGCAGTCATGGTGACGGCCCAACCTGCAGACATCATCTGGCCAACGCCCATCGCAAGAGAAAGCCCTGCAACCACGCCGCCAAGAGATAAACCTGCAATGGCTACCCATCCAAGAATTTCACCCAAAATAGGGAACTCATCCACCCAAGCGGTGATCACCATCATGCCATCAGCCATAGTGCCCACCACTGCGTTAATGGCGGGTAGGATTGCGCCAAATACTGAGGCGCGAACGGCAAACCATACCGACTGCAGGCGCTGCCATTGGTCGGTCATTGCTGCTGCCATCTCTTCAGCTTTGCCCATGCCTTGCACGTTGCCCAGGGTTTCAATGCTCGATGCCAAACCATCCGTATCGGCCATCAACAACTTGATCATTGCAGTGGCTTCTTTAGTGCCAAACGCTTTATCAAGCTCAGCAGATTCAGCCACATCTAAGGTATCGCCGTATTTGCCTTTTAGTTTGTCCAGGATATCGAGCATTGGAAGCATCTCGCCCTGGCTATCTGTAAAGCTGACATTCAAATCATCTTGCGCTTTGGCCACACCGCCCAAGAACGCGCGGTATTTGGTGCCCGCTTCGCTGCCACTCATGGTTGATTGCAGTGAGCCTAAAATGGCCATCTGCTCTTCCATGGCAATACCTGCCGCTGTTGCATTGGCGCCAACACTGGTGAAAGCACTGCTCATGCCCGCACCGGTTGTTTTGAACATCTCAACTGATTGGGCCGTCATGCCCGCTATTTGTTGTGACCAAATGCCAGTGCCCATCTCATTGGCCGAATTTTTAAAAATGCCGTACATGGTGCCCATGTAATCGGTAATGGTGGCAGTATCTGCTTTGGTGGCCGCAGCAAGAACGGCTGAACTGGTGGTGATGTCAGCAAGCGCATTACCATCGATATCACCAAAGGCAGATTTAATATCGTAAGCCGCCCCCACCACTTCGGTGGCTGATTTTCCATACTGCGCGGAGAACATCAGCGCACTACTGGAAAGGGTTTTTAAGTCTTCATCAATGACGCCCAATGATTTTACTTCGCCCAGTTTTCGGTCCATTTCAATGGCTGGCATTAACGCACTTTGAATAGCAAATCCGGTAGCAATCAAACCCGCACCACCACTGGCCATATTCTGCATACCTTGACGGCCTGCATCGGCAGTGCGCTGCATGGTTTGGCTGATACCTCTTAATGGTTTTGTGACTTGATCAATTAAGGCCACCTGCATTAATAGCTTTTCCATACTAACTAAACCTACTTACTAAACAGTTTGCTAATCGCACTCATCACAGCCACTTCTTGTCGCTGTTTTAAGTGCGTATCCAACCACAGGGCTCTCGATAAATTCTGCTCGCCATCATCCTCATTGGGCAGAAGGTGGCGACGCAAGGCAAAAGCTTGTTCGAGCGGATTATGCTCGATGCGCTCTGCCTGCTCGATCAGTTTTTTAGGGTAACTTTAATACCGCCTTTTGATGCGGTGCTCACTTCAGCGAACAGCTCAGACACAAGACCAGGTACCGTGTTCAGCAGCTCAACCAGCTCATCTTTCTTCTCAGGCTCAACGGTGCGAGACAAGTACTGATGCATCGGCGCTACTTTGTTGTTGGGCATCATCTCGTTCATGTAGTTGTTGTGATCGCTTACAGATGGCGTGAACGAAAACTCAATATCAGCAATCATCACAACAACAGGTTTAATTTTAATTTTCATGCGGCATCTCTTTGTTTAAGGACGTTCATCATTTGCGTAAAGCCTGTTTCAATTTGGCGCTCAACTCGCTCGCCCAGGTCTTTCAGCTCTTCTTTGGTTGCATGGTTTCGTGCAACGTAAATTTTGTATTCAGACATCTCTTTGGTCAGTCTGAACAGGTAGCCAATCAGCAGGCTAAGTAACAGTGTGAGAAATGTTGCCAAAGCAACTAAGGCGTTTAACCAACTCGCTTCCATTTAGCCCCCTTTCAAAGTCTGTTTCAGTGCATTGATTGCGCCCAGTGGCTTAACCCCCAACGACACTTGTTTGTCTTGCGAGCGTTTATGAATATTGATACCCAAAACCGCGAGCCCAATACCAAACAGTGGGGTCATGGCCACCACACTGTTCATCACGTTCGCCGCCTCTTTGGGATGAAAAACCATCACGAACGCTACACCAAAAAATAACAACACCCAAGCGGCGCACATCGAATAACCCCATGTTGGGCGCCATCTGCGAACATAAGGATCATTGTTGGCCAATTCGGCCTGCATGGTGGCGTTTTGTTGTGTCAGAGCTAACTTTCTCTCTTCACTTTCAAGCTTGGCGTGCTCAAGAGCCAGCTGTTTAAGCTCGACTTGATGCTCCATTTCAAGCTCTTTAAGGGCCAGCAGTGCATCAGGGTTATTGAGTAGTTCTTGCTCAATGGCTTGCGGCGTATTCTCAACTCCTAACGCATTGGCAACCAAGCCGCCAACCCCTGCGCCAATTGGCCCTCCAATCAAAGTGCCGATAAGTGGTGCGGCGCTGCCAATCAGGGATTTAATGCTCTCCCACATAACTAATCCTTAACGATAGTGAGCTGCGCGCTTTTGCCGCCAAGCTCTTTCATGAGTAAATTAAATGCGGCCGTGGAATTAACCACCGCCCATTCGCCATGCACAAAACCAAAGTCCACACCTGGAGCTAAACAGCCCTCTAAATCTTGCGGCGAATTGGCTTTGTGCATCAAAATATGGGTACGCAAACTTGGCCCTGTTCGAGTCACGCCCAAGGTTTTCTCTTCCAGGGCATAACACTTGCCAAAACGCGGTGAAGTGTGAGGAAACAAGGTGTAAGTTCCTTCCACAATGCACGATTTACTTGGTTGGTTGTTGAGCATTGGACGCTCAGCTATGCAGCACACTTGGCTACCATCTTGGCGGTGCAGTGTTGAATAGGTACCGTGCTCAAAGTAGCGGCGTTTCATTAAAAAATGCTTCATGATAAATGTCCTTGTTCGAGTAGAGTTTGGCAATCTATGCAGTACTGACAGCCTTGAACATGTGTGCGGCGCAGCTCTGGGATGTCTTGCCCGCACTCCTTACATTCACTTGCACTGGTTAACAGCGTTTTGTGCTTTGTTCGTTCCAACTGCCGAGCAAGTGCCATCTGCGTAAACTGGCTTTCAATACCGCTGGCGTGGTCAAATAAATCTGGCATCGTTTCCCCTTATCGACCTACACCAAACCGCGTGTATCATCAGTGCTTAAATACGGAATGCCATTGATACGAACAAACAGTGGACTGGTCACAAAACCTTTTAATTTACGCTTGGTTTTGTCACTGCTGCTTGGGTCGACACTGAGCAAATCAGCAATAACAAGCTTCACGCCATACAGTTCAATTTTGTCTTCATCGCTGCCGTTATTGGCATAAAACAGACAATCATCTGGCTTAATACCGCGCCAACTTCCTGCACTGCGCGCGGCTTGTTGGAGTTTGCGAAAGTTGTTTAAATCCACTTCGTATTCGACATCGCAGGTCACGGCGCCATCGGTATAGCCATCAGTGACACCACGGCTCATGGCCACGGCGGATTCATCATTAATGGTGGCGGTGGCCGATTCGACATGGATCATTGTGCCTAACACGGTGCAATCGAAATTGCGGCCTGTAAATTTAGCGGTCATTGATCACTCTCCTAATCGCTTGTTTAGCATGATGCCAATGGTGATGGCCGTTGGGCACTCGTATGGGCTAACCGAAAGCAAAATCTCTACTTCTTCACTGTTAATCCAAGTAATGGTGATGTCCTCTTCACGCGGCGGTTTGATTTCGCCAGGGAACTCGTAATCACCAATCGTTTGACTGACTGCCATCTCGCGTAAATCTTTGGTGAAATAGAGTTTCGCCGATGCTTCACTGCCAGGCGTTGAGTTAAACTCTCGATCCGCAATACGGGCGATGCCACGAACGCGAACTTTACGCGCGGCTTTCATAGCCACACGGATATGACGAATGTCTTGAAAATCGCCACCTGGAACATCAAGCGTGCGGCCTGTTGTGAAGTATTGACCTGGATAGTCGGGGTACCACATCGGCACCGCATAACGGTTACTTTCAAGGGTTTTAAGTATCGAAAGCTCTAATGCTTTGCCGTCTTTGTCTACGGCTAACTCTGAGCTGCCAAGAATGCTGCCTGTTTTTACACGAGCAGGAGAATCAGCAATGGAGACTTCTTGATTAGCAAGACGACCGGCATACAAACCCACGGTTGAGTTCTTCAGATGAACTTGCGGCACCACAGTGATGTATTCACTGGCCACCCCTGTCTGAATCGCGGATGTAGCAGCGAGCCATGCAGCCCACGTTTCACCTGTTTCGCTAGTGCTATCAATCGCTGCCGTGGTGCAGATAACAAATGTCTCTCGTCCAAGTTTGTTTTTAAGCTCAGTTCGAAGAGCAACGGCTTGCTCTAAAAAGGCTTTATCTGGTGCAGGGAAATTGAGCACAAACGCTTCAAAGCTTGAGGTTTCATTTGCCAGACTTACTGCGTCTTGCCAGTTATCGGCTTTATCTAACACCATCACGCCTGCAGTCCAATCCTGCTTGCCATTAAGCTGCGCCGCTTTCATGGTGGTGAGTAGTTCTGCATCTGCTGCAGATAACACATCGTCTAAGTCACTGGTGCTGTCGACCGTGATGAGGTGACGCTCATTTCCAACCACAGTGCCGTAACCGACAAACAGGAAATGAAATTCAACACCCGCAATGGGCCCGCGCATCATGTTTAAGATTTTGATGAGTACTTTTGGCCATGCCATGTTTATTTGCTCCTGTTTCGTTTCAATTCACGTTTGATGATCATTGCGGCTCTTTTGGGTTTGATGCCTATCAATCGGCGCTCTGCTCTATCAACTGTCCACTTTCTAGCGGGTTTCTTATTCTCTAAATCACTTATTACTTTGCCCGCTTCACCAACGGTCATGTTTTGAGTAATGAACTTAATGGTGGCTCTCTTACCCTTCTTTTGGCGTCCCTTAGCCTGCAATCGAAAATCTAAACCTCTTAGCTCTTTGGCTTGATCTCTGGTAGCAGGATCTGTTTTCTTCGGCTCTTTGGCTTTTTTAGCCTGGTTAAAACGTTGCTGCAGCCCACTCGATTCTGCTTGGCCAGTATGATGAGCCATAGCAACGGTGCCTCGTTTTGATGGCCACCCCACGACTAACGTTCGGTTGTTGTCTTTTTGAAAATGCTTGAGCTTCTTAGTGAAACCGCGCATCATTTTCTTTCGCCCTTTTTGCCTTTTGTCCCACGGTGTACCATCTGGATTTCGCTGAGCTCGAATGTTCTTTTTTGTCTCTTTGGCGATATAGCTGCCGAGTTTTTTCAATATTCGTGTACGGCTCTTCTTATCAAGATTGAGCAAATCCAATTGCTCTTGAACACGCAGATAACTCTTTTTATCAACTTGAAACTTAAGCACGATGATTCACCGTTACATCACGTAATCGCTTCGCGGTATAGACTTCATACGCTTCAATACTCCAGCGTTTGTTATTCCAGTGAACTAGCCCGTTTGGGTCTTCAATCACTTTTACGGCCTCTTCAAACTCAAGATTGATTAATATCTCTGCGCTGCTCTCATCTTCCATGACGATTTCAATATCAGGATCGCTCAAATCTGTATCATCACGATCGCTATCGTGGTCCATTAACCACGCACCCACATTGGCGAATAAAATAGCAGGGTCATACTCTTTGAATGGAAACCCCTCAAAGAGAAAGTCAGCGTCATAACGCTGGACCATAATGTTGAATCCATTGCCCATATGTTTAGGACTTAAGATCAACTGCACACTCCCCATTTCACAGTTCATGTGTTTGGCAATCTTATCGCCCAGGAGCGAAATCAAATGCGCTTTCAAATCACGCAGCTTATGGCCCGCTTGATATTGAGTGGTCATAACAAAGCCACCGATGAACGATTAAGCCCGCACATGTTACGAATGATGCGCTGGCTCTCTGCCAACAGTTCGTTTTTTGTCTCTTCACTTCGATTGGCCAAGTTATCACCCTCTTTACGTTGGTGAACGGTGGCAATGTCGGGCAGTAAATCGGCTTTGGCCCTGGCATTAACCGCAGATTCGTACTGGATCACGACGCGGTTTTTGCTTTTAATCTTCGGGAACGCGATGATATCAACTGCTTTTACAATGCCTTCAGCCATGTATTTGGTTTTCAGCATCTCAAGCTGCAGGTTCACTTCGGCTGCAGCGTTGGCTACAGCAATGGAAATTCGCTCGCTATCTTGGGAAGCAGGCAGGCCGCGACGCTTTTCAAAATCACCGGCGTTCAAGTTAGGCCAAAAGCCATCGTTCTCGATTACGGTGTTTTGATAATCAGAACCTGATGAGCCATTAAACATGCTGCTTCCTTTACGCTAGTTTGAAATAGGTGCGCCTCTAGCCACTGAGTCGACGGAATAAACGAAGTAATGAATTACGTGTTCTTCCTCGTCAGCCGAGGCGCGACGGCTTAGGAGTCTATAAACGCCCTTCTTGAATCGCTCGAATGCGTTGCTGTATCTTCTCCACCATGGTTTTTACACCTACGTTGGCATACTGCTTGTCGGCTTCTTCGAGGTAGTTCAAGGCTTTTTCTAATACTTCAATGTCACCCACCGCAGTTGCTTTGGGTTCACCTTCGCTATCACGCAATAGGTGCAAACCTGCAAACTTAAACCACTTAGCGGTGAGCTTTTCATTAATGCGCCAGGTTTCTCGAACCTTATAAAACACATCGGTGAAATAAGGCTCTACGCTGTGACCTTGATTAGCCATTTTCTCAGACCATTTGAGCACTTCATCAGAGCAGAAAGTGGCAAAGTCACGGTTGAATCGTTCTGGTGTATCGATCTCGCGCTCAATGGCTTTATCACACCAATCAATTGCGGTTTCGAGATCTTCAATATCAAATAACCAGATGATCAGCTGCGCAAATACAGGGTTATCGTACTGCTCGCCCGATTCCAAATACGCAGTGACATACGGGCGGTATTTGGGCACTAACACTTCACGCTTGTGTTTGATTTTGTCTTCAATTCGATTAAAACCAGATAAGAAACGAATGTCTGTTTCTAGATCCAATAGATGAAGGTGCAAACTTTTCGCGGTATCAACACCCGTCTCTCTTATCGGTGTTGGTGCTGTCTTGGCGATGAGTGCCTGGCGTTGTTTTGCTAATGGACTGGCCATAGTTACACCACCGCGCCATCGACAATAGTGACGGTTTGAATCGCTGCAAATTTATCAAGGTCGCCAATCGCGTAACCTTCCATTCGAAGGTAAGAGTTTTCAAACTGCTTACGGTCTTCTTCATTGCGCGCTTTGCGCCACTGTGTCCCTTTTTGCGTTAAGATCTGCAGGTTCTTAAGGCTGGTAATCCAAATCTGATCAGGCTTGAAGAATGGCGGCGTGTAGACCTTTAGGCCTGCAACCGTTTTCGCAAGACTCTGTGCTGCTTTGTTTTCGGTTGGAGTGTCCGCAGCTTCAAGCAAACGGTGCTGCTCTGAGGCCACCAAGTCAGAACCAATCAATGCGACCAAATCAGGATTGCCGCGATGCACTTCATGAATGGTGGTATTTTTCAGATCGTTAACAAGGCTATCAAGATTCTTATACGAATCTGCAGTCTTACCCGTTGAATCAATGACAGCAGAGGCTAACACTTGCGCCGATGCTTTCTCTTTAACGATAGCCAGCCAGCCTTTGTTGACATCTTCACCATTTGGATTGGCCACGGGATCAGTTGTCGCCGCAATACTGGTACCGTGAAAGCCGATTCGAAGCATATCGAGAGCGTAGTTACGCGTAACGGCAGCATTCATCAGTTTAATAAACTCACCTGAGCTACCAGAATTTGCCCATAATGTTAGAGTCGCCCACATGATCGCGGCACATGAATCGGTTTCGACCAATTCATAAACATTCCCGTCCATGCCAAGCTTTGAGCGAAAACGCCCATCTTTAACACGGCCTGTTAATAACGCGCCGGTGCCAATATCAACAACTTGACCTTTGATTTGGTCAACCGAGAATACAGAGACTAGCCCTAGAAACGAATCAGCATGAACAATGGCTTGACGCAGTTTGGTTTCGATCACGGGTGCAATAGAGAAAAGCTCGCTAGGGTTTACCCCTGCAACCATTGCCGCTTTGGCTACTGATGCGCAGTATTTTTGCAGATACGTTGTGGCTTGTGCATTAAACATTAAAGTGCCTCCACCGATGATTGACCTTCACCTTCCGGCTCTTGGTTTGGCACTTCTTGTTTAAGTGCATTAAATTGGGTTTCCATGTCACCTTGCTTGGTCAGTAAGGTGTCTAACTTGCCGGATAACTGGCCGAACTGCTCAGACGTAATTGTTTCAGGTTTGCCGTCTTCTTTCTTTGGACCTGGTTCTTGATTAGGCGCTGCTGAGAACTGTTTCACCTGAGTGGAAAACTCGGTTTGTTTTGATTCAAGTTCAGTTTGCTTCTCTTCAATCGTCTCCAGCTTGCCCATCATTTGGTTAAACTGCTCTTTGTTCATAGGGTCTTCTTCCTCATCGGTTTCAGAAGTGGGTGTTTCAATAGTGGGTAATTGACCGCCGGAGCTGAAGAAATTAGCGATCGTTGAAAACGCACTAGCAATCAAGCTGTGATCTCTTTGCAATACGTCGCTTAAATCTAACTCTTCTAGTTGACTGTATTCATGGCTAAACTCTTCACATTCTTCGCCGTTTTTTTTTGAGAATTTAAGGAGTGTGGTTCCTGTTGAAGCAGGTGAATCAGTAACGCCTATCCCTGTCAGGTAGCAGCGACCATTTCCGCAATAATCCAAATTTGGTTCAATGGACATGAAAAGCTTTTGGCCGTCAGTATTGGAGGCAAATAAGTACTTGTTGGGTGTAATTTTCACCAAAAGACGGTACTTACCAGCGCGTTTTTCAGATTTTACTTCGTCTACGGTTCCCCAGTTTTTACCTTCAAATTTTCCCCATTGACTACGAGAATGCTCTGGCCAGAGAAGGGCTGTATATTCAGTCATCGAATATTGATCTGCCATATCGTCAATCCACTGCTTAGTGATGGTGCGTCCATCAATGGTGGCACCTTCCGTTGCAGCGATTTTCCAACCAGTCTGTTTGCTCATACTTTTTACTCTTAGGTTTCTGTCAGTAGTTCAGTAGATATCGATTTACGGCAAGAATACGAGCTTGAGGAGAGGAAATCATTCGATTGAATTCCAGTAAATTCGGATACAGCCCAAAACAGAATTTATCGGAAGTTACCCCCATTATTTACAGTGATTTGATGGGTATTATTGGATTTATGGCATACACAAAAGAAATCAGAGACGCGGCGAAAAGCCTTTATATGCGTACATGGACCCCGAGCGAAATCGCTGCTGAACTTAAGCTAAATAGTGATCGTATTATTTACTATTGGGCTGATAAGTACGGCTGGCGTGATTCGCTTCGAGAAAATTCAATCGAAGAGTCGATAGCTCGTAGAGTGGAGATGTTATTAGACCTACCAGAAAAAACCGATCAGCAGTTAAAAGAACTCACCAAGCTTATAGAGCATCATGTAAAACTTAAAAAGCAGCGTGTTGAATTAGAGCTTAGAAAAAACCGTGAAAATGAGTTTACAGAAGATGATTCACCAAAAGCAGCCAGTAAAAAACAGAGCCGTTCTCACTCAAACAGTAAGAAGAAACAAAAAGGTAAAGCGGGCAAAAATGACATCTCTGAACTGAGCAAAGAGAGCTTTAAAGATTGGCATAACTCTCTGTTCAAATATCAGTTAACCATGCGCGATAACATGCATCACCGTATTCGAAACATTCTAAAATCTCGACAAATCGGTGCCACATACTACTTTGCTGGCGAAGCATTAGAGGATGCCATCTTAACCGGCGACAATCAGGTCTTTTTATCTGCTTCACGCGCCCAGGCGGAAGTGTTTAGAAGTTACATCATTGCGTTGGGCAAAGAGTTCTTAGACATCGAACTCACTGGTAACCCAATCGTATTATCAAATGGCGCTGAACTTCGATTCTTATCAACCAATGGTGCAACGGCGCAAAGTTATCACGGCCATGTCTACATCGATGAGTACTTCTGGATACCAAAATTTGAATTACTTAATAAACTGGCTTCGGCGATGGCCACACACACTAAGTGGCGTAAAACGTATTTCTCAACGCCATCAAGTAAAGTTCATTCGGCGTATTCTTTTTGGACTGGAGACGCTTGGAAGAAAGACCGAAGTTCGCGTGAAAGTCTTGAGTTCCCATCATTCAAGCACATGCAAAAAGGGATTCTCTGTCCTGACACACAATGGCGTTATATCGTCACCATAGAGGATGCCGTAAAAGGTGGTTGTGAGCTTTTTGATATTGATGAACTGCGCGGTGAATACAACAAGTCTGATTTTAATAACTTGTTCATGTGCATTTTTGTTGATGATTCCCATTCCGTTTTCAAGTTCAACGATCTTGAAAAGTGCATGATTGATATAAGCCGATGGCGAGATTTTAAACCTAATGCACCATCGCCTTTTGGCCGTCGTGAAGTGTGGTTAGGTTACGACCCATCAAGAACCAGAGATAACGCGTGTTTGGTTGTGATTGCCCCGCCAATCGTAGCACCTGAGCAATTTAGAGTGCTAGAGAAACACTATTGGCGCGGTCTGAATTTTCAGCATCATGTGTCGCAAATAGAGAAAGTCTATAACCGTTATAACGTGACCTATATTGGTGTGGATACCACCGGCATTGGTGGCGGAGTGTGGGATTTAGTGCAAGCAAAATACCCACGTGAAGCGGTAGCGATTCATTACAGTAATGAAAACAAGAACCGGCTAGTTTTGAAAATGATTGATGTGATTGAAAGTGGCCGACTAACTTTTGATATTGAGCATAAAGACATTGCGATGGCGTTCATGGCCATCAAACGAACCAGTACTAACAGTGGCAACATGATGACATTCAAAGCCGAGCGAAGTGAAACCACAGGCCATGCTGATGCATTTTGGGCTATTTCTCACGCCATTATTAATGAGCCGCTCGATCACCAACAACAACGTAAATCAACATGGCAGACCTGCGCATGACCGAAACACAATCAACAGAGAATAACGACAGTTTGATGTTCACCTTTGGCCAGCCAGAGATTATGGACAGTGGTTTTAATAACTATGAATACAGTGAGCTTTTCTACAATGACACTGATGATTATTGGGAACCTCCACTCGATAGAACCGGGTTAAACAAGCTCACCAGGGCGAATGCTTACCATGGTTCTATTTTAATGGCTCGACGTAACATGATCTCAGGTCGATTCATGAAAGGTGGAATGCTTAAACAGCAGGTGCAAGCTGCAGTACATGATTTTTTAGAGTTCGGTGATACCGCTATTTTGAAAATCAGAGATCACTTTGGCCGTGTGGTTCGGTTGCATCCCCTACCCGCAATGTATTTGCGTAAGAATAAAAAAGGCAATTACTGGTTATTAGAACGTGACGATAAAAAGAGAGCTTACAAAAGCGATGACATTATCTTTATCAAGCAGTATGACCCTGCTCAGCAAGTGTATGGTTCGCCTGATTACTTAGGTTGTGTTCAATCTGCGCTTCTTAATAGTGACGCGACCACATTCCGCCGCCGCTACTACAAGAACGGTTTGCACATGGGCTTCATTTTTTACGCAACAGACCCGAACCTGAGTAAAGATGATGAGAGTGATTTAAAAGAGAAGATGGCATCAAGCCGTGGTGTTGGTAACTTTCGTTCGATGTTCATTAATATCCCCAACGGCAAAGAGAAAGGAATTCAATTAATTCCAGTTGGTGACATTGCGACCAAAGATGAGTTCGAGAAGATAAAGAACGTAACCGCGCAAGAAGTGCTAACTGGTCACCGCTTCCCTGTTGAGCTCGCGGCCATTATTCCTAATGGTGGTACGCGTGGCGACCCCATCAAATTTAACCAGGTGTACACGCAAAATGAAGTGATTCCCGCTTGCAGTCTATTTATGGATGCAGTGAACAACGACAGTGAAGTGCCGAAAAGCTTACATTTTGAGTTCAATCTGTCTAATGGAGAGGCTATTTAAGTTCGTTTTTACACTGCAGTTTATTTCAGTTTTACTTTTTGCCATGAAGCCTTGCTGTATAAGGCTTCAAGCATACTTAAGAGATCGTTTCGAGATCTTCTAAGATCGTTATAAATATGACGTAAAGTGCACCACTCCCAATAATATCAACAACTTAATGATTTGTGGTGCCAAGTTCGAGATCTTTTAAACTGAAATAAGGTAAAATAAATTTCAATTTTTCAGTTTTGAGTTTCGCAGAATTAACAGTTTTTGTATAAAGCAAAACGATGGAGAGCCCAGTATACAAGGGCTCTCTCGCCAATCACCACCCTGCTCGCCTGGCGCAGAAATGAAGAACTCAAAACTGCAAACAAAGTGATCGTTTTTACGTCGCAGGCGGGTAGGAGGAGTGCGATTTCCGTGGAATAGGGTAATAATAATTAACTAGTCAATGTTGCTTAAGCCAATTTCTTTGCGCCACTTTTTTCGGATCAATGAAATGAACTTAGCAGATTTGTTCTTAAGCTCTACATGTTTATTTTGCTGCGCTAGAGACACTATCTCATTCACATAAGAAATCTCTTCCGCATCGCCAAGCATAAGAAATTCAGCTTGAGATTCAGCTAATTTATCTACAAATTCGTCCACTTTCTCTTGTGTAGACTTCTCTTGTATTATTTTCTCTAATAGAAATGCAACTTCATAATACGACTGATACAGCCTCAGCTTATAATCCATTCTTTTTTTAAATATCTCATTTTTTCTATTTAAATGGTCATTAATGAACCATCCAATTATAACTGCCATAACAGAAACAATTGTAATCCAATCTTTTACATTTATAATTTCAAACATATTCAATATCATCTCAAATATATATAACCAATTAAATAAATCTCATTACTAACAAAACACAGTAGTGTTACATTTATTACTACTCGAAAGGAGTACTAGTTCATCATTAATATTACCCTTTAACACTTTTTAACAGCTTTGATATTTGTTCAAGACCATCAAAAGTACTAGGTAATTTTTCTGAATTCGAGATGACGCCACTAAAAATTATATTTTCGAATTTTTCTAGTGCTGCATTATCATCCTTCTTGATTTCCTTTGAATATTCAGTGTAGCTTTGTATAAATTGGCAAAGCGTTTGGCGTAGTTCCAATTGCATTAATTGAGCCTTTATTGAACGATGGTTAAATAAAGTCACCCTAAAGAAGTATATTAGTATAACTTCCATAGAGAACAATGGAATAAGAACATACAATTTTTCAATTCCAAACGAACCATCATTGCTTATTATATTAACGGCTAAAATAAACTCGATAAATAGCGGTAGAATTATAGAACAAGCCAATGCTATCAGAAATCCAAAGCTCCAACTGATTTCTTTGATTTTTTTATCTGACAAATCACTAAAGCCCTGATACAAACCAACGAAATTAAATCCAGTTTTGTAACCTTCTAGTTTAACTTTTAAATCAGAAACTGTTTTTGTTTTATTTTCTATCTCAATATCCCATTTTTCTTTTAATTTATTCGCTTCATCAAGCTTAGCTTCAAAGTCCTTAAACACATTTATTCTTGGATCATTAAGTACTTGCTTTGCTATATTTACAGGCATTGTGTAAGAAGCATATTGTATCTGTGATGCTAGATCTCCTTCCATTTCATGTTTATCTCCTTCAATTGCCCTCTTTACAGATGCTAACTCCATTGATAACTCTCTTCCAGCAGCAATATAGAAGTCAAATTCACATAAAAACCTATATGCGATAACGTATATGTGGTTCACAATTAACGGACTATTTTTACTAAATTCAGTTATCCATTTTATTAACTGCTCACCTACGTGTTCAATATTGAATTGACATTTTGCATCCCACTCTTGCGGGTTGGTTCTAATGTTATTTAGAATTTCAACTGATAATTTGAGCCTTTCAGAAATATACGAATTTTCAAAGTTTGAAATCTCAGCATTATGTATAAATTGAGCTATTTTTTTTACATTTTGTTCATCAAAAAACATAGGGATTCTCTGCTAGTAAACGTGAATTTTTTATAAACAACTCAGACTACACTTAAACAACTGATACTAATATGTTTTTATTCAATAACAGCGCATGTCCACACATTTTTATAAATAATTGTGGATATGCATACGCCTTACATGCTGTACATAAACACAGCTATCGATTTATAATGGATAGGTCAGTCAGTGAGGTGTTTTATGCGAGTTTTTTGTAAGTGTGGTGAACGTGCGGTGATTAGCCGTAGTACGATTTTAGAGGATGGTGGTGAACTGTCTTGTTCGTGTCGAGATGCCGATTGTGGCCACTCATTTATTACAGCTATCAACTATAAACATGCGTTATGCAATTCAACTATCAACATAACGGTTGGCGCATCGATGGCGGGTAATAAAATTCACTGCGGGTGTGGTGAGCGAGCAGTCATAAAAAAAACGAATCGTCTTTCTAATGACTGCGCTGATTTGTATTGTGAATGCAAAAATAGAGAATGTGGTCACAACTTTGTGATGTCTTTGTATTTTAGCCATACGCTTAGCCCTTCAGCTAAATCAACCGAGAATTTAGCTATCCATTTAATCAGAGTACTTTCACCACAGGGGAGAACGTCTCTGAAACAGCAACTGGCCCTGTTTTAACTGCTTGAGATTCCTCACTCTCAAGTTGTAGTGAAACCATCATATTGCTCTCATAGTCTTCGACCAATTCTAATAAGAACTCCTGCTCTTGTTCCGTATCTGTATGGGTCATTTCTGCGCCTGCTCCCACCACAAATATTTTTACCTTTTTGATAAATTCAATCATTCTACTGTCACTTTCTAACCGTTTGACCAAAAGAAGAATACAGCCTTTTACTGTATAAATAAACAGTGATTATTCTTACTATGATTTAGCACTCATTTTTTAAATTTGCATGACCTGAGAGCAACTTAATTCATACTCACTTCTTAACGACTGGTAGTAGTCAATTTCGAGTGAATCAACCTCTGGCATTGGGGCGTCATCATTGAATACCGACGCCCAATATGAACGTCTCTCTAAATGTTGTTGATATTGCGTTTTATATGCCACATCAGCATTGTTTTTTATTTCAGACAGATCACCATCACGGCAATCCATTGACCACCCTCTTGCTCCCGCAGCCCAACTTAGAAACCTATCGACTTTCGTTTCAGCATCATCGCCATCAAACGAGATAGAAAAACGGTTTTCACTTGATGCATGCACACCTTTAGACTTCATATCCTTTTGCACTTTCTGAGCCTGCTTTTCTAACCGTATTATTCGACTTTGCAGTTTATTCAGTGCATCTGCAGGTTTGTTCTGGTCCTTGGCAATACCTGCAGCTTTAATGGTTTGAGTCTTTTCTTTGATCAAGCGATTGAGCTTTCGTTTATGCGGTTTCTTCCACTGCTCAAGCTTATAGCCCAGCTCTTTGATGATGGCGGTTATGTTCCCCGCTTCAAACGAGGCGATGCATTCCCAAGCCGGAGCCCTGGAGCATTTTGCAATGTTATATCGATTTCCTTTTATCAGTCCCTGGTCTGCATTTTCACCTTTGGCCGCATAACCAACCGCTTTGATGATGTACGTTCCTGCCGCTTTGGGTTCTCTGATTCGTTCAAGCTTTGCAAAACCGTGGCCCCATATTTTTTCGCAACGTTTAGCCCAGGCACTGAACAAATGTGGTTCGACTGTCCACTTCAGCAAAATATGAACATGCGGATTTGGTTCACCCTCTTCATTGGCCGGACACTCCGCAACCCAAATGTAGTGAAAGTCTGCAGGTGCTTGCATCTCTACATCATCGATAGTGACGTTTTTTTTGTGCCCTGGTACTGGCTCGACATTTAAATCGCAATACTTGGCGCCCGACTCTTCATCAGTTTGAATTGTATGATCAGCAAGCCAACCGCGATGGTACATTTTCTTCATACCATCCAGTAAGCGTGATACCTCTTTGCCAATGGTGGTTTCTAGGGTTTTGGTCATGGTGAATGGCTTTTCAGGTTTTTGAGATAACAGGCAGTAATCCCCCACTATTTCACGATCAAGATTCATCACTCGTCTGTGGCCATCAAGCTCGATGTCAGTATATGGGCCAGCGACATTGCAAACAGGTGATTCGGTTCGCAGTACGGAAGGTGATGATCTGTAAGTCACCATATTTCGCTTATAGCCAATGGGATGATGAGCGCCAATGTCATTTTCTTCGCAACCGGTATCCATTCCACCAAATATGCCCCTGCGTTGGGTTTTATCAAAAGTGGCGGTGAGGAAAGTGGTAAATCCGCCATGGCAAGTCGCGGTGTATGCAGCACTTTCAAATATCTTAGAGACTGACCGCTTTGATAACTTCTTGGTAAACCGCTCTCCAACATTGGCAGCAGGCGCGCTGCTTGATGGAGTTTGGGTAACAAGCTGTCCACGGTATTGACCGCTCCACTCTCGATGCTGAATTTGGAAAGAAACAGGTGCTAATGAAGATTCATCCCTATTTATTTTACCTTTTTCATGAAGAATAC
>JAESQY010000130.1 GCA_016764915.1 Aliivibrio sp. | reverse complement strand
GAGATCTTGAACCTGTCCTCTTAACCAATTGCCCCACTGCTGTGGGGCAATTGACAAATTAACCTTATTTTACAACTATATTTTAATTACTTTGTCCTTTCATCAACCTTGAAGAACGCGAGCTCACCGTTTAACTGTTCGGTTAATTCACTTATATCTTGATTCGCTTGGTTAGTATCCTCAATACTATTAAGGTTACTTTGAACAAGACTATTGATATCTTCTAATTGCTTTGAAATATCTACCGTTACCGCGCTTTGCTCTTCTGCGGCCGTTGCCACTATTGAATTCACATCTGAAATAGCTAAGACTTTATCTGAGACATGCTTAAACGATTCGGTTAATTCTGCAGTCGCTATTTGTGTAATCGAGGTTAACTCAACATTTTTTGTCATCGATTCACCCGCTTGCTTAGATTGATCTTGAAGCAAAGAGACTATAGCTTGGATATCAACTGTGGATGTCTGAGTTTTGGCTGCTAAAGCCCTCACTTCATCGGCAACCACCGCAAACCCTCGTCCTTGCTCACCAGCTCTTGCTGCTTCTATTGCTGCATTCAAAGCCAATAAATTGGTCTGCTCTGAAATACCATTAATAACCTCAACAACTGAGCTGATTTTTTCAGCATGCTCTCTTAAAGTATTTACTATTTTCTGCGCTTCATGGATTGATTCATTCACTTCTTTCGTCGTTTGGTTTGATTTCATTAACACTTCTTGGCTTGATGAAATGATCGCTGTAGCCTCCGATACCGCCTCTTCAGCACGAGCCGCATTTAAAGCGACATCATGTGCAGTTGATGACAGCTCTGTGGCAGCAGTAGCTACCTGCTCTACAGAAGACATCTCTTCAAGAGAATTGACTTTATTTCTGCCGATTGATGAAGCTATTTCTTCTTGTTTTACAGAGAGTGACTGCATTTTATTTTGACTCTCAAGTGCAACCAAAGATAATTTTTCAGATAATTCAGACAAAGACTCAGCAATAAAGTCCAGTTCGTTATTTGCTACCTTTGTTTGAAGTTGATAAAGATGCCCCTTAGATAATGCCTTAAGCCATTGAAGGAGGAGGGGGAGATTTCTCAGCTCTCTTCTAACCAAAAATGCAGATAAAAAAGACAGAGCCAACGCTGAAAATATAAGGGAAAACCACCCCAAGGTATTAGATTTATTTAGCGCTATTTCAGAGTGTTGAAGTTCAACTTTAGCCTCATCTAACTGGAGGGCGATAAGTAGAGATAAATCTTCTCCTAAGTCGTCTATCAGAAGGTACATTTTTTTTATTAAAGTAAAATCATCGATTTTTTTAGATTCATACTCTTTGATAATTATAGGCAATTGAGAATGTAAATTGTGAATTTCCCTTTCCAGAACTAAAGCAAGTGTTTCTTCGTTCTCAGTAAGTTTTGTCTTCATGTACGAATCAAATATACTTTTTGCTTCATTTAAAGAGCTCTGAACTCCATTCTTAAAATCTTGATAAGGTATCACCCCAACGTGCATTTTATTTGCAGCATCAATGATATTAACAGCGTATAAGTCGGAGATTTTTTTTAAACTGGATAACGGAACAACTCTATCCTCGTAAACAGAATTAAAACTTCGCATGACCTCATTTGATGTTGAATGATTATTAAAATTTACAGCTAGCATTGCCAGACTAAATAAAAGTGGAATTATTAATAGTTTTGAAGATATAGATTTCAAATATCACCTCTCAAAATAAACGTATCTCGGATACTAACTTATGCATCAGGTATCAATGAATACTGATGCACTTCTAACGTAGTATTAACAATAACGTCAGTAATTGCAATAGTATCTAAGAGCAAAAAAAACAATCAGGTTATCTGTGGTATTCTAATCAAAGAAAAGTGTCTAATTCATTATTATTAAAAAGGAATTTCGGAGGAATTTGTCAGTTCTGGCTATGTTGTTTAATGAAGACTGACAGACAATATATTGCTTTAGTTGTCATTGCTCTCGGTATCTAAATTTGCATACTTATTGATTATGACGACCTCTTGTCCTGTAAATTCATTGAGCTCGCACACCGATTCGAGCAGTGGTACCAACTCATTCTTATAAAAAACACGATCCACTTTGTTCAAATCACTGCTTACATTAAAGCCCTCACGCACAATGCTCATTAAATCAAGCGGGATGCGATGGCTGGCCAGTACATCATTGGTGGTCATGCTTTTTACGTTCTTAAATCCATCCTTAGCCTCAACCTGGCCAATGGGAGTAAGCTCTGGCGCTTTACCGTCTTTGCCCTTGCCGTTAACGTAGATGTTCTTAAACGCACCAAGCCCACCTGCTTGTTGTAACTTCTTCTTAATTTCACTTTCTTGATCTTCGGTCAAGTTTGGATCGTTCATGTAAAACAGATAACCGGCATGAGAGCCGTTGTTGTAATACTTACGGCGAAACAACGTGGCATCTTCATTAAGCCAGATAGAGCTTAGTGCGCCAATGTATTGCGGCAGGCCGTAGATCTCCTGGCACACATCGTACTCGCCAAGATGAAACACTTGGCCCGCTTTGTAATCAATGCGCCCCTCATCGCTGATTTGGCTGGGTTTGTAGGTGTATCTATCAACGTTCTCGCAGCGGCGCATGAACAGTGCAGGTAGATGTTTAATGCTGTCAATCACGCCTAGCGCATTACGAACAATCAGTAAGTAGCCATTACCAAAGGTTAAGTAATCGGCTAGAAAACGTTTATAGTCACGGCGCTTGAGTTGCTCCGTGAGTTTGGTTGAGCTTGAGGCCATGTTGCCTTTTACATACAGCGCCGAGCCATGCATGGGATTGGCGCGCACCGCTTTTGCCAGTGTATCCAGAGGGATAGGCGGCTCGTACAATCCATCAATGAGTGCCACCTCCATGTAGCTGAGGATGTCGCAGTTCATGACGCTTTCTGGGGTTGAAAACTCTATCAAAATACTCTCTCTTATAAAAATGCAATGGATGGCGCGTCGTCGCGTAAAATATCAATGGGCTCCCAGTGGAGCACATGCATAGCCGCCCAGGCTAAATCGGCGTGAGAGCCCACTTTGCTGCGCGTGGAGACAAAGGTGATCTGGTTGCTTTTGTCAGTCGTTTTTTGGCGTATCATCAAAAAGGAGTGCACTAAATCGTCCCATTCATCATCAAACTGAAGACGGCCCGCATTGATTATTTCGCGCGCTTTGTATGCCATGACGCGTTTCATCTCAGGCGAGTAATCCACCCCAATCATGGCGGGGTAGAACTTCCTTACCAGCTCTGCTACCGCCGAGCCCACTCCGGTGGTGTCCATTTCAAGATGCACCACGTTGTATTTCTTTGTGACGTCCTCAATCACTTTGGCCTGCGCCTCATAGCTTGAGCCCTCTAATCGAATGCGCTCAATCAGTCGAAATACCCCGCCTTTGCGGGCGGGTTTTATGCTGACAATCAGCCCTGCATCATCCGAGTTCACCCCCTGGCCGCCTCCGCGTGGATCGTAACCCACCAACACCTCAAGACTGCCGACCGGATTGAGCGCGTCAAAGTCCACCCCCTTCCATTTCGAGGTGTCGGTTTTGCACCCAAGCAGCGCTTTAATGTTAAAGAACGAGAACTTATCGTCTAAGAATTTGCAGCGCAGCAGGTTATCATACACCGCTTTGTCGGGGTATTTACGGCGCAGCTTATCCATATTAAAGAAGGTCGAGCCGCGCTCAATCGCATCATCCACAGTGATGATTTGACGAAAAATTCCATCTGCGCCCAGGGCGCCATCTTTGAGTCCTTTATGAGTGATATCAATGCTGAGCTCTTTGAGTCCTGACCATTTCGGATAGGCTTCATGAGCGACGCTCGAGGCGGTGGATAAATAGGTGGTGCGGTACTTGGCTTGAATTGACATACCGCCCGCGTAATCGTCCAGCTTTTGGAAGTTTGGGATCCAAAACACCTCATCGTAATACATGTGGCCATTAAAGCCCTGGCTGGTAAAGACGTTGGTGGACATGAAATGAAGCTCAGCGCCATTGCTCAAAATGATGCTGTCTTTGCCTTTTAACTCCACATCCCCAATCGCTAACGCAAATTTGCGGATGTAGTTTTTGAATATTTCCGCTTGCTTGCGCGATGCCGAAATAAATATCTGATTTTCGCCATTAAGCACCGCGTCCTCAAACGCTTCAAACGAGAAGTAATCACTCAGGCCAATCTGGCGTGATTTGAGATAAAAGCGCACCTCATTGATCTCGTCATTGTTTTTATGTCCATGGATATCTTGCTGGTATTGGAAGTATTTATTCTCAAAAAAGTCCGTCAACATCTCTTTGGTAATGCCTGAAACATCATTTTTAACTTTATTGGTCGGCCTGCCCAGCGTCTTACCTGAATGACCGTTGCCGGATTTCTTTTTGCGCTCAATATTGCTGTCTCGTTTGCGCTTTTGCTCAAGCAACAACTCTAATTCTTTGAGCTGCGAGGCATGCTTTTTATCAACCCACAACAAATACGCGATGCGTTGTCTGAGCATCAGCTCAACCGGCGCATCATCGCGCATGCTCTTCCAGCCAAATCGGGTTACCCATTGCTGAATAACCCGGGCGCTCACGCCAAGCTGCGTTGATATTTCATCAGTTTTGTACTGGCGCAGGTAATACCCAAGCGCAGTGGTTTGGGTTTGGGTGTAGATGGGCGCTTCTGGCTGTATAGGGGGAGTCATTTTCATGGCTAAAGTGTGCAACAGCGCCGCATGACTCTCAGCTCATTCTGATTCTATATCGATGATATAGAAGAGGCATCAATACAAAGTGGGGCTAGTTTTCGCTAAATTACGATGACCAAATACAGGAGATACACTGCATGTTTC
>JAESQY010000129.1 GCA_016764915.1 Aliivibrio sp. | reverse complement strand
ATCAATCAATTGAATACATTATTATGGAATATGCAGAACAGGGAAGTTTACGCGATTGGCTAGTTCAACACACTCCAGTTGAGCCGGAAGTGTATACAGCCCAATTTAGAGGGCTCTCTAAAGCGTTAGCGCATCTACACACTCAAGATATTTTGCATAGAGATATTAAACCAAAGAATATATTAGTAGTTAATGGTCGATGGGTATTAAGTGATTTTGGTTTATCAACGAATACCAACAGAGCAAACCGTCTTGATTTAACAAAAGAAAATGAAAAAGTAGGACCTATGTTTTGGATGTCCCCAGAAGCAACAAATAAATGCCTGGGCATCAATACAATTAGATCAAAAATATCCAAGTGTTCAGATGTTTTTCAACTCGCATCAATCTTTTGGTTTGTAGTTAATAAACACCACCCTTCAGGCATCCTGAGAGATAGCCACTGGAAGGGGCGGAAAGATATATTCCCAATATGTGCTAAGGCATTACAACACGATCCACGAGAACGCTATCAGGATGGCGCATCTCTATATGATGCATTTGATAAAGCTGTATAGCGTAACAATAAAAATAACTACAATAAGACTTAATTATAGTTATTTATTTCGAACTGGCGATCTTTGGCGAGAAAATGAATTCTACATAAGTCTTTTTTTATCGAAAAATTAGAATTCGCATAAGCCATCGCTGCCAACCCGAGGGCTAACAATTCATTTGTCATTTCTATAATTCCTGCAAATGTTTCCATAAACCTAAGATATCATTAAGGGTGAGCTGTGTTTGGGGTGTGATCACTTATGACAAGCCAGACACATCTTCTGCTGGCCATATAAATCATCAATATCTATTGGTGCTGAATCGGGGCGCAAAGGATCGATAACCTGCTTGGATTTTGCACGTGCGAGACGTTTTTCATAATCGGCCTTTATCGCATCCACGCGTTCAGGCTGCATCATTTCATCAAGTGATTCACCCTGCGACCATGTGAAGGGTGAACCATGTTCAAGTGCATTCTTCTCATAGGCTTTAGCTTCCTCGAATGCTTCTGGGTGATGTTCTTTTAAACCTACCCATTCAATTTTTTGTTGAAAGAAACAGAATGTACAGCCACTACGGGACCGCCACTTGTAATATGCAGGTAAGCCAAGACCAGATGAATCTAAGAGGTCATGCACGCCTGCTTTATCGATACCGTCCTCTTTTAAGGGCAACTTAACGATTAAGTTCTTATCTTTGGATGCATATCCCTCGCGGTATTCCTCATCGGCCCTGATAGCCACATAGCTATATACCTTATAGCCTTTACTTAGGAACTCTTCTTTCACCCACTTCTCGAATGGCTTTAGCTTGAGCATCCGCGTACACCATCGTGTTTGAGGTGATGGTAGAAAGTTTTTATACTGAACCAGCCAATAGTCAAAATGACGACTGGGGTCGAGGCGCGTTATTTCTTTGCCAAGGAAGCCTTCCAACATCAATAGAAAATCGTAGACTTCAGGTAATTCCTTTTCAGTGTCAGTGAAAAAATACTCAATATCCAACTCAGGATGCATCTGATTCATGTAAATTGCTAGTGCAGCGCTGTCTTTACCCCCTGAGAGCCCAAGAACGTGTTTTACCTTGTCATCACCCATTATTAGCCTCCTCGTCTTCTGAGACGGTTTTTTTGTCAACGACAGTAGCACTAACAGTAGCTAGGGCAGCTAATGCAATATTCTGGGGAAGGTCTTTGTATCTAGAGAAGACTTTTTCAATATCAGCAGCTAACGTTGAAACTTTAGCGCGTTCACTATCCATAATGCTAAAATCTTGGATAACTGGGCGGCCATCAAGCCCTACGACCACTGCCATAGCGTCGCGTTTGTTTTTACGGCCTTCCACTTGGGCATACGCTTCGCTCTTATTAAAATTCCTAGCAAATTCAATAAGCGCGATTGCCGCTCTATCCACATCACTATCAACCCACGTTTTAGCAGGTTTGTTAACGCCAAGACCAACCAACTTTTCAATAGCTTCATCGGAGTTATCAAACGATGTAAGGCGACCAATAAAGGCTTCTAAACGCATCTCACCAGTTATGCCTTTAATGTTCGTAGCCCTATCATTCAACTCTTTTATTGCTTGTGGTGACTTGCTTGGAACCTGTAATTCATGAAGAACCTGATCCCTCAGCTTGTGAAGCATTTCTGTGTACCGGCCAAGTATCTCTTTCAAGCCGTCTTCAATGTGCTTCGTGATATATTTAATGCCATCTGATGAAGATACATCTACTTCACCCGCATACAGTGCAGGGATATCGTCGAACAAGAATTTATTTGGATCATTTGATCTCTTGAACAATGATCTAATCTGAATAGCATTCTGTGATAAACGAGATGTCCTGTGCACCCATTGAGCAGCACTTTCAAAGGCGGCTATTAAGCCTCTTGCGACATCGAGCGGTTCCAAGTTCAGGACAGGCCTCTTCGTCAAATCAGAAGCAACATCTGCCATATTTGACAAGAGCTGTCTGGATAGTTCAGACATATCCATCCAACGGAAATCAATTAAGTTTGGTGCTTTAAGCAAATAATCTACATCAATATCTGAAAAACTAGAGAGGAAAATGCCTTCTCTATAATAAGCCAAATTAGATTTCTCAGTCAGAAGATAGAGGACAGCGAACAGAGGCATAATTCCATCACAAACACCAAATGGTTCAGAACGCCAAAGTTCATATATCTCACCTAAAGAAACACTTCTGTTAGAGTTTTGCGCTAGATATTCCGAGGTAGCTAGCCAGAGAGAGTGCAAGGTATTCTCTTCGTCATCAGAAGGCGATACAAAATGCCAGCCAGATGAATTCCGCACATGAAGATTATTTGGTTCTACAATAGAGCAGAACAATCCTTTCTCTGCGGGGAATTTTTCAAAACCAAGTTGTTCTTTCTCACCATTCATCACCATAGCATGGAGTAATAGTTTTAATGCTCCATTAGCACTACCGGATGGCGTTCTTCTATTAATCAACTCATTGTGTATGATCGGAGCAGAAGGATATCTTTTAGATGCAAGATCAGAAACAATACTATTGATTTGTGGCCAATTCAGTCTCTGCTTCTTCGACTGACCAATATACCACTCGGCACTTTCAAGCACCGCCCAAACCTCTTGGCTTATTAAGTTCGTAACAGCCTCTAATCTATCTTTAATCTCACGACGGGCTACTTTGTCACGATCGATCTCTCTACAATTCTCTTTAATGTGTGCGAGGAACGTATGGTCTTTAGCCAAAGATACCAACCGATGCGTATTAGGTGAAGTTGCCACCAAAAGATTATAATTTTTAGCTAATTTTTGTGCCTTAGAGATCAATGAAATGATGTTGTCATCACTCTCATCATTTGTTGGCAGAGCCAAAGCCACTAGCCCAAATGATTGAGTGACCTCGTTATATTGTTGCCCCAGAGACATCAAGTCATCCACTGGAGTAATTACAAAGTCGCACCATCTCATAGTCCCTGTTTTGTGATAATGTCTCTTTGCACTAATCATTGACACGCCTATCGCATCACTAATGGAAGACAGGTCTACCTTTGAGACTTCACGAGCTGCATCTTCAATTGCACCCTCAATATCAAAGTCGCTTCCTTCAAAGAGGCCATAGCTACCTCTATATTCCCTATAAACAATGAGTGATTTCCGCTCCAAACCTTGAATAGCCTTTTCGATACTATTCTTGGAGGAAAGCGGTAGGCAATAAGACAGCACTTCAAGGCTTGCAGTGAGGCCTGTTTGTTGGCGAGTAAGTTCAAGAAGTGCGATTGATTTAAGCAACCCAATTTCGTCGTCTGACCCATCAAGAGAAAGACATCTGTCTATCGCTTCCCTAGCTGTTGAAAAGTGATGACTATCATCTGAAACTGCTAATGAAGATTGTAGGTTCTGTAATAAATAATCCCAGTAATAGGAGGGTGAAAAAACCTCATCACCGATAGAGGTTCTTTTTAGGAAGTCTTGAAATCCTAATGGCTCAGCTGAGCTCAAGAATGTGAATATACTCCTTTGGTTTTGGCCATAACTTCTTCTGGATACCGGGCCTAACATTAGAGCCGTGATTGGATGTATTGGCCACACGGATAATAATGTGGCTGTAACATCTTCACCATATGAAAGGTTAGATTTCTTAAGCTCATTACCAACAGATTCAGCGAGTTTCTTTGCTCTCTTTGGTGTTTCCTCAGAAACTATCGCTTGAGCGATAAGGTTAACTTGTTCTTCACCCGAGATATTTACAGGAATGTCCGCATACCGACCTTGAATTTTGGACCATTCATCGCGGATATTTCTACCAAGATTATTAGCATATTCTTGAAAAGCCTGATGTAAAATACCAATGACAATCAAACGACCATTACTTCTCGATGCTTCCTCTGCAAGCAACTGAAAGAAGTATATATCATTTGAACCATTGGCAGAATTCTCTAAAAATTTACCCATTTCGTCGATGACCACAATAAGACCACCACTCTCTTTCTTTCTGTCATTTGCTATATTCACAAGAGCTTTTATGACATCACTTTCTGAAGAGCATTCTGTGTCGCTCAAAAAGTCACCCTCTATAAGTCGACGCTTTATGGTTTCGTGAGGGCTTCTTAGTTCTCCAATTACATTTAAGAAGCGCCACCCCTCTCGTTTTGGAGGAAAGCACTCTTGAAGCTGAGAGACAAAATCGTCATCGCCGACGATTGTTGCAGCTTTGTTTCTATTTTTTGTGGGGCTGCCTAGTAATTGTGAGAAAACCATGGCTAAACTTGATTTTCCACTACCATATGGGCCTGTCCATGTATAAGCACTCTGCTGAATACCTTCTTGTTGGCTACCCATATTGAGCAAGAGCTCTTTCAAAGATGCCGGAAAAACAAACCCTTCTAAGGACTGTTCAGAACTGTCTGTATCAATCCTAATTGACCTAAGAAAACGGCCGGAGATATGCACTAAATCATTTAATGGCATTATGCCACCTCCAAACTAAGTTTAGTCATATTTGAAGTGACCAAGCCCCATGCATCTTCCTGCACAAATGTTTTTTTCCGAACGATTTGTTTCATGCCTGCGGTTTCTGACCAAACGAATGCCCCTTTGGTGAGTAGCTCTATTCGCATCAAACGAAGTGCCATCTCATTCTCGTCCATTAGAAAAATACGCCCGGGAGAGCCGGGCTCAAGAAGAATTGATGATACGTTAAGGGTATTAGTTCCTGAGAACTTTTCCCAAAAGCTTAACAATGCGAACAGAAACACTTCATCAGATAAGCTTGGTTTCGGCCCCCAACCTAAATGATAGTCTTTATCATCAACATTTTGTCTGAGCAGTCCTAACTCAGACAGCGGTGATGTGAGGCTATCTTCTTTTGAACCTTTTTTCTGCTTTTGGGCCATTGTGTATGTATTCAAAAGAACAGAAAGGTCTTTGTCGACAGTAGAATGATTGGGTTTTTTCCATCCGTATTGCTCAGCAAATCCAAGCAACTTCTTTTCCATTACTCTTTTTGTAAATGAATTTTCATTGAAATAATTGAAGGCCCAAAAATAAGATGTACGTTTGCCATTTGAGGCTAAATTCCAATGTATAAGCCATAGTGATGAGGGGTCCTCTAAATATGGATCACTTCCATTATCATCAATAAGTTCTGTTCCTAACTTTCCAAGGCCTACCTTTTGATCTTTATAAGATAGTACGCCACATGCAGTTGCCCAAAATCGAATAGCGGCAACCATATTTTTTCCTACTCCAAAACGAGCTATAGCATCATCATCTGTAAACGTTTTTACAGGATCTCCGCCTAAATCTAGAGTTTTTTTAACCTCGTCATAAGCCTTTTTGAGCCACCCATATCTAAGATGAAATGATTCATGTCCCGAAAAATGCGGCGTGTATTCTGACGTTGTTAAGTTGAAATTCATTGATAAGTCCGTTACTGGTAAGTTTCTCCAGTAAGTAACTTGACAATAAAACAACTTGAAGTCAAGTTACTTACTGGGGACCTTGACCAGATGCGCCGCATTCACATATTGAAATATGTGAATTTATTAGAAAGCGATAATGACAAAATTAAATTTCATATATTTAGACCATCAAGCGAGCACGCCACTTTGCGATGAAGCATGGAGTGCAATGGTTCCTTTTTACAGAGGAAATCATGCAAACCCTCACTCTATTCACCATTTTTTAGGCATAAAGGCGAGCGGGGCAATAGAATGCGCTCGCGCTCAAATTGCTTATAATATCAATGCTAATCCGAATGAAATTGTTTTTACTTCTGGAGCCACAGAACCTAATAACCTAGCAATAATAGGCGCATCGTCAAAAGCACCACAATCTAAAAGGTGCATATTGATTAGTGCTATTGAACACAAATGTGTTTTAGAAGCAGCACTTCATCTTCAAAAATCTGGATTTTCGGTAAAATATATCCCTATCAATGCCGAGGGGGTTGTGAACCTCAATGCTCTCAAGCAACTTTTATCAGATCATGATGTTTTCATGATTTCTATTATGGCCATTAATAATGAAATTGGCAGCATCCAACCAATAAAGGAAAGCGCAAAAATTGCTCATGCACATGGAGCTTTAATTCATTGCGACGCTGCTCAAGCCACCACCAATAGTAGAGTAAACGTTGAGGAATGGGAGGTGGATTTCCTTAGTCTTTCCTCACACAAGATGAATGGGCCAAAGGGGGTTGGCGCTCTTTACATCAGTGGTGAGTCGCGCAGTTCAATCAATCCCATACAATTTGGAGGTGGACAAGAAAATGGCATGAGATCAGGCACTCTGCCTACCGCTCTATGCGTAGGATTTGGTGCTGCCGCAAATTACTGGACTAAGAATGGCGATGATCTTCGTGCAAATATTAAGAATCTCCGCAATCATTTTTGGAGTAAACTTCAAAACACAATTCCAAATGCTCGTTTAATGGGCCCAAAGTTATCAGAGCGCCACAAAGGAAATCTTTGCATTCACTTCCCTGATATTGACGCCGAACTATTGCTAGGTATGATACAATTTAAAGTTGGCGCATCTACAGGATCGGCTTGTACATCAGGAATACCTGAGCCATCCCATGTAATATCAGCTATCGGTGATGATGATGCTCTAACAGACGGCGCTATAAGATTTAGTTTCGGGCCAGAGACTAGTTATAGCGACTTAGATAAAGCTGTTTCATGTATTGCAATAGCAGTAAAGTCATTAATAGAAAAAACTTAAATTCGGAGCAACGCCTTAGACGATTTTAACTCTACTACCCCGCCATGGCTATCCATGATATCATTCACAATCTGTAAGCCAAGTCCCATGCCGTCTGGCTTGGTGGTTTGACCTAATGCAAAATCATCAGGGAAGCCGGGGCCAGTGTCGGTGACGGAGATATAAGTGTGGCCGTTATCATTCAACCCAGCGCTGATAGTGACTTGTTTTACTTTGCTGTTTTCCATTGCTTCAATGCTGTTCTTCACAAGATTGAAGATGGCTTGGCCGATGAGGGTTTTATCTACATTTAGCGGCAGGGGGCCTTTGGGGATATCGTATGTTACTGTCATACTTGCCATCTCGGCTGTCAGATCGGTTAGTGATTTGATGGTGCCTATAATTTCTTGCACACTGGTATCGCTGCGCACCAATTTTCCATCTTTTGCAAAGGCCTTCATGCTGCTCACCAAATTGCTCAATCGCGTATTTTCGCGCTGTGATAGTTTCATGATGCGTTTAAGGCCTTCTGCATCAAGTTCACCCTTTTCCAATTGGTCGATAGCGCCTTGTGTGATCATATTCAGAGTACTTAAGGGCTGGCCAATTTCGTGATAAACTTTCGCTGCCATATCACCCATTGATTTCATGCGGTCCAGTTGCGCGATGGTTTTATGTTGATTTTTCACGGTTGTTTTCGCCCGTCGTCGTGATGTGATGAGCCCACCTAATAATAAGCCTAAAAGAGAAACTAAAGCTAAGAACAATTGCAGATCAACACGCGCCTGAGCGGCCATGTCCAACGCAATGAGTAATGCCAATATGTTGATGCTGAACACGGACACAGCCGCCCAGACAAAACCATGGCGCAGGGAAATCCATATGACAGGGAACGCAAGGAGTAGCCATAAGAATGAAGCTTCATCCATGCCCACCTTGAGCATATAGAAAGCAGTGAGCCCAAACGCTGCACTGAATTCTGCCGCCTTCCACCACTTTAAATGGACGACAGACATTAAACTTATTTT
>JAESQY010000004.1 GCA_016764915.1 Aliivibrio sp. | reverse complement strand
ATGACAAAACTTTACCTGCCCGAAAGTGCCAAGTACAATACGCAGGAACTGCCTGTTTTTTATGCGGAAAAAGAAGACGAAATAAGCAATGGTTCCATTGTAATGAAAATGGGTGCTGCTGCCTATACTGTGTTGCGTGACGTGCCCGACGATGGTTTGCGTGCCCTGCTGAAAGAAAATTTCCCCTCACTGTTCGAGGGAGAGCAGGTTGATCTGACCAAGAGGATTACGGACATTGCTGAAGCAGGGAATGAAATATTTATTTCTGAATACATTGTCGAGAGCGAGGGTATAAAAAATATTGAGGGCATCCAGTACATTTTTTCTCACAGGGCATATAGAGGAGCCAGAATTTGGATATTAGCACCTTCCAAAACAACCATCCCCTTTTTTAAAATTTACCATGAAGGGGTAAGTATAATCGGTATTAAGAATATTAACACCCCCAACGGGATTGATTTTGGCAATGCCGCCCCCAATATTTGCTACGTAGTAATAGCCAATAACGACGAAATTACAAGCCTCGATTTAAGCCAGTCTGAAATGATAGGGCAGCGGTCAGTCGAAGCAGAGTTTCTTGCAGGAACCCCCAGTTGGTTGCATGTAGAATGTTGCCCCCTCTTGGAGGATCTTAACCTATTGCCCGAAAAAGCGGTAATAGTTCAGACAATAGAATTGCATGACCTGCCAAAGCTGAAAAAGCTCGATTTAAGCCAGTTGGAAACTATTAGCAATCTCGGGTTAAGCCTATTGCCGGCATGTAAAATTACTTATTTAACGCCTAAAAAATGGAGGTCGTATAGGAGTGAGGGCGGTGGATTGTTAATAGATTATGACAGTGAATATGCGCGTATGATGTTTGGTATTGCAGAAGATATCTACAACTGGCAGATCACCAAAGATTTTCTTGAAGCTTATTCTACCAGATTGAGAAATCTTGGTATTTATAGTTTGAACGGCTATGTTGATAGTTATGTCTGGACGGACGATTATGAATCCTGGACAAGACCCCCTAGAAATTGATGGCCGGGGGTAGTTGGGAGTCAGAAGACGGAAGAATCAGCATAAAAAAACAGATGCCCCCCGTTGCCGCACGATTGTATCGTGTGGTAAGAAAGACGGGATGTAATAAACAGAAAAAAACAAAAGAGGACCTTTTTTTTATTAATAATTTAAAATTTACAATTATGAAAAAGTTAATTTTTTGCCTTGTAGTTTTGCTCGCCAGTGCGGGCATTGCCAGCGCCCAGCTGAATGGTACTTATACCGGTACTGCAACAGATCTAATTATGGGGGGGCCGGTTTCCGGTACTTATGATGCTACTACTACTTTTAGCAGCAATGCGATGACAGCCATGACAATGGATGTTGCAGGCCATACTGTTGAATTAACAACCCCTGCGACGTTTACTCAAAATGGGAGTACATATGATTGGAATGGTGATGGTGTAGGCACTGTTACTACTCCGTACGGTACTTATATTTTTGAAGTTACCTACATTGATTTATGGTCCAGCAATTCCGGTAAACTGGTATATCACTTTGAAGCAGAGGTTCCTGCTTTGAATGATATGCTTATTTACTTCACATTTACTGTAAATTAAGCCTAACGGATATTTTAAGTAAATGAACAGAACGTTTTTTTATTTCCCGAAACGTTTTAGACTACTACTGTTCGAAGCTCCCAAACACATAGCGAGGGAGGTTCGGATATATTTATAAATAAGAACAATAAGGGTTCTCTTTTTATTAATTTCAATTTTAGCTAAAACGATGCACTTTAGTACATCGTTTTAGCTTTTATAAGTTTTTTATAGTTTAAAAATGAAAGACTAAACTTGCATTTTTCACTTCCGTCTTCCGTCTTCGATCTTCGGTTTCCGTCTTCGATCTTCGGTCTTCGGTCTTCCGTCTTCCGACTTCCGACAGCGACACAACAAAACTAAATTAAAGCCACAGCCATGCAGATTGTTGGTTTATAGTTGATAACTGACAAGCTATAACCAACAACTTATAACATTTGTACAGAGTCTTACTTTAAAATTAAAAATGATGAAAAAATGGAATAATAATTTACTTTTTACAGCTATTGCATTCGTACTGTTTTGCTCCGTTTTTCCCTCTTGTACCGACGATGAGGAAATTACCCAAACACCCGTTATGGATGAATATATGGAGATAGCCAGAGAAATCCTGCAGGACAGTATTGTACTGAACGCAACAGCCATGATGGGCACTGTTAACAAAACCCTGTTAGATGAGGGCTGTCCGCTCAAATATTACTTTGCATGGAGAACTCAGGATACGCTGAACATACAAATACGCAATTTCTCGGTGGGCAAAATGCCGGTGCGCATCTGGTTCTCTGTTAATGTAAAGTTCATGAAGCTGAATACCTGGGAGAAAGAGGAATATGGCAGCGAAGATTCCGGATGGGTAAAATTCAAGGGAATAAACGGGGTAACCACTGTTAATATCATCACCGATGAATTTGAAGGTGGCGAAGGCGGCGCAGGAACCGTTACCGGGTATTTTAATGCAAAAACCATGGAAATAGAGTTTGTTACCAACTTTTATGTAGAGAACATGAGCGCCGATGTTTATCAGCAAACAATAGACCCTTCGCGCATGGCAACATACGACGAGGATTTTGCCCAATATGAAGCAGATCTTATTAAATACAAGGAAGAGAATGGGCTGTGAGAGGATGGGGGTTTGGAGACGGGAGTTTGAAGTTGGGAGTCAGGAGTCCGAAGTTGGGATATCGTGAAACCTGTCAGGTTTAGATGTAATTTAAATACAGCTAACAAAGCTATTTACGCTAAAAAACCTGACAGGTTTATACCTCATTCCTTGTTTGACTTGGCACTAGTGACTGATTACTATGCCAGAAGGTTTTCGGGATTAACGGACTATTTAATAAAAATAATTTATTGACCTGAAGTGTGAAGACAGAAGATCATAATTTTCTTTCTAAAAAAAAACATCCGACTCCTGACTTCCAACTCCCGACTTCAAACTTCCGACTTCTGACTTCATTCTATATTAAAGCAATTTATCCGAAACCTGCGGGAGACTACAGAAAATAACAGATAACAATGATACAACAAAAGGTGGCAATATTTTGCCTGTTTATAGT
>JAESQY010000128.1 GCA_016764915.1 Aliivibrio sp. | reverse complement strand
CAACCTTTTCGGTTTCACTGTCGCTCTCTACACTCTCTGATAACAGCTCGTCCAGCAGCTCTGTACTCTGCTCATCAATTTTAAACTCACTGTCAGTAGCAACCTTTTCGGTTTCACTGTCGCTCTCTACACTCTCTGATAACAGCTCGTCCAGCAGCTCTGTACTCTGCTCATCAATTTCAAACTCACTGTCAGCAGCAACCTTTTCGGTTTCACTGTCGCTCTCACTGCCCACATTCGAATGTTCTGCCAACAGTTCATCGAGTAACTCTGTATTTTGGGGGTCAATTTCAAACAGATCACTGTTTTCACCCTCTTCATTTGACTGTTCCATGACCTCATCAAGTAGCTTTGTACTATCAGACGACAGTTCGAATGTATCCTCTGCGTTTAACTCACTACTTTCAATAGAAGAAGAAGCAAATAGTTCATCATGGGTATCACCATCTAAATCAAAATCAGTTGAGTCAGTTTCTCTATTTACTGAAGCATCCGTATCTAAAAGAGTATCAAAATCTAAATCATTACTATTAACTTCAACTTCATCCGTAGATTCTAATGAAAACGTATCTTCCTCTGACTCTTGTGCATCCCACTCAAAATCAAGATTGTCATCACTACTCTCTGTTGATCCTTTACGCTCATCGTCGTCTAATGCAATGCTATCTTTACTAAGGTCTGAGTCATCTCCAGAAAGGTCAATTCCATCTTTCGTGTCATCGGCGCCATCAAGATCTTCTAAACTTGAAAGAGAGAGATCAAAGTCTTCGTCAGTGTCATCCTCCGTATTTAAGCCCGAATCAATTTCATCCAGAGCTCTCTCCATTTCCTCTAACCCAAGTGCTTTAACACCAGCATCAACGGAGAAGTTATTGGAAGTAACTTCGGTTTCTTCGTTAATTAGTTCCTCTTGCAGAGCATCATCAATAACAGCAAATGGGTCCTCACCATCAAGACTCTTATCCTCAAAAACTTCCTCTTCAGTTGAGACAAATGGGTCTACACTGTCATCACCAAACGCTTCATTTGGATCAAATTCTAACTCTTCAGTTTCGTCATCAAAATTGCTGAGCAACTCATCGTCATCATCAGAAAGCGTTAACTCAGGAATATCATCATCCATATTTATTTCTGGTTCAACATTGACAACACTTGGTTCTTCAGGTTCTGCTTCAACAGCCTCCTTTTTACGACGAAACAGTAAGAAGGCAATAAGGCCAGCGATCATTGAACCTGGTATTAACGCCAGAGCAATAATCATTGCTGGTGATTCAGCAATTTTATCAATTAAGCTAATTTCAACGGCTACTTCCTTTTTAAGGGTTAGTTTTTGCTCATCAATAAATTTCTGAACTTCATCTCGTATTCTATCCTCATCGCTAATCGCATCTTTTAATGCTTCAACTTCGTACTGAACATTGGCAAGCTTAAGACGAAGCGTATGGTTGCTCTCTTCCAGTGCAGAGTACTCAACTTCATTACTCTCCAGCTCTTTTTTCAACGCCATTAATTCAGCGTCACTAATGGTAGATTTAATAACAACGGGTTTTGTTTTAGCAATTTCAGCAACGGGTTTAACAACTGAAGGTCTCGCCGAGGCGGTGGCCTCACTGATTTTCGGTATAATAGGAACCGGAGTTGCCACCACAACAGGAGCGTTCACTTGATTAAGTAAGGCTTGATGCTCTCTTAATATTCTGACCGCAGATGCTTGGCTTTCATTACGAACTTGTGTCAGTGATGGTATTCTCAAAACACTATTTGAATGTAAACTGTGTATATTATTATCTTCAAACGCTTGTGGATTTAGTCTATAAATAGCAAGTACTGTCTGCTGGATGGTTGTCGCGGTTGAAGGCCTTAACTTAGTTGCAATTGACCACAACGTGTCAGCTGAAGAGGTTGGTCCATAAGTTATCGGCAGAGCAGCTGCTTGGCTCCTTCCAATTACAGGAGAAGGAGACACTCGAGTTGGTCTCACGACCTGTGAAGAGGAGGAAGGCGCTTGTTCTGCTTTTTGTTCCCCATCAGGGCCTACAATTTTTATCGACGCCGCTGAAACCTGAATGGCCATAACTATAACTATCGGAGTAAGCGCTCGATGGATGTACTTTAAAACGTTAGACACTAGTGATGCCTCTATCTGCAAATAAAATGATGATCTATAAACTATATCGGATAATGGCCACAATACTGTAGCTTTGATTCAAAAATGTGTAATGTAATCAATAAAAAAAAAGCCCTAAGAGTTACTTAGAGCATTTTTTCTATTTATGTGTTAGAAATCAAAAGTAATCTCGAATTAGTACTTCAGCAATTTGCACAGTATTGGTTGCGGCACCTTTACGTACATTATCTGCAACTACCCACATATTTATTCCTGTCGGATGGCTAATATCTTGACGAATCCTTGATACCATAACGTGATCTTTGCCTGTTGCATCTTCAACTTGAGTTGGATATTCATTGTTCTTGAATACTTCAATGCCTTCAGATGCTTCTAACAAACGAACCACCTCTTCAGCGTCAATCGGCGCACTGGTTTCAATGTGAACCGCTTCTGCATGTCCGTAAAACACAGGAACACGAACACAGGTCGGATTAACCGTAACCGATTGATCACCTAGTATTTTCTGTGTCTCCCACACCATTTTCATCTCTTCTCTGGTGTAGCCATTATCCATAAATTCGTCAATATGTGGCAGACAGTTAAAGGCAATTTGTTTGTCATAGGCTTTATTTTCAGCAGGCAGTCCACTTAACAATTTTGCCGTTTGTCCAGCTAGCTCATCAATGCCCGCTTTACCCGAACCTGATACTGATTGGTAAGTGGACACATTAATACGATCGATCCCAACCGCGTCATAAATTGGTTTTATGGCGACTAACATCTGGATGGTTGAACAATTTGGGTTCGCAATGATATTTCGATTTCTAAAATCCGCAATCGCCTCTGGATTCACTTCTGGCACGACTAATGGAACATCAACATCATTACGGAAGCAAGAAGTGTTATCAATAACCACCACACCTTCGTCAGCAGCAATTGGTGCCCAACGCTCTGAAAGAGCACTACCCGCCGAAAACATCGCTATTTGAACTTGGGACCAGTCAAAATCTTCAACTTTTTGTACTCGTACCGATTTTCCATTAAATCGAATTATGGTCCCTTCGCTGCTTTCACTAGCCAGTAAGTATAAATTGCGAACAGGGAAATTACGTTCGGCTAAAACGTCGATAATTGTTCTGCCTACAGCGCCAGTTGCGCCGAGTATGGCAATATCAAATTCTTGACTCATGGGTGTCCTCGGTTGTAAATCCTAAATCTGCTAATGATGTTAAGTTACTCTCTACACCACCAACAACAGTGACTGCACTATACTCTCTTCGGTCCCAATATGCTTTACGCATCGCATCAAATGAACCTTGTTGGTCTATTTGACGACGAAAGAGAGCGTCGTCTTTGCGTACATCATAAATCAACTGAATTAAATTGTGCAGTACTGCTTCATCCCAAGGACCATTTATCCTGACATCAGGAATCGGTGCAACGGGCAACAAGCTGGATGCTTCAACCCTTGTCTCTAGATTTAAAAAAGAGCAATAAGAGTTAAAAATCATAGTGGTGCCTCGAGCTTTTCCTTCAAGACCATAACCTGCAATATGCGGGGTGGCAAAAGAGAGCAGAGCCAATAATTCTAGGTCCACTTCCGGCTCAAACTCAAACACATCCAACACTGCGCTAAAACCATCAGCCCTTTCTAAGCGTTGTTTTAACGCTTGATTGTTCACTACAGGGCCTCTTGCAGCATTAATCAGAATTTGATCAGCTCTTAAACTATCTAATTGCACGGTATCAATCAAGTGGTGCGTCGCATGCACCCCAGAATAGGTTATTGGGGTATGCAAAGAGATCACATCCGCTTGTTGTAACAGTTCAGATAACTCAGTGAACTGACGCGGGTCCCCTTCACTCTCTTTGATCGGGTCATTAAGAAAATAGGTAATATTGAGGGCATCGAGACATTGAGCAAGATAACTGCCTACTTGCCCTGCTCCAACAATACCCACCGTTTTATCAAATATTGAAAAACCCTGCTGCTGCGCTAGTACCATTAAACAACTTAATACATATTCAGCAACACCCACTTTATTGCACCCTGGCGCAGCAGTAAAAAAAACACCTCGTTGTTGCAATAATGCTTGGTCAACATGATCCATACCCGCTGTTGCCGTCCCTACAAAAGCCAATCGATTTGCTTTTGTTAACAACGCCTCATCCACTTTTGTTACCGAGCGAATCATCAAAGCATCAACATCAATCAGATCATCGGCGTTTAAATCTCGACCTGACTTAACAATAACATCGCCAATTTTGCTAAATAGCTCAAGTGCGTATGGCATATTTTCATCAATTACAATTCTCATCGTCTTACCAATTAAGTTACTGTTCACAGAGTGCTTTATTGCACCTATCATACTGCCTAAGTGTACTTAATAGAAAGAGGACTAGGAGTGATCATGAATAAAGAGAGAGTATTTTTCTTCGACTTAATGCGTTGTATCGCAGCTATTGCTGTAATCGCAATTCATGTCTTAGCACCATATCGCCATTTATACGGTGATATTCCATTTGATCAATGGGCTACAGCTGTCTCGGTCAATAGTTTGAGTCGCTGGGCGGTACCGGTGTTCATCCTGATTACAGGGGCTCTAATGCTCAGTGATCAACGTCAATTTGAGCCAAGAAGCTATCTTCAACGCCGTTTTGGAAAAGTGTTGATCCCATTTTTAGTTTGGTCCTGTTTCTATGCCCTTTTCTCTGGAGTCTCGGCTGATGGGTTCAGCTCTACTATTGCTATATCAACACTTAAAGCGATGCCTGAACACGAAACCTACTATCATCTTGGGTTTTTCTACTATTTTTTACCTCTCTATTTTGTCATTCCATTTTTTCAAATCTTAGTAAGACGTTACGATAACTTAGCTCTCTATGCACTACTAGGATTATGGTTAATATCAACATTGATCTATCTGCTTAAAGGAGTTGGTGGGTTTTGGAGCTCAAACCTCTGGCTCTACAGTGGCTACTTGTTGCTAGGTTATGTGCTCTATCAAAAAGTGCCAACAGCAACCAAGTCTACACTCGTCATCGTATCCCTCGGCGCTGCAGCTCTGGGGCTCACGGTCTACTCAGTTATCTCATTAAGCATTGATGCGAGTGGATACACCGTACAGCGATGGTTGTCTTACAAAACCCTGAATACAGTATTAGCCGCTGCTCTGGTATTTGCACTGTGCCGCTATTTTGCTGATTTACTGCCTGAAAACATCAAAACCAGGGTGAGTTTTATCAGTAAACACAGTTTAGGCATCTACTTACTTCATCCAATATTTTTATGGCCAATGAAAAGTTACGGCTGGTTTGAGGGGCATCCTGGCTGGGTTATTCCATTGTGGATCATTATTGCAGGAGGTGCGTCATTGATGAGCAGTTGGGTAATATCGAGATCGACTAAAACGCAGTGGTTATTGCCGTAAACTATTCTGTCTGTTATCAAAAAACAGGCGCTTGAATCAAGCGCCTGTTTTGTTTTCATTGCGGTAACTACGCTTGGTATTTTTTAATCACCAATGTTGCATTTGTTCCGCCAAAACCGAAACTATTGGACATCACCGTCGTGAGTTCTTGTTCACGCATTTCAGTGACAATATCCAAACCTTTACCCGCTTCGTCTAGTGTTCCAATATTAATGCTTGGTGCAATAAAGTTGTTGTCTAGCATCAGCGTAGAATAGATAGCTTCATGTACACCGGCTGCGCCAAGTGAGTGACCTGTCATCGCTTTAGTTGCCGAAATCGCAGGACAGTCTTGTGCGAATAGCTGTTGAATAGCTCCTAACTCTTTAACATCACCAACAGGTGTTGATGTGCCGTGTGTATTAACATAATCCACACGATCCACGTCTTGCATTGCCATCTTCATGCAACGCACTGCGCCTTCACCCGATGGTGCTACCATGTCATAACCATCGGAAGTTGCACCATAACCTACAATCTCTCCGTAAATTTTTGCGCCACGAGCCAATGCATGCTCAAGCTCTTCAATGACCATCATGCCACCACCACCGGAGATAACAAAACCGTCACGGTCTGCATCATAGGTACGAGAAGCTTTAGTAGGATCATCATTATATTTAGTCGACAACGCGCCCATGGCATCAAACATCATGGTTAGAGACCAATCAAGCTCTTCACCACCACCCGCAAAAACAACATCTTGCTTACCGAGTTGGATCAACTCCATCGCATGACCAATACAGTGTGCTGATGTCGCACATGCAGAACTCATTGAATAGTTTACGCCGCGGATTTTAAACGGAGTGGCCAAACACGCAGAAACCGTTGACGACATAGTACGGGGGACCATGTATGGGCCAACACGTTTCACACCACGGCTCTCTAAAGTAGCCACTGCGTTATACTGGTTGAATGAAGAGGCACCACCAGAACCGGCAACGATGCCAGTACGGTCGTTTGAAACTTGATCTTCAGTTAAACCAGAATCTGCAATTGCCTGCTCCATTGAGAGGTAAGCATAAGCTGCGGCATCACCCATAAAACGTTTAATCTTACGATCAATGTGCTCCATCGGATCCATTTTTAAATCACCCCACACGTTGCTGCGAAGACCTTTGTCGGCAAACTGCTGTGAATGAGTAATTCCTGATTTACCTGTTTTTAGAGACTCGAGTACTTCTTCGGCATTATTACCGATACTAGAAACGATCCCCATGCCCGTAATAACGGCTCTTTTCATGATTTTTTCCTATATTCATAGATCGTAAAGATAATACAGAACTTATACACCGAAAGTGGTCAGCTTTCCAATATCTAGGTACAATCTGGCCAAAACTAACTATAAATTGACTCTATGCCGAGGTTTCTGTGTCTAAACACATCATTAAAAACGCTATTTTAGACTGGAATGAGATAGGCACCCCTGTTTCAAACAACTTCGATGATGTTTATTTCTCAAACACCAATGGGTTAGAAGAAGCCCGTTACGTATTTATTCAGCAAAATAATCTCATTGAACGTTGGCCTCAATGTGATGAACGGCGCTTTACCATAGCCGAAACAGGCTTTGGTACGGGTCTGAATTTTTTAGCCGCTTGGCAACAATTCAAACAGTTTCGAAATGAATACCCTGATGCCGACCTGCAAGAGTTGCATTTTATCAGCTTTGAAAAATTCCCCATCACTAAGGCAGATCTAGAAAAAGCGCACCACTCTTGGCCTGAACTGGCCGAATTAGCCGAAGAGCTACGTGACAACTACCCGATCGCAGTTGCTGATTGCCAACGTGTTATTTTAGAAGATGGGTTAATCACTCTCGACCTCTGGTTTGGTGATATCAAAGATTGTATGCCACAGGTATGGATGAATGACTCTGGTGTCGTGGATGCGTGGTTCCTTGATGGTTTTGCTCCAAGTAAAAACCCAGAAATGTGGAATCAATCACTTTTTGACAATATGGCTTCACTAGCTAAAGAACATTGCAGTTGTGCCACCTTTACCGCCGCAGGTTTTGTTCGTCGTGGACTGATTGAAGCCGGCTTTGAGATGAAAAAAGTCAAAGGATTCGGTACTAAGCGTGAAATGATAGCAGGCACTCTGCTAAAGCGGACTCACACTGCGAATCATCAACCATGGTATGCAGTCACTCATACAGAAAACAGTGACGACATCGCTATTATTGGAGGGGGAGTGGCCAGTGCAACTCTTGCACAAGCGCTTATTCGCAGAAAAAAACGTGTCACACTTTATTGCAAAGATAACCAAAGCGCAATGGGGGCGTCTGGAAATAAACAGGGGGCCCTCTATCCATTGCTTCATGGTGACTTAGACACTTTAGCCCGCTTTTTTGCTCCTGCATTTGTCTATGCAAAACAGTATTATCAACAAGCCGTTCATCATGTTGAATTTGACCATGATTGGTGCGGTGTGACTCAACTGTCATGGGATGAAAAATCAGCCCGCAAGAACGACACCATTATCGCCAAAGGATTTAGTCAAGAACTGGTCACGACATTAAACAGAGTACAGACCAATCAAACCTCCGGTGTTGAGTGCAATATGAACAGCATTCACTACCCACTCGGTGGCTGGTTATGCCCGCAGCAATTAACCCAAGGGCTATTTAGTGAACTGGAAAAATCAGACTACTTCTCGGTTGTTTATAACTGCGACATTACCAAGCTTACCCAACACGATGATCACTGGACAGTAGAAGATAGCCATGGCAAACGGTATCAGCACGCCATTGCCGTTGTCGCTAATGGTCATCAAGTGGGACAGTTTGAGCAGAGTAAAAAGATACCCGGAACTCCCGTCCGTGGACAAGTAAGTCACATTGACACTACAGCCGCACTGACTCAAATTAAAACTGTATTGTGTTATGACGGTTACCTTACTCCAGTAAACCTTCATAGCCAGAGTCACTGTATTGGAGCCAGCTATGATCGCTTTGATCTGACATTGGATTTATCAGATAAAGATCAGCGTGATAATCAACAGCGGCTTGAGAAGTGCATACCCAATGTAAAGTGGGTGCAAGATGTGGATACCTCAACTCATCAAGCTCGAGTCAGCATCCGTTGTGCCAGTCGTGATCACATGCCTTTTGTTGGTAATGTATGTCGATTTGATGACTTGTTAGAGCAGTACGGTGATTTGCAAAACAACCAAACCAACGCTGACAATGTGCCTGTTTATCAAGGGTTATACGCGTTAGTAGGATTGGGCTCTCGAGGGTTAAGCTCAGCACCACTGTTAGGTGAAGTGTTGGCATCACAAATATGTGGGGACCCGATGCCTCTGCCACTGGCGGTCATTGAAGCATTGCACCCAGGAAGAATGTGGGTGAGAAAACTGCTCAAAGGGAAAGCGATCGTCTCTCTTTAAAGAATCGAGTACAGTAGGGGCGTTATTATCCTCTCCTACTGTACTATTGGTTCTTACATGTTAGATCTTAAAAGAAACCGAGTGGATTAATATCGTAACTGACTAAGACATTTTTCGTATTTTGATAGTGATCAAGCATCATCTTATGCGTTTCGCGACCAATACCTGATTTTTTATAACCACCAAACGCTGCGTGTGCAGGGTATGCATGGTAACAGTTAACCCAAATACGACCAGCCTCTATGGTTCGCGATGCTTTATAGGCAAGATTGGTATCTCGTGTCCATACACCCGCTCCAAGACCAAATTCAGTATCATTAGCAATCGCCAGTGCTTCCTCGTTGTCTTTAAAAGTGGTTACCGCGATGACGGGCCCAAAGATCTCCTCTTGGAAGATTCTCATCTTGTTATTACCTTTAAACATCGTTGGCTGTATATAGAATCCGCCGTTTAAATCATCATCAAGTTTCGCAACCTCTCCCCCGAGTAATAATTCAGCCCCCTCTTGCTTACCAATCTCCATATAACTCATTATCTTATCAAACTGCTCACTGGACACTTGTGCACCCACTTGAGTATCGGTATCCAACGGATTACCCTGTTTGATGGTTTTTGCACGCTCAATCACTTTAGCAATAAATTCATCATAAATATCTTCATGGATCAGTACTCTTGATGGACAGGTACACACTTCACCTTGATTAAAGAAAGCCAGCAGCATCCCCTCAACACACTTATCCAAGTACTCATCTTCATGATCCATAATATCTTTAAAATAGACATTTGGCGATTTCCCTCCCAGCTCGACCGTAGAAGGGATTAAATTCTCAGCGGCACACTTTAAGATGTGATGCCCCACTTGAGTTGAACCAGTAAAAGCCAGTTTGGCAATACGCTTACTGGTGGCTAAGGCTTGACCTGCCTCTGACCCATAGCCATTAACCACATTAATCACGCCGGGTGGGATCAGATCGCCTATCACTTCCATTAATACTAAAATAGATGCAGGGGTCTGCTCAGCAGGTTTCAACACCACACAGCAACCCGCTGCCATTGCTGGAGCCAATTTCCAGGCGGCCATCAACATTGGAAAATTCCAAGGAATTATCTGACCAACCACTCCAACAGGTTCAGGGAAGTGGTACGTTGCAGTATTTGCATCTAACTCAGCAGCACTGCCCTCTTGCGAACGTAAACAACCCGCAAAGTAGCGAAAATGGTCAACCACCAATGGCAGATCTGCGGCAAGTGTCTCTCGAATTCCTTTGCCATTATCCCAAGTTTCAACCAGCGCTAACGTCTCGATATTCTGCTCAATACGATCCGCTATTTTTAGCAGAGTGTTAGACCGTTCTGTTACAGAAGTCGTTCCCCATGCCGCTCTTGCAGCGTGTGCGGCATCAAGCGCAAGATTAATGTCCTTTTCATTCGATGCCGGTATTTTGCAAAAAAACTGTCCGTTTACTGGAGAGCTATTTTCAAAATATTCACCATCAACGGGTGCAACCCATTGACCGCCAATGTAGTTTTCATATTGAGGTTTAAAGTTAACAATTGAATCCGCTGTTCCTGGTTGAGCATAAATCATGGTTTGTCTTCCTTGTAAAATAAAGTGATTACTTTCAATGTTGATAAGGCAAACCTTGGGCCAAAGAGAAATACTTGATGTTAATAAAATGTAAAACTATGATTAGTGAACCAAAATAGGGATAACGGTTTTACTTAAGCGGGATCAGATTGTTGTTCAACACTGTTCATCTGTTCCGTTTTGACACACCAAAAGTGTAACGATATGACACAGGGATAAGATGAATATTCGAACCAATAAAGAGCAAGAGTCATGGCTTGATTCATCATGGCAACGCAGTCGATTTGCCGGGCTAAAAGAGAGCGTGACACCTGAGCATTTTCGCTTGTCAAATTCTGATTTAAAACAGCGGCGCCATGACTCTACGTTATTAATTCAGACTATAGAGCAGCATGCCCTTCCCCTTTTTGATCAAACTTTAGCACGTACACACAGCCGATTAATTCTTGCTGATACCAAAGGGGTTATTCTTGCATCTTGGGGACAAGAGCACTTTGCTCATAAGCTCACCGACATCGCTTTGGAGTCTGGTGTTTGTTGGCAAGAGGAGCAAAAAGGCACCAACGCCATTGGCACTGCACTTAATAATCAACAATTGACCAGCATCATCGGCAATCAACATTTTATCACTCAACACCGATTTTTAAGCTGTACCGCCAGCCCTATCTATTCTGCTACCAATGAAATAGTTGGCGTATTAGACATCACCAGTGAGCAGCAGGTACACAATCAGCAGATCAGCTTACTCGTACAATCTATGGTGCAACAGATAGAAGCCTCTTTAATGGATCACACTCCCCATGGCAGTTATCGCTTTGACGTGGCGCTCACTCCAATACTGCTTCAATCTGGCTGGCAGGGCGTAATTGTCACCAACGAAAGTGGCAATGTACTTGCTTGTAATACGATGGCAAAAAAATTGCTCAACCGAAACAGCATTATTGGCAACAATTTTGAACCCTTCCTACCAAATAAATGGCCGCCAGAGATAAACCAACACACGACTCTACTGACTGATAACCAAGAGCTTATTTTTACTTGCCAATCACTTAATAAACCTAAACGTACTCTGTTTTCTTCGCCCAAACTGCACCTAGGTGACAATCGAGTTGAACAGGTATGGCAGCAAGCATGCCGAGTCATCAATAAAGAGATCCCGCTGTTGGTTTTTGGAGAGACGGGCACCGGGAAAGAGGAATTTATTAAGCAGTTGCATCGATGTAGTTCTAGGAAAAATCAGCCATTAGTAGCGGTTAACTGTGGATCGCTCCCCCAAGAGTTACTTGAATCAGAACTGTTTGGTTACGCAGCAGGCGCATTTACTGGAGCCAATCGTCAAGGTTATTTAGGCAAAATAAGGCAGGCAGATGGGGGTATTTTATTTCTTGATGAGATAGCTGAAATGCCACTCTCTGCGCAGTGTCGATTACTTCGAGTATTGCAAGAACGAGAAGTTGCCCCAGTAGGTAGTAATAGCATTGTGAAAGTGGACATTCAGATAATTGCAGCTACTCATAAAAATTTGCAACAACAAGTGGAGCAAGGTGAATTTAGAGAGGACTTATACTACCGACTCAATGGTTTAACCATTAACCTACCTCCTCTAAGAGAACGAAAAGACATCAAAGCGCTGATTCAATCACTGCACAGCAAGTATGCACAGACTAACCAATCTCTCTCTTCCCAATTACTGGCTACTTTGACACACTACGGCTGGCCGGGGAATTTGCGAGAACTCGACAATCTAATGAAAGTCACCACTCTCTTGTCAGACAATAAACAGAGTTTAGATATTGACGACCTCCCTGAGCACCTCATGGCACAAATAATTAGTAGCCAACGGTCCACCAAAATAGAGCAAAAACCTGAACGAATAATCACCTTAAAACACTCCCTCACCACAAGATTAGTCAACACCTTCAAAGAGAATCAAGGCAACATCAGTAAGACGGCAAGGCAACTGGGGATAAGTAGAAACACACTCTATCGACAGTTGAAAAAGCTAAACTTAAAGTAGAAGCTGAGTGTTTACTCTATTTTAAGGTCATTAGAGCAGTAATAAGAAAAATATATGTCTATTCAATTAATATCATAGAACATTATCGAATATACCCCTTATTCTGCCAATGGTCATTAGCTCTTTAGTTGCTTTTCAAGTAGAATCCCGACACTTCACGTTAACCTAGTCGCTACAAAAGAGTAAAATAATGGCCTTAACAAAGATTATTAATCTGGGTGTTTCTGGAACATCAGGCCAAACAGCTGACAAAATCAAAATCACCAACGCAATGACCTTAATCACCTGTGGTTTGGCTTTTGTATACACCACTTACTACTACTATGTTTTAAATGCCCCTATCGTCGCGGTACTTAATCTGTTTTTCATCAGCTGCTATGCATTGACTCTCCTCTTCACTTATAAAAAACACTATCGAACCGCGAAGCTCTGGTTATTAAGCATCTTTATTCTGCACATTTTTATATTAACCACTCAGGTTTTCACAGCCAATGTCGGCTTCCATTTCTATTATTTAATTCTACCATCTGGCGTATTTTTACTTTTCAATGAGAAAGAACATCTCGAAAAAGCATCCATTATCTTACTCGGCGGCGTCACGTTTTTTATTTGTAATGATTGGGTAACCGAAAATCCGTATATCATATTATCTGCAGCAAATACACAAACACTTTTTAGCTACACCATTATGGCCGTACTCATTGAAAATTTTTTGGTCATGCATATCTTTAATTTATCGATCAAACGTCAAGCAAAAATATTAGAAATGTTGGCCACTCAAGATGTACTCACCGGCATCAGTAATAGACGTACTTTCATGGAGGTTGGCGAAGAGCTAATCGAATGTGCTCAACGCGACAACAAGCCACTGAGTCTATTGTTGATTGATATTGATAACTTCAAAAAAGTGAATGACACTTATGGTCATATTATTGGTGATAGTGCCATCAAGCTGGTCGCTCATACTCTAGATAGTAACCTTCGCTCTAGCGATTGCTTGGCTCGATATGGTGGGGAGGAGTTTGTAATTGTTTTACCTGAAACGACATTACACTCAGCGCAAGTATTAGCCGAAAACCTTCGTCATAAAGTAGGTAAACTCGAAATAGAAGTTGGATCTAATCAGAAAATTCACAATACCATCAGCATCGGTATTGCCCAGTTTTCTCATGGTGAAACATTAATGCAGCTTCTACACCAAGCCGATTTAGCCCTTTATCAAGCAAAAGACTTAGGACGAAACCGGGTAGAGATGCATCAAGGTCAATTAGTAACTGTATAACGTATCGAAACTACAGTACTGTTTTGTGCACTTTAATGACAATCTTTTTTATCACTTGCGTGGTTGAAACCAAACAACCTGGCTTATGTGGCTGCTGCGGGAAAAAAATGGCAAACATATTCGGTTCTAAAACTAACTCGCATTGATTTCGCATGCTTTCAACCAGATAATAATCGCCCTCTTTATCGTATTCTTGAGCGACAGGGTTTCGTTTATCGTACAGAGCAAACTCAATTTTCTCTTCGCCAAAAATCAAACACTGCACATCAGTATACTCTTGATGAACTTCCGCCATTTTTTTGTTTGATTCGCTCGTTTCAAACTCCATAACATTAGCGTAGATCTTGTCGCCATCAATCTCATGACGTCCTATCGATAACTCAGACAGATCAGTCGTGCGCAAAAACTCCACACTACGAGCAATTCCATTCGATAGCAGGTGATCTCTGCTTCTATCATCTAAGTGTCCAAATATCATCTTCATTCCTTTTCAATTAAACAACTCATAGTGATTTTACTTCATTTATAATTATATTTATGGAGTTTAACTTCAAGTCGAGAGAATAAAAATGAGAGATAACTCTCATAATTCTTATCGAGTTTAATGCGGGCAGTTTATTGAAAAAGTAAAGGCTACCTAATGGGCTTTATCAGATAGCCTTTCCGTAAAATGCAGTTACCAGAATTTACGATTGCTTTGTTGGTGCTGAGTAAACTCTGCAGAGCTAATCACCCCATCACCATTACTATCGATCATGGTAAACATAGTATTTTTATTAAGGTTTTTCATTCGACGCCCTTCAGCTTTTCGTTCGCTGATTCTTTGCTCACGAAATTGATCAAACTCACTGACATCGATCATATCATCACTGTTGCTATCAATTTGAGTAAAATTAGGCATATTGTTGTTCCACTGAAACCCATTTTTTGCTACTGCTATATTGGCAGTTAACAGGCAAGTAGTAGTTAGAGCAATGACCACATAAACGTTAATATTCATTATATATCCTCCGTTTGGATGCTCATCAAGACTACTACTTTATAGGTAATTCAGTGTCAAACTTTGTAATAAAGTGTAAAGCTATTATTAATTAGCTTAATTTGAATCGGCCTACAATTTCATGCAAGTTATCACTGGTTTCAGCTAATTGCTCGGTACTGTTTACCGTCTCACTGCCATTATTATTTAGCTGAGTAATCATATCTTGTATCGCTAACATGTTACGATCTATCTCTTCGGTCACAGAATTCTGCTCCTCAGCGGAGGTGGCTATCTGTACGGTTAGATCATTCACTTCAACCACCGACTTAATCATCGAATCCAGTGACGTCATCACTTTATTGTTGTTATCTACCGTATCTTGACAACTTACTTTTGTGGTCTCCATAGCAGTCACTACATTACTACTGCCATCTCTAAGTTTGGCTAACATCACATTAATCTCTGACGTGCTCTGCTGAGTGCGCTCTGCCAGTGCTCTAACTTCATCAGCAACAACAGCGAAACCTCGTCCTTGCTCTCCTGCTCTAGCAGCTTCAATAGCCGCATTCAGTGCAAGTAAATTAGTCTGTCCTGCAATGTCCCCTATTACTTCAAGTACTGACCCAATTTGCTCGGTATCTTTGCTCATTGTAGAGATTGACGTTGACATGCTTTCGACTTCATTGACTAACGCTGACACGCTGTTAGCCGCTTGTTGTACCACCAATTTGGATGATTCAGCCTCACTGTTAGCCTGCTGAGTTAATTTAGCTGCACATGCTGCACTCTCTGCTACAGAATCGGCAGTAGAGCTCATCTCGGTAATGGCAGTTACAATCTGCTCTGCTTCGTTAGAGTGTGCCATTAAAAGTGATTGATTTGAGTTGGTCTGCTCACTAAGTTGCTTGCTCTCTTCCTCTATCTGTTTATTCGCTTTATCAACATCCAGCATCATTTTCTGCAAATTATCAATAAATAAGTTAATGCTAGCGGCTATTTTTCCTAGATCATCATTACTTTGTACATCCACTCGTCTGGTTAAGTCACCTTCACCTTGCGATAAGTCAGTCACAATATCTCTTAAGGTAACAATGGGTTTAAATGCCATGTTAATAAAGAAAATACCCAATGGAATAAGAATAAATGCAGAGATAAGCAGTGCGATAGTGATGGCATTATTTAAACTGTTGGTATGTTCCTGAATAAATGATTGGTCAATATAACCATTTAACTGCCACTGCTTGCCTCTTATCTCGAATGTGCCCGGAAGTTCTATCAAATTTCCTGATGACTTATTTGAGAACAGAACAGTTTGGTTCGGAGAGATGAGTTCAACATAGCTACCTTCAACGGCTGACCTGCTCAACTGTTGTTGAATAAGACTAAGATCGAGAACAAAGATATCGCCTTCTGTATCAGTGCGGGGTACTGTGATACTGATGAGGGGTTTATCACTTTCAAGATAGACCTCACTTAATACTACCTGACCATTTGCAGCGACCAGTTGGTCGACATATTTTTTTATCTGAGCGGGGTCTTCAACTTCACCGTTTTGGTCGAATACCAAACCAAAAGTCACCTTCATTACCTGATGCGATTCAGTTTTCTCTTGGATTTCGGGTACATCAAGCAGACCAAAATTGATATTTTCCATCATCAATATCTTATTGTTTAGATCTGTGATCACGTTACTTTTAATCAACTGTAACTGAGCGTGAATATTCTTAGTATCGCTCTTAAATATGTCATCACTAATATAGTAATTCACACTAAAATACGACGTTAAAATCGTCGTTGAAATAATGGCAAAAAGAACGCCAAATACTTTGATTTTAAATGATATTTTGTTCATAACACTCTACTTCCTCTGCCCATAAACGCTGAATGCATTGTTTTAGGTAACACTTTTGTAATGCGACCATTATATCGAGTTGCCAAGTAGCTCATCGGCCCGCTACACAAAAAATTAAGGCAGATCACCTAAACTTAATGAATTTAATGGTTTTTATTAGAAATTCTTATTGATATTCACAGACTTTCAATGTATGCATCAAGATTCATACGATAATAAACAGGTTATAAGCGAGGAAGTTGGACTGATGATGAGTAGTAATTAGTGAGCCGCCAAATAATGAATGGGGTAAAGCAGCTCTGTTATGGTTGGATCCTATACGGATATTTTCGACACAAGCCCAAACCAGATATCATTAACAATAATTTGATCGGCTGGAGTGAGCTCCGATTTAGAATCATGAAAGCTTTGCACTATTTTTTGCTGAAACTGGTTGATATCCGTTATTTCATTTGCTTCACAGTCTGCGGCAGCTAACGAAATATGTCCACGTAAGTAACCACCAGCAAAGAGTTCATCATCAGATGCTGTCGCGACCTCTTGATCAATAAGTTCTAACAGCTGTTCTTCATATTGCACAATCATTTTTGTTACTACCTTATTATTTGGACTATGAATCTAATGCTTTGGTGGTTTTTAATTTTCTGTGTTGCGAGCCCACCACGTCATCTTTAACGATGAGAGTATAAAGCAAATCAAGAACAAAAAGTTGAGATATTTTGGTGCCTATTGAGTCCCCTTGTAAATGGCCTTGTCGATTGCCATTTATCAGTACAAAATCAGCTTGAGAGGCTATGTTTGAACGGGGATTGTGAGTTAAAGCAACCGTTGTTGCTCCTGACTCCTTGGCTAACCTGAGTGCTTTAATGGTCTCAACTGCGCTGCCCGAGTGGCTTAAACCAATCGCTAAATCGCCTTTTTGCAGTAGAGAGGCTTTCATATACATAAAGTGATTATTATTGAGAGCGTCAACATTAAATCCGATTCGCATGAATTTGTTTTTTGCCTCCTCTGCAGTAATGCCAGAAGAGCCAATACCAAAGAAGTAGATACCTTTACACTGCTTAATCGTTTGGGCAACTTGTTCTAGCGTTGAGAAATTGAGTAAACTGAGAGTCTCTGATAATACGTTATTGATGGTGTTTTGCAGCTTTTGTCCAATAAGTTCAGCGCTGTCATTATGAGCAATATCCGAATCAAGAATAGATCGCTCATTCTGCTGGCTGTTGGAGTTTTCAATCGCCAACTCCATTTTAAATTCTTGGAACCCTTTAAGTCCTAATGTTCGACAAAAACGAATAATAGTCGCTTCACCAACATTAACGGCATGTGAGAGTTCCGCAATAGAAAGCTTAGTCACTTGGATTGAGTGATCAATAACGTAATCCGCAATTCTTTTTTCAGCTGGGGTCAAGCTATCACGCAAGCTGTTCATAGTAACCATCACTTTTCTGCTCTTCCCTAATACATTGCTGCTCATCGTCTTTCTCTCAATTCAGATATTGCTGCAAATAGTACAGCATGACTACTCTTTGTGAAGTAAAACTCCACTGATTATCTACAACAACTGCACTTTAATTTTGTGATCAGAAACGTAAGGCATGCTGATTGTGCTTATGATCACATTTTTTGTGTTTGCCCCCTTTTATCGCGAATAATCTATTGCCTAGAGAACTTCTGCTCCATAATATAAACAAAACTCCATAAATTTAAATAATATTGAAGTTTAACTTCTATCGCACATTTACTAAGGAACAATAATGGAAAAGCTCACTGGATTAATAGCAGCACCACATACTCCTTTTTCCGCAGATGGATCTGTCAACTTCTCAGAAATTGAGAAAATTGCCAGCCATTTAATTAACGATAAAGTAAATGGTATCTATATTTGTGGCACCACTGGCGAAGGTATTCACTGCTCAGTCGATGAGAGAAAGAAAATTGCTGAAACTTGGGTAGCTGTATCTAAAGGAAAACTGAAGATCACAGTACATACTGGTGCACTTAGCATTGTTGATACTCTTGAGCTGACTCGCCACGCTGACACCCTCGATATTTTCGCCACCTCTGCTATTGGTCCTTGCTTCTTTAAGCCTGGTTCAGTCGATGACTTAGTGGATTATTGCGTTGAAGTTGCCGCTGCTGCGCCTTCAAAAGGCTTCTACTACTACCATTCAGGTATGTCTGGTGTAAACTTGGATATGGAGCAGTTTTTAATTAAAGCAGAATCAAGAATACCGAATCTATTTGGCATTAAGTTCAACAGTGGTGATCTGTACGAATATCAGCGCTGCTTAAGAGCGTGCGATGGCAAATTCGATATCCCATTTGGTGTAGATGAATTTCTACCTGCGGCTCTTGCTGTTGGCGCTATCGGTGCTGTGGGTAGCACCTATAACTATGCGGCCCCGCAGTTCCATAAGATTATTGACGCGTTTAATCAAGGTAACCAGCAACAAGTCATCAAAGAGATGGACAATGTTATTGCTCTGATTCGTGTACTCGTTGAGTTTGGTGGTGTCGCAGCTGGCAAAGCGGCAATGGCGCTGCACGATATTGATGCTGGCGATCCACGTCTGCCTCTTAAAGCACTCACCAAAGAGCAAAAAGAGACCGTCATAACCAGAATGAAAGCCGCTAACTTCCTCGTAAGTTAAGCTACTATATTGACAAATAAGAGGGTATCACTTAATGGTGACGCCCTCTTTTTTTGCATAAAACAGCACAAAAAAAAGGCCAAAGTGGGGGAACACTTAAAGCCTAGGTATCGATATTACTCTCTTGTTTTCTATTACTTTGTTAGCTGCTGCTTTGACCACAAAGCAACACCTATTAATCCTGCATCGGCCCCCGCTTGGGCATTAAGTACTTTCGGTTGATAAATTACTGGCATTGATGAGAGACAGTCGTTAACCAACTCTACATACCCTTCAGCCAGCCCTACACTGCCTCCTAAAACCACTACATCTAAGTCTAAAGCAATGGTTAAATCAGCAATTAAGTTTGCAATTGTTTTTGCCGAGGATTCGATAATCTCTTTCGCCTGCTGATCGCCACTAAGAAAAAGATCATAAACCTCTTTTCCGGACGATACATTGCCCATGATCTCTTTGCCTCGTTGCGCTATTGCCGTGCCCGATGCTATCGTCTCGACACAACCAATTCGGCCACAACCACAACGTTTACCCATAGGATCAGCTTGCATATGACCGGCATGACCTGCAACTCCACGAGCTCCGGTAATGAGGTTACGGTTGAGTACCACGCCAGCACCAACCCCTGTTGATACTGTGATAAACGCCATATCTTGCACGTTATGCTCAAGTTGAGCATATTCTGCCCAAGCAGCCGCTTGAGCATCATTAATCGCAAATACAGGTAAGCTTGTGATGGTGGATAACACATCAACCAGCGGGAACTGATCCAAGCCACCTAAATTAACTGGATTCAATGCGGTTAACACACCATCATTGATGATGCCAGTGGAGGCGACAGCCACATAATCAGCGCTCGATATGAGAGGTTGTAATAGTGCAGTTAGCGCTGCGATCAGCTGTTTAGGATCGTTAGAGTGCGGAGTCTCACACTGAACTCGTTGTACAATATGGTCCTGTTTTACAATAGCCGCAGCTAATTTGGTTCCGCCAATATCAATCGCTAAACAGTGCTTCATACCATCGCCTTAATTGGCTCCATCGCCGCTTTATTTACTTCATTCTTAAACCAACCACAAATGTGCTCAACTCGAGTAATCGCAGAGCCTACCGTCACACAATGGGCACCTAGCTCAATCGCTTGACGCGCAAGTTGTGGTGAATTATATCGTCCTTCAGCCATCACAGTACAACCCTGTGCTTTAAGTTGTTTAACCAACTCAAAATCTGGCTCATTCGGCGTAATACCACTGATATAACCTGAGAGAGTCGAACCAATTATTTCTACGCCTATTGATTGACAATATAGCCCCTCTTCTAAAGTGGAACAATCTGCCATTGCCAAGCAACCAACTTGATGAATCTCTTTGACTAACTCAGCAACAGATACGGGTCGGACGCGACGGGTTGCATCAATGGCGATAATATCAGCCCCCGCTTCTTTTAGGGCTCTAACATCTTCCAGGAAAGGGGTAATTCGTACTGCAAAGTCAACCAAATCATGCTTTACAATCCCGATTATCGGGACCGACACATTAGGACGAACTGCTTTAAGGTTCTCTACACCTTCAATTCTCAATCCCGCGGCACCGCCTATAACAGAAGCTTGTGCCATGGCAGACACAATCGTTGGGTGATCCATAGGGCCATCATCCACTGGTTGGCAAGAGGCAACAAATCCATGTCGCAGGGTAGCTAAAATAGGTTGAACACTAGGATTCATAAAATACTCCAAAAATCAATCCAGTCGTGAAGCTTTACTCCATACCATAACATAGGAACAGGAATAGGAGCAAAACTTCACACATAAACAATAAAAACAATGATCAACTCCACAATAAAATCATCTCTGCATGGATAGAGCTGGAGCAGAGATGAGAAGCCGATCGTTAATCGGTAATCGCAACGCCTGATTCACTTAATGTCACTAAAAACACATCATTAAGTGCTTCTCTCTTTTTATTCTCTCCACCAACCACAAGAATGCCACTTGGCAGGGTAAATGACGCGCCATAGGCCATCCCTTTTGGCAGATCGTTAACTTGTTTCCACTGGCTGCCTTTCATCACGTACACTTCAGGGTTATAGGCTTTTGAAAGACCGTTATGAGCAAACAGACCTCCCTCTTCAAACTGTTGTCTAGCACCATGGAAGTTTGCTCCTCCCATCACCACTAAAGCATCTCCAATTTTACCCGCGTAAGCACCTGCAACCCCCTCTTGCAGCGACTGTCCTGAAGGTTGAGGCAACGCTGACATTGTTTTCCAACTCACATTTCCATCAATGACCTTTAATGACTTAACTTCAGCGGTTCTCAAACCAGGTTTGATTTCGCCACTGACTAATGTGGCGGTATTGTTATCAATCACCAATGCAGAACCACAATTAGGTGTATAAGGTGAAGTGCCTAAATCACTCCACTTATTTCCCTTGATTGAATAACTTAATACTTGGGTATTCCAACGGTAATCTTGAGGTTTCATACCCATGTAATCGTCAACAATTTTTTGCCATTTAACTGGGTCAGACTTTTTATCAACCGCAGTAATATCAGATAGGTAAGTATCAAACAGTTGTTTGTTATAACCGCCAATAAAGATCACTTCGCCGCTGTCATCGGTATAAGATGAAGCGCCCAGCAGACCCACTGGTGAACGGGTTTTCTCTTCTATCCAGCGATTATCTTTAATATCAAAGCTGTATACCGAATTAAAAATTATGGGTGCTCGGTCAGATGCGTTTACTTTGCCCGCACCACCAAAAACCAGTATTTTCCCATCCGCTACCGTTGCCGTCGCACCGTTTCTTGCAGGGCCAATAAAATCGGGTAATTTTTGCCAACCTTTATTAACGCTCTCCAAGTCGAGTGAGTACATATGCTGTCCAGCAGAGCCTAATCCAACAAACAGTTTTCCATTAGATTGAACCGCAACACCACTTTTTATCCCCTCAGGTAAATTTGGCCAGATCTCATCAGCAGCAAGCAGCTGCGTTGAGCAGATCGCGGCAGATACGAGTAAAAGTGATTTTGCAGATCGATATATCGGGTTATTCATGAGTATCTCCATACGCTTAGTAACGACATTACATGGGGAACCATTCCACCATGTAAATTTCCTTTGTTAACTTCTAAACAACAAAAATTTTCTTCATGTAGAGATAAAAAAACGCTATCTCTTCAATTTGATTGCAATCACTTCCGCCCACTGCTGATAGGCCAAAGCATTTAAATGTAAGTCATCACAGCTATGAATAGGCTGTAAACTGCCACTAGGACAAAGTGTGTCATTGAGATCGATGTAGTTCGCACTGTCCCTTTTACTCATCTCACTCAATTGAGCATTAAGTTCAATAATTTGCGGATTAAGATGCGCTAAACGCTCACCGACCAACAGAGTGGATTGCACATAAACATCAATATTTTTCATTCTCCAAACTTGTACAATCTCGCTGTAATGCTGAACAATATCGATAATGGCGACGCCTTTTGCTAAGTCATTCACACCCGCCATGACAAACACGGTTTTAGGCTCTAATAGCAGGCTATCTTTCACCCGAGCTAACATCCCTTCCGTCGTGTCACCGGCAATGCCTCGATTGGTGATTTTGAGAGTGGGAAATGCATCAGCCCAAGGTCCCCATTCTGTTAACGAATCACCAAACATTAATACATCGGTCTCTTTTAAAAACTGTCGATGGCAGTCTGTCACTTGAAGATATCGACTGTGCATCTGCGTGCTATTAAGTGCCACTAACTCTTTACAACTTTGCTCCATTTTCTGCTCTATGGTGAGCTCTTTAGGCAGTGATTTTAGGATCGGCAATAGTTGATTATTGAGACATCGAGCCGATAATGTTGGATCATCTTCGAATAAAACCGAGATAACTTCATTGATAATATCCCGACATGAGATAGGAGCCAGCTGCAAAAACAACTGCTCAATATTGATTACGCCATCTCGTTCATATTGCGTGATTACCAAATCTTTCATTTCGGAACTTTTCATTTAAAGGTCGCTATATAGTCGGTATTTGTACTGAAATTAGTCAACTTTAACTAAAAGATAAAAACAGACATCTCAAAGGCCTAATTAATCTAATCGCTATTCATCTATTTTTAAAAGCTATTTTTTTTAGATTATGTTCAGTTTTTGTTCATGATCACAAAACTGATATTACCCATTTGAAAAAAAACTTCAAGGTACTACCATAAGTAAATAAATATTTTCTCCAGTAGTAATAAAAAAAATCTTCAACCATTAAACATCTAATAATAAGTGAAGGGATAAACTATGAACACAGTCAACAAAATCACCATCGCACTTCTTGGACTTGGGTTTGCTTCGCTCTCACAAGCGGCCATTGAACTTAAGATGGGTATGCAGGCTTCTGTTGGTTCAATTGAGTACCAATCAGCCACTCTTTTAGCTGACTCAATCAAAGAGCTGTCAAAAGGTGAGATGACTCTTGCTCTCTACCCAAGCGCTCAATTAGGCGATGATAGAGCAATGTTACAACAACTTAGCTTAGGTGATTTGGACATCACTTACTCTGAGTTAGGAAGAATGGGACTTTGGATCCCACGCGCATCGGCTGTGGTTCAACCTTATGTGATTAAAAATTATGAACATATCCAACGCGTATTCAACTCTCCATTTGGCCAAGGCATCCGTGATGAGATGTTAGAAAAATACAACTGGCGAGCTCTAGATACATGGTATAACGGAACCCGTCAAACCAGTTCTAACCGAGCAATTAACTCGATTGAAAACTTTAAAGGGTTAAAACTTCGCGTGCCAAATGCAAAACCTAACCTTAACTTTGCCAAACTTTCTGGTGCCTCTCCAACACCGATGGCATTCTCAGAGGTTTATCTTGCACTACAAACCAACGCTGTAGATGGTCAAGAGAATCCATTACCAACCATTAAAGCCAAAAAGTTCTATGAAGTTCAGTCTAATCTCGCTATGACCAATCACATCGTTAATGATCAGATGGTTATAATCTCTGAGTCTCGCTGGAAATCACTGAGTGATGCTCAAAAAGAGGTAATTACTAAATCGGTAGCCAAAGCGGGCGCTTCTCACACCAATACAGTGAAAACGCAAGAGAAAGATCTTATCGCATTCTTTGAAGAGAAAGGTGTCTCTGTGACTTACCCAGATCTCACGCCATTTAGAGAAGCAATGCAACCTCTATACGCAGAGTTTGATAAGAAAATAGATGAGCCATTAATTGAAAAGATCGCTAAAATGTAGTCCCTAAGTGCCAGTCTAGAGATAGACTGGCTACGGAGAAAAGTATGTTAAGGAAAGCTCTAAAAAATATAGAAGAGATCATTACCGTTCCTTTAATGATTGTTTTATTACTTCTATTAACTTGGCAAATTGTTGCGCGATGGTTACTCGATAGTCCATCAATATGGAGTGAAGAGCTCGCTCGATTACTCTTTGTACACATGGTTATTATTGGTGGCGCCATTGCTATCAAAAAAGATACTCACGTAAAAATCACCTTTTTCTCTGACAAGCTCGGCAATACTACCCGCTTCTCACTGAGCATGTTGTTAGAAGTTTTGGTTCTTATCTCCATTATCGCGATGATATACCTCGGTTATCAGCACGTTCAACGAACCGCTTTTTTTGAACTCATTACACTTGGAATATCAAGTAAGTGGATGAACTATAGCCTGCCTCTGGGTAGTTGTTTCATGTTTGCTAGACAGCTTGAGAGAATGTGGTATTTAACCACTATTTTCCGCCAAGGCTCTTCAAACAACTCTCCTCAATCTGATTCTATCGAACCAGCTAAACCATAGGAATTATCATGGCTACTTCAATTTTTGGCTGGCTAGCTCTACTTTTTGCTGGAATGCCCGTTGGATTTTCATTAATTATTATCGCCCTTGCGTTTCTGGTTTTCACCAATAGCATGGGAATCAACTTCGCCGCACAGCAGATGCTTGGCGGTATAAATAACTTTACGCTGCTTGCCGTACCCTTCTTTGTGCTTACCGGCCACTTAATGAATAGCTCAGGCATCACTGAGCGTATTTTTAATTTTGCTAAATCATTGGTGGGACATATTACGGGTAGCCTTGGGCATGTCAATATTATGGCAAGTCTGTTGTTCTCAGGGATGTCTGGTTCAGCATTGGCCGATGCTGGTGGCTTAGGTCAACTTGAAATAAAATCAATGCGTGATGCCGGTTATGACGATGACTTTGCTGGCGGACTAACTGCAGCCTCATGTATCATTGGCCCATTGATCCCACCGTCAATTCCACTGGTTATCTATGGTGTCGTTTCAAATACATCCATTGGTGCACTGTTTTTAGCAGGCGCTATCCCTGGCTTATTATGCGCTATCTCTTTAATGGTAATGAGTTACTTTATTTGTAAAAAAAGAGGCTATAAAACGCTACCTAAAGCGCCGGCTAAAGAGCGTTTTATTGCCTTTAAAGAGGCTTTTTTATCACTATTGACTCCTGTCATTATCATTGGCGGTATTTTCTCAGGAAAGTTCACCCCGACAGAAGCTGCTGTCGTCTCTTCAATCTATGCCCTATTTTTAGGCACTGTGGTTTATAAACAACTTACTTTTGTCAAGTTTATTGACATCGTCAAAGAGACCGTGAATACCACTGCGGTTGTGGGCTTAATGGTGATTGGTGTGACCGTATTTGGATGGATTGTTGCCAGAGAACAACTTCCACAGCACATGGCTGAGTACTTTTTGACCATCAGTGATAATCCATTAGTACTGCTGTTATTAATAAACTTATTGCTGCTATTTTTAGGTACATTTATTGAGTCTTTAGCGCTGCTTCTACTGTTGGTACCCTTCTTAGTTCCGGTTGCAGTTTCGGTTGGCATTGACCCCGTTCACTTTGGTGTAATGGCCATATTGAACTTAATGATTGGTATTTTAACCCCACCAATGGGCATGGCGTTGTATGTGGTATCAAAGGTCGGTAACATTCCTTTCCATGTACTCACCCGTGGTGTTTTACCACTGCTTATACCCCTGTTTATTGTGTTGATTTTAGTTGCTTTATTCCCGCAACTTACCCTATTTTTGCCACAAATGATGCTAGGATATGGGTTATAAAACAAAAGGCGCTTAGGTTAAAACCAAGCGCCTTTAATCAAATAAGTATTTGTATTTAAATGAAGCAGTATTTGTTCCACCGCTTTGATGTTATGTTGAAACGCAAAGATGCGGTGATTTAATCTCTACTATAATGAGGCAACAGTGAATTCTCCTAAAAACTTGCTCGCAAGATTACGCTCTAATATTGAGCCACTGAGTCCAAAACTTAAAACTGTCGCTAATTACATTCTTGAAAACTCACACGCTGTGCAGTTTCAAACCATTACCGATTTAGCCCGAAACACTAAAACCAGTGAGGCGAGTGTGGTTCGCCTGTGTCGTGACCTGGGTTATAAAGGTTACTCTGACTTTAGAATGTCTCTCGCGGTTGATTTAAGTCAGATTGCGCACAAAGAGACACCAAAATCAGATGGTGATTTATGTGATACTTCTGCACTTCATGCGATTGGCGCTTTGCAAGACACGGCCAAGCTCATTGATAGAAAAGCGCTCTCTCGAGTCTGTGCTTTGGTTCACAATGCCAAAATCATCAATTGTGTGGGTGTGGGTGCTTCGAACATTATTGGTCGTTATCTCTCTTTTAGACTCCTCCGCATTGGCAAGCAAACGACCATGTATGAAGATACTCACCTTGCCGCTATGAGTGCTATTCGCAGTGAAAAAGATCATTTATGGTTTACTATCTCAAGCTCAGGATCGACCAAAGAGGTCATTCACGCAGCCTTGCAAGCCATCAAATGTGGCACTCCGGTGATCTCTCTTACTAATATAACCCACAGTCCACTGGCTACTATTTCCAGTGAAATTTTGGTGGCGGCTCGCCCAGAAGGGCCATTGACGGGTGGTTCATTTGCTTCAAAAGTGGGTGCCATGTTACTGGTTGATATCATTATGAACACCTTAACCGATGAGTATCCAGAGTACAGTAAATCCATTGAAGAGACCGCCGAAGTTACCGTTCCACTACTTATTTAGTGCAAGCCGCATTTGTTAATTCGCAGTTATAGAGATTAAAATGAACAATAGACTCGCAGATTTTGCGCTCATTCATGCCAGCGTTTTTGATGGCGAAACCACTCTGCATAACCAAGTTATATCAGTAAAAGGTGATACTATTATTGATGTGTCCCCTTTTGATTCCGCCCTTACCCTGCCAGAGAAACAGATTGATCTCACAGGATTATTGGCAACTTCTGGCTTTATTGATATTCAACTCAATGGCTGTGGTGGCGTACTTTTTAATACCGATATTAGTGAAAGTACGCTGGTTACCATGAACAGTACCAACCTAAAATATGGCACCACCCAATTTTTACCAACCTTAATTACCAGCCAGCAACAAAGCATGAATCAAGCGGTTGAATTAGTCAGTAACCTGAACGACAAAGAGAAAATGGGGGTTCTTGGACTGCACCTTGAAGGTCCATTTATCAACAAACAGAAAAAAGGTGCTCACCAAGCGGCATTTATTCGCGAGTTAGATTTAGAAACCGCCCAGTTTTTAGCGGCCAACGCGAACAGTATCTCAGTGGTTACCCTCGCGCCTGAAAACAATCAACAAGCGGTGATTGATTGCTTAACTGATGCGGAGATCATTGTCTCTATCGGTCATAGCAACGCTACCTATGAGCAGTTGCAACAAAAAAATGGTCTTAATATGACCACTCATCTGTATAACGCCATGTCCCCTTTAGGTTCACGAGAGCCAGGTGTGGTCGGTTACGTTTTTGATCACAAGCCTACGGCAGGCATTATCGTGGATGGCATTCACGTTTCATACGCTTCAGTACGAATCGCCCACGATATTCTTAAAGATAACCTGTTTTTAGTGACTGACGCAGTGACCCCTGCGGGAACGGATATTACCGAGTTTGATATGGCGGGGATCCCAGCTTATGTGACTGAGGGTAAGTGCCACTTTTCCGACGGCACTATTGCTGGAGCCGCAATCACGACCATCGCGAGTATTAAAAACCTCATTGAACATGTGGGCCTTTCGAGAGAAGAAGCGTTACGAATGGCCAATTTATACCCAGCAAAAGCACTCGGTATAGAAGATGAATATGGCATGCTTAAAACTGGATATAAGGCGAATATCACTCTGCTTAATGCCAACAATGATATTCACTCAGTGTATCAAATGGGTATACAGCGTATTTAATCAAATCACCACAAACTGACTGCTGTTCAAAGGTGGGGTGTTGTAAAAAGATCGTAATGCATCTGACAACATCTCTACTCTTTTGGGCAAGCCTTGATTTAAGATAGTGGTCACCTCTTCCTGCACCTTGGCCATAAAATCAAGGCGATTAGGTTCAAAGTCGCCGTTAATATTGTCGCAGCTCACTGTAAAATGAAAACCAGCGCTTTTGGACAAAATCCACTCATAGGCTTGAGGCCGTATTTCTACTTTCTCAAATTCCGCCTGCACTTGAACACTGCGCCCGTCAGGTTCATACCAATAACCAAAATCTTCAATCAACCGACGCTCAGATCCGGCAACACACCAATGAGCAATTTCATGCAGTGTCGATGCGTAGAAGCCTCGTGCAAAAATAATACGATGATAAGCACACTCTGCATTGGCGGGAAGGTAGATAGGTTCATCGCCTCCCAGCTCTAATTTGGTGTTAAATTCGGCAAAGAAGGTGCGATTAAATACAACGATCATATCTTGGTATTGGTGAGACATAGACAGTTCTTTTATGGCGGTCATTTATGTAGGGGTATTGTACACATCCATGCAAAAAAATGGCGCATAATGCGCCATTTTCATTAAATTTTCGGGGTTTCAGTGGTCACATTAAAGTTCTGTCCACGATGTCGCAACAGATGGTCCATCAAAGTGATCGCCAACATCGCTTCAGCAATAGGCACTGCTCGAATCCCTACACAAGGATCATGACGACCTTTAGTGATCAATTCCGTTTTTTCGCCCGCTTTATTAATCGTTTCACCCGGTACCGTAATACTGGAAGTGGGTTTAAGTGCTATATGCGCAATCACATCTTGACCCGACGAAATACCCCCTAATACACCACCAGCGTGATTACTGCTAAAACCTTCAGGTGTAAGAGGGTCACGATGCTCACTGCCACGTTGCTTAACCACGGCAAATCCATCACCAATCTCAACCCCTTTAACGGCATTAATGCCCATTAAAGAGTGGGCAATATCTGCATCTAGCCGATCAAATACAGGCTCACCTAATCCAACAGGTACACCCTGAGCCACGACAGTGATTTTGGCGCCGATTGAGTTCCCCTCTTTTTTTAGTTTACGAATAAGCTGGTCAAGGTCTGCAATTTTAGAGGCGTCTGGACAGAAGAATGGGTTGTTCTCGACTTCATCCCAATCAACGGTATCGATCGATACATCGCCCATTTGACTTAAGTAACCACGGACGGTAATACCGAACTCTTGTGCAAGATATTTCTTAGCGACACCGCCAGCAGCAACACGCATCGCTGTTTCGCGAGCAGATGCGCGGCCACCACCACGGTAATCACGCTGTCCATATTTTTGATGATAAGTGTAATCAGCATGACCTGGTCTAAACTTATCTTTGATATCTGAGTAATCTTTTGAACGCTGGTCGCTATTTTCAATCAGCATACCAATGGATGTGCCTGTCGTTTTTCCTTCAAACACTCCGGAAAGAATTTTCACTTTATCGTCTTCACGACGAGGTGTAGTGTATTTCGAGGTGCCAGGTTTACGGCGGTCTAGATCGGTTTGCAGATCCGCTTCAGATAACTCTAGGCCCGGAGGACAGCCATCAACAATACAGCCCAGAGCAATTCCATGACTTTCGCCAAAAGTCGTCACTCGAAAATGTTGTCCAATTGTATTACCCGCCATTACTTCCCCTGTAGATACTCAATGAATGTCTTTGCTCTATCATTTAATAATCGCCTTATCTCTGCAAAGTGTAAAGAGATTACCTAACTGATTTAACAAAATGGATCCAAAAAAAACCCGATTCCAAGATCGGGTTAATCATTTTTAAACGAAAATGGCTTAATCAATATAAAGAGAAAATTCCTCTTTGCACTCTATTAACTGTTCTCTGGTCAACATAAAGACACCATGCCCACCATTTTCAAACTCTATCCAGGTAAATGGAATATTTGGATACTGCTCCATCATATGAACCATGGAGTTGCCCACTTCACAGATCAAAATACCATCATCAGTAAGATAGTCAGGCGCATTTGAGAGAATTCGACGTACCAATTTCAAGCCATCAGTACCTGCAGCTAAACCCAACTCAGGCTCATGCTGAAACTCTTCCGGCAGACTTCCCATGTCTTCTTGATCCACATAAGGAGGATTCGAGACGATCATGTTGTATTTGTCTTTCGGCAGATCACGGAACAGATCAGAACGAATTGGGAATACTTGTTGATCCAAACCGTGCTCTTGAATATTCTGCTCAGCCACTTCTAATGCATCCGCAGAGATATCAATGGCATCTACTTCAGCATCAGGGAAAGCATACGCACAAGCGATGGCAATACAACCACTGCCCGTACAGAGATCCATAATGCGGGTTGGCTGTTCGATTAACCAAGGCTGGAACTGTGCTTCTATCAACTCACCAATCGGTGAACGTGGAATCAACACTCGTTCATCGACAAAAAACTCTAACCCACAAAACCACGCTTTATTGGTTAAGTAAGAGGTTGGTGTACGGTCATTAACACGACGAATCACTCGCTCGACAATGCGTTGACGCTCACTGGTAGTTAGCCTTGACTCTCGTACATGCGCAGGAATATCAATCGGTAAATAGATTGTTGGTAATACCAATTGTACCGCTTCATCCCATGCGTTATCAGAACCGTGACCATAAAAAAGCCCCGCGGCATTAAAACGGCTGACTGTCCAACGTAACATATCTTGTAAGGTACGAAGCTCAGCCACAACCTCATCTATGAAAATCTTATCCAAAATTGACTCCGATTCGCGCTACAATACTGCAAGATAAAGTTGGAAACGAATTATGAGCAAAAAAGAGCACATTGAGAGCGACGATCTTCTGCTATTTCGCGATACAGTAAAGGGCATTAAAAAGTTGCAACAGGATACCATAATCCAGCGACCTCGTAAGCGGTTTAGCAGGCAAGAAGAGACAAAAAAAGACCGCGAAGCCAAAGACCAAGAGTTTTTCTTCTCGGATGAGTTCGTTCCACTGCTCAATGAAGATGGACCGACTCGTTACTCGCGTGATGACGTGTCAAAATATGAAGTAAAGCGTTTAAGAAGAGGGGTTTACATTCCAGATGTCTATCTAGATATGCACGGAATGAAGCAACAAGAAGCGAAAAGAGAGCTTGGTGCTTTGATTGCTTACTGTATAAAAGAGAATGTAGCTTGTGCCTCTGTGATGCACGGTATTGGTAAGCACATCTTAAAACAGAAAGTGCCCCTTTGGTTAGCTCAGCACCCAGACGTAATGGCTTTTCACCAAGCTCCTCTTGAGTTTGGTGGTGCAGGCGCTATTTTGGTCCTGCTGCAAATACCAGATAAATAGTCGATATTTCCATACTACAGTTTGTTGGGTGATTGCATCCAACAAAACTCACCAACCGCGGTTTCAAGATTCACATTAACAGCCGCAATTGAAGAAGTAGTAAACATCGGTGGAGATAAACCAGCGACCCAATCCGCAGTCATATACCCGACAAGAGGAAGGTGAGAGATCACCAAAATCGTCTGTAGAGACTTCATGGCAGCTAATGCATTGATGTATTCAATGACCAACTCAGATTGGCCGTAGGGCGTAATGTCCTTACACACTTCAACGTTCTGATGGTCAAAGTCCAGTTCGTGCTTTACTACATCCCATGTTTGTTGAGCTCTGATGTAAGGGCTTACTAATACATAGTCAATTTTACTCTCAAGCTGATTAGATAACCATTTGGCCATATTCAGAGATTGCAACTCACCTTTCGGAGTCAGTTCTCGTTCCGCATCACTTGGAGCAATATTGCCCGCTTCACCATGACGCATAATCAACACTTGCATAAACACATCCGCAATTTGTACATAAGTCACGATGGTAGCAATTTTTTTTAAAATCGTAACGCTTATGTTTGCTACTCTGTTACATCAACGCCATAATTACAGAATAATCTTCCACAATGGAGCGCCAAAGTGCACGTTAGCCCTAATGATAATAAAAAATACCGCTACGTCGTTCTTAGCAATGGATTAAGAGTACTACTGATCAATGATGACCAGGCCTCTCGCTCTGCTGCGGCTCTTTCCGTTAACGTCGGTCATTTTGATGATCCCGCTGACCGAGAAGGCATGGCTCATTTCTTAGAACACATGCTGTTTTTAGGCACTGAAAAATTCCCTAAAGTGGGTGAGTTTCAATCTTTCATCAATCAACATGGCGGCAACAACAACGCATGGACAGGCACAGAGCACACCACTTTTTTCTTTGACATCAATCCTGACTTGTTTGATGAGGGGCTCGAGCGCTTTGGCCAATTCTTTTACGCCCCACTTTTTAATGCCGATGCACTCGACAAAGAGCGACAAGCTGTCGATTCAGAATACAAACTGAAGTTAAAAGAGGATTCTCGCCGCTTATATCAAGTACAAAAACAGACGACCAATCCTCAACACCCTTTCTCAAAGTTTTCTGTCGGCAGCACTGATACCCTTGCAGACAGAGACGGGTCGAATACTCGAGATGAGATCATTGCCTTTCATCAAAATCACTACTCTGCAGATCTGATGACAGCGGTTATATTAGGGCCTCAAGATTTAGACCAACTGAACCAACTCGCCGAGCACCATTTCTCATCCATTACCAATAAAAATTTAGTAGGAAAAAGCATTGATGTTCCCCTGCTGACGGAAGCGCAAAAATCTCAATGGATAACCATAGAGCCGCTTAAAGAGATGCGAAAACTGACGCTCTCTTTTTCACTGCCAAATATTGATAATTTTTATCAAACCAAGCCCCTTTCATACATTGCTCACTTAATTGGTTACGAAGGGCCGGGTAGTCTATTGGGTTATTTAAAAAACTTAGGCTATATTACCGCCCTTTCCGCTGGAGGTGGTGTCCGAGGCAGTAACTATCGCGAGTTTACCATTGGATTTGGGCTCACTGAGCGCGGGTTAAAATACAAAGAAAAAATCATCACCATCACTTTTCAGTTTATTGACCTGATCACCACATCCGGATTAGATTTGTGGCGCTACAATGAGAAAAAAGCCGTTTTAGAGTCTGCTTTTCGTTTCCAAGAAAAAACAAAACCGATCGACATCGTTAGCCATCTAGTCATGAACATGCAGCGATTTTCTGAAAATGATACGATTTATGCTGACTACATGATGAATGAATATCGTGAGCAAGACATTAAAGAGATAATCAACTATTTCACGGTACAAAATGCGCGCATCACCCTCGTTGCTCAAGGGCAAGAGTATAACCAAACAGACGATTGGTATGATACGCCATACTCAATGACACCATTCACAGCAGAGCAGCTAACACTTTGGCAAAACCCAGGTAATAATGCTCGTTTATCGATGCCTGAAAAAAATCCATACATCTGTCATCAATTGGAACCCCATGAACTCGAGGGCAATGATGGCAATCCGAAAATAGTACAAGAATTACCTGGTTTCAGGCTTTGGCATAAACAAGAGCACGAATTTCGAATCCCTAAAGGGGTTATCTACATTGCCATTGATAGCCCTCACGCGGTGTCAACGGCTCGTAAAATTGTAAAAACGCGTCTCTGTGTTGAGATGTTAATGGATTCACTCAGCCAAGAGACCTATCAAGCCGAAGTCGCCGGAATGAATTACAACATTTACGCTCACCAAGGCGGCGTAACATTGGCCATTTCAGGTTTTAGCCAAAAACAACCGCTACTATTGGATCTGATCTTAAACAAGTTCAGTGAACGAAAATTTAGCCAAAAACGCTTTGATGTCATCAAAACCTTACTGCTCAGAAATTGGAATAATGCCGCCAAAGATCGTCCTATTTCTCAGCTTTTCAACGCACTTACTGGTATTTTGCAACCTAACAACCCACCATACCCAGATCTTATTGAGGCGTTAGAGGGCATTCAAGTTGAAGAGCTTCCCCCCTTTGTTAAAGCGATGTTTGCCGAAGTTCATATTGATATGTTCGTTTATGGCGACTGGTTGGTTAACGATGCTTTGAAGCTTGCAGAGACGGTTAAGACCACGTTGCACGTTCAAGACCAAAAGTATGATGAGTCATTGCGTCCATTGATCATGTTAGGTGAGTCTGGCACTTTTCAAAAAGAGCTGTTCTGTCAACACGCTGATTCAGCGATATTGGTTTATTATCAATCCGTCAGCACTGAACCCGTCAACATTGCTATCTACACTTTGGCTAACCACCTTATGTCCGCCACCTTTTTTCATGAGATAAGAACCAAACAGCAGTTAGGTTATATGGTCGGGACAGGCAATCTTCCATTAAATAAACACCCAGGTCTCATTATGTACGTACAGTCACCGATGGCCTCTCCTGCGCATTTGCAAGAAGCGATTGATGAGTTTATTAATGCCTTCTCTTTAGTACTGCTCGAACTGAGTGACTACCATTGGAACAGCAGTAAAATGGGACTGATTGATCAGATAAACGAAGTAGATACTAACCTCAGAACCCGTGGGCAACGTTTATGGGTAAGCATTGGTAATAAAGACTATCAATTTGATCAGCGAGAAAAAGTTATCTCCGAACTCAGCAATTTATCCCGATCTGAAATGCTGCGCTTTATTGTATCTGACCTTAAACCCCGTACGGCGAATCGCTTAATCATGCACAGCCAAGGTGAAGCTCATCACGAGCTTGATAGGCTTCACATTGGTAAAGAGATTGGATCTATTGACCGCTTTCAACTCAGAGCAAAAGATGTAGAGCTCGGTTAACGCGCTACATCGCTGGAAAAACCATTTTATTGTCCTATTCTTAAATATGGAACTTGACGCGCTACTTTCATGCGCATCGAATATTTAAGGGATCATCAATGAATAAAAAACTGATTGTTGTGGCCGGTTTAACGATTGCCAGCACCTATGCTCACTCCGCCACATTTTCCGCCGATGGTCGTTCGAATGGTATGGGAAATATCGGGGTCGCCACTGCAGATTACTTAGCGGCTCCTTTTTATAATCCAGCATTAGTCGCCGTATATAGAAAATCGGATAATGCGGCGATTCTTATTCCCGCCGTTGCCATTAATGCAAGTGATGTGGATAACACGATCGATACAATGGATGATCTTCAAGATGAGATTAAACGATTAGAAGGCGGTGACCTTAGCGCACAAGTTGATATCGACCGCCTGTTAATAGAGCTAGACGGAAACGCACCACTGGCAGTAAAAGCCGCCGCTGGTATCGCTGTTGCCATCCCCAATGAGACAATATCAATTAACTTTTATACTAAGGGGTTTGTTGATGTTGTTGTGGTGACCGACGTAAACATAGCCGACTATACACAATCTTTTGCTGACCTTTTGGGCTTTGGTTACGCTGAATATGGTGTCGCTTTTGCTAAGCAGTATGAAATTTCAGGGGAGAAATTTTCGTTTGGTATCACCCCAAAATACCAACAGTTTAGTACTTATATTGAACGAGTCACGGTCGAAGATTTTGATGTCTCAGATTATGATGAAAATGAGAAAACCGACAGCGCAGCCAATCTTGATATTGGCGCAGTCTGGCTTAAAGATAACTTTAGAGTCGGCGCGTCATTACAAAATATACTCAAACAAGATGTCAACACCATTACGGTTGCAGGTAGGAGTGATACCTACGAGATGAGTCCACAGCTGACCATCGCTGGTGCTTATACGGTTCAGGCCTTCACTGTGGGTCTTGATCTTGAACTGATGAGTCAAGAGCGCTTTAAGAATGTGGATGATGATACCCAGTTTGTTCGTGTTGGTATCGAGGGTAATGCCTTTGATTGGCTACAACTACGAGCCGGTTATCAACATGACATGGAAGATACACTTGATGACGCTATCACTGCTGGTATTGGTATCAGTCCGTTTGGTGTGTTTAATATTGATCTCGCAGGCTCCTACGCGGGTGAAAACCAAATTGGCGCCGCCGCCAACTTAAGCTTTATGTTTTAACAAAAAAGAGCCTTTACGGCTCTTTTCTATTAACCCATATCAGGACCGGTCAACTTAATAAAAACGTCGACTGTTTTCCGCCATCTCAACCAATATGTCGCATGGCAAAAATCTATCACCATACTTTTTCGCATGTTGATTCATCTCATCAACAATCTGACTGATCCCGACACTGTCCATGTAACGGAAAGGACCGCCTAAGAATGGAGGGAAACCAATGCCAAAGATGGCGCCAATATCCCCATCACGGGCAGAGCGTATAATGCCCTCATCCAAACAACGAGCCGCTTCATTAAGCATCATTAACGCGCAACGTTTGGCAATAATTGGGGCTGACTGCTTTTGAACCGGTTTGAGCTTTAGCAGTTTATACACCGATTTATCGACCGCTTTTTTCTTACCTTTATAACGGTAGAAACCTCGATTGGTTTTTCGACCTTTTCGATTGTCCTTCAACAGCAGATCAAACACATCTGGCCCTTGGAATCGCTCACCAAGTTCAGCAACCAAAATCGGCATGATTTTCGAACCAATATCGATGCCGACTTCATCAAGCAGAGTAATGGGGCCAACTGGGAAACCAAAATCAAGCAGAGCGCGGTCAATATGATCAATCGGCTCACCAGACATTAATACTTGAGCCGACTCATTCATATAGGGAGCTAAGATACGGTTGACATAAAACCCTGCTTTATCAGCAACCACTATTGCCGTTTTTCCCTGCTTTTTCGCCAGTGATACCACGGTAGAGATCGTTTCATCCGAAGTGCCTTGGTGCGGAATGACTTCCACTAACGGCATTTTCTCTACCGGACTAAAATAGTGCAAACCAATAATATTTTCGGGCTTTTTAGCGCCTTCAGCTATCTGGTGTATGGGCAGCGATGAGGTATTGGTGGCAAAAATCACCCCCTCTTTACCGTTCTCTTCTGTTGTGGCCACCATCTGCTGCTTAAGGGCCAAGTCCTCAAATACCGCTTCTATCACCACATCAGATTTAGCAAACCCGGTAAAATCGATAGCACCAGACAGTTGCATCATCTTTTGCTGCTGTTGCGCTTTGGTAATAATTCTACGTTTACGCTGTTTCTCAAAAAGAGCAAAATTATACGAGAGTGCGTTTAACACACCATCATTAGAGACATCTTTAATACGGGCTGGAATATTCGCTTTAGCAACTGAGACATGAGCGATTCCCGCCCCCATCAAGCCACCACCAAGAACGGAAACGCTCGATACCACGTTAGGTTCAGCATCACTTCCTTGCTCTTTTTTCATTGCGGTAGTGGCAAAAAAGATACTGCGCAACGCCGCTGATTCCGAAGATTGCACCAGTTCACCAAAGCGTTTGGCCTCTAACTGCAGTCCTTTTTTCATCCCTTTTTGCAGCCCTATTTTAATCACTTCTAAAATGGCATCGGCTGCTGGGTAATTGCCTCTCGTTTTAGCATTGGTTTTTTTCGCCGCTTGATCAAAAATGACAGCTCTTCCTAGCGGGTTTTTCGCCATTAACCACTCTTTAGTGCCTAAATGACGTTTTGGTTTCTTTCCTAATGCCAGCTTTTGAGCCACGTCTAATAATATGGACTCCGGAACACACGCATCCACCACGCCCAGCTTCGCTGCTTTTTTACCGCGTAGTTGCTTTCCCGTTAAAATCATATCTAACGCTGGCAACACACCCACTAACCTTGGAAGACGCTGTGTACCACCCGAACCTGGAAGCAGGCCAAGTTGCACTTCAGGCAGACCGATTCGCGTGATATCTGCATCGCTGCACACTCTTGAGTGGCACGCTAATGCCAACTCTAATCCACCGCCAAGACAAGGCCCGTGAATGGCAGCAACCACATGAAATGGTAACCCTTCAAGGCGTGCAAATAGGGCTTGTCCTTGTTCTGCCAACTGCTGTGCTTCTACTGCCGTTGTGCAAGCATCTAACATTCTAATGTCTGCACCTGCAACAAAATTGTCCGGTTTGGCTGAGTGAACAATCACCCCTTTAATCTCTTTTTTACGTTGGTCAATCTCATCCAACACATCGGTAACCTGCTGGGCAAAAACGGCCTTCAACGTATTCATTTTCTCATTGGGTACATCAATGGTCAGCCAAGCTATCGCATTATCATCAATGGATAAGGTAAATGCAGACGAGGGTGCTAGGGTCGCACCATCCTTTTTTATCTCAGCGTTTTTTTCGCTCTCTGAAACGTTTTTTTCTACTACCGTTGACTGACTCATTATTCTGCCTCCAAAATCATTGCCGCGCCTAATCCACCCGCCGCACAAGCCGTGTTCAGAGCTAAACCGCCACCGCGACGCTTCAGTTCACGTAAAGTTTGGGTGATCATTCTTGCCCCAGTTGCCGCAAACGGGTGACCGTAAGCAAGGGAGCCGCCCAACACATTAAACTTATCCATATCAATCTCACCAATCGCTTGGCTTCGACCTAACTTCTCTTTGGCAAACTGAGCGGAGCCGAACATTTTTACGTTGGCTAATGTCTGTGCGGCAAACGCTTCATGCATATCGATTAGGGTCAGATCCGCTAAGGTGATGCCTGCTCTATCTAGGGCTATTGGCGTGGCATAAGAGGGGCCCATCAACATGTCTTGATGGACATCTATCGCTGAAAAGGCGTATGAGCGAATGTAACCCAGAACCTCTAAACCAAGCTCTTTGGCTCGACCTTCTCTCATTATTAATAGTGCCGCAGCACCATCCGTCAGTGGCGTGCTGGTTGCAGCAGTGACCGACCCATACTTGCGATCAAATGCAGGTCTGAGTTTTGCGTAACTCTCTAAGGTCGAGTTTTCTCGAATATTGTTATCTTTTGCTATCCAGGATTTATAAGGCTCTGGACAGGCAGTCATCACTTCCCCTTGAATCAAACCATCAGCCCACGCTTTTGCTGCTAAGGTGTGCGAGCGATGCGCTAACTCTTCTTGGGCGAGACGACTGATCGAGTGGGATTTAGCCATCTGCTCAGCAGTCTGTCCCATGCTAATGCCAGTTGAGTACTCGGCAACCGCAGGGGGCACCGGAGCCAAATCTTTTAGCGACAGCTTTCGCAGTAACGCCACTTTTTGGCCAACTGTTTTGGTTTTGCTCAATGCTAATAAGGTCGCCGCGAATTTTTTTGATACACCAATCGGCAATACAGACGAAGAGTCTGCCCCACCGGCAATGCCGACATCAATCGTTCCAGAGATAATGCTCTCAGCAACATTGGCTGCAGCTTGAAAACTGGTGGCACAAGCGCGAGTAACACTGTACGCATCAGTGCTGACATTCATACCTGTTCCTAACACAATTTCACGCGCAATATTGGGCGCTTCAGGCATTTGCACCACTTGGCCAAATACCACTTGATCAATAATAGCGGGATCAATATCAAACTGATTTAACATCTGGTTAACGACCATCTTACCCATGTCTACCGCTGGGGCGGTACTGAATGCAGTTGACTGCTTAGCAAATGGTGTTCTTAGTCCCGTGACGACAGCAATTCGCTCCCCTGAACGAGTGGTTAAATTTTGTGGCGTTCTCATCACATCTCCTTATTTATTGACCCATCTTAAATCGAGGTTACTGGCGATTAAGAGGTCTGACCTGATCGATTGTAACTGAAATGTTACTAAATTTAAAACTGTTGTTTGAAAAATAGTATGACCTAATCGATCTATTACTGAATATTTGCAATGAATGTGGGTGAGTAAAGTGTCAATTCGAATGGCAAGCTGTAGACTGAATAGATACGTTAAAAAAAACCGCATCTATTTAAGATGCGGTAAATAAGCTGTAAATTGCTATTAACAAGTGCTGACTGTTGTCAGAGAGTTGTATAAGAGACATCAAAACACCAGAAGTCAATAAGAGTGAATCGATATCGCCAGCTTTCATAAGGATGTGTTACCTATCTCAACACTAAAACCTAACAGTCACGTTACGAGTAGCTAGATAACGTTACTATTATAACCTTAATGACATATCGACTTTTGAAGCAGATCAATATTGGTGTGAAAATAGATTGCGGTTACAGAGCAACTTGATGCATTGCCTGCATATTTAGGAATGAATGAAATGAGCCAACTTTTCTCCTTTCGTAAAAAAGATCGAAATAAAAACAGCGACGACTCGGTCTATAAAAGTATGGACAAACAAAAAAGATATGAAGCTCTAGTAAGAGCTTGGCATAAAGACCTCTTTAGATATGCCTACTGGTTATGTAAAGACAAAAGCATTGCCGAAGATTTGGTGCAAGAGACCTGCCTTCGAGCGTGGCGATCTCTGGACAGCTTAAAAGATGACAAATCCGCAAAATCGTGGCTGATCACCATTTTAAGACGAGAGAATGCGCGACGTTTTGAGAGAAAACGACTGGAGTTAGTCGATATTGATGATCACTATGTGGAAGATAAAAGCCTCTGTCACAGTGAAGATGATATTGAAAAACATTGGCTGCATCAAAAGATATTAAATCTTGAGGCTGAATATCGAGAACCCCTGCTGTTGCAAGTTATCGGTGGTTTTAGTGGAGAAGAGATCTCTGACATTTTAGGGTTAAATCGTAATACGGTGATGACTCGACTGTTTAGAGCTCGTAATCAATTGAAAGAAAGCTTGGATAAACAACATCAACATGAGGGTCAAAACAATGGATGATTTAGAATTCCGTCGCAGAATTTTGGCTAATCCGCACGATAAAAGCCACGATATCCTTGAAGCATTAAAAGGTAACTCATCCAATCAACAACTGGTGGGAGAGTTGCATCATTTAGACAGCTTAATTGAACAGACCCTTGATGTAGAGGTCCCAGACGATCTTGCCGACACCATTTTGTTTCGTCAGGCTGCAGAAACTCATGTGCAGGAAAAGTCTCCCCGTAACTATCTGGCCATTGCCGCTTCCGTCGCTTTTGTCTGTGGATTGATGATTGGTCAGCTTAACTGGCGTAATGTGATCATTCCAACCGCTCAAGCGTCTCTCGGTGATACAGCTCTTGCCCACGTGGTTGATGAAGCAGGGATGACCGATATTGCCGACGAGCAAGTGTCTCTGCAACAGGTCAATTCAAAACTGGCGCCTTTTGGTCAACAGTTTGTACATGAACTGCCTGCCCACATTTATTATGTCAATCACTGCAGCTTTACCGGTATCGGCGCAGCGCTGCATTTAGTGATGCAAGGTGAACACGATCGAATCACCGTATTTGTTGTGCCGACAAACAGTGTCAAAGACTACCTGTTCGACGACGATCACTTAAAAGGTGAGGTGGTTGCGCTATCTTCTGCACAAGGACATGCATCCAGTTTGATAGTTGTTGGTGATAAAGCAGAAAATCTTACCGCAATCACCAAACAGCTTGAAAGCAATCTAACCTTTAAAATATAGTCTTCATTACTCAGTGGCTAATAGCGATATATTGGCCACTTAATCCTCCGAAAATCCTTTTTACTTCAACTATATATTGACCTATATCAATCAAACCCTCTTTAATTTTCGTGCGTAAATTAACCAATTATAGAGCATTTACTTTAAGTTCAGCGAAGTTCCCTACTATTTATGCAAAGTAAGGGCAAGATCACGTATTTAGTTGTTTTTCATGTACTGGTCGGATTTCTACTCTATGCTAATTTATATAAAATTCTGGCACAAAAATTACATGTGCTTGATACATGCAGTAGAGAAAAACAGGAAGCGTTTTTCTAAATCATCATAGAACATGGAAAATAATAATTATGAATAATCCACAACTCTTCAGGAAGACCCTGTTAGCAGCAGCAGTATTGCTAACCACTCAACAGGCTACCGCAGCTGGTTTCCAACTTAACGCGCAATCCGCAACCGGCCTAGGTCGCGCATTTGCTGGTGATGCGGTTATCGCTGATAACGCGTCAGTAATGGCTCGTAACCCAGCAGCCATGGCCCTTTTCGATGACGTTTCCCTCTCTTTGGGTGTGGTTTCGATTGCTTCTGAAATTGAAGTTAAAGATTCAACATATAATTCTTTAGGCAGCCCCGCTGCTGATTCAAATTACAGCGATGCAGGGGATACTTCCTATGTACCCAACATCCACGTGATTGTGCCGATCAATGAAAAATTCGCGGTAGGTGTAAACCTTTATTCCAACTTTGGCACCAAAACCGAATTTGATGACAACTTTGTGGGCTCAGAGTATGGCGGTCTGACCGACGTGAAGAGTATGAACTTAGGTCTCAGCGGTTCATACCGTATTGATGAGCAATGGAGCATCGGCGCGGGTTTAGACATCATCTATGGCACAGGCAAACTTCAGCGCGATTTCAGTGCGACTTTCCCAGGTGGCGCTGCTAATACAACTGCATTAGATGCCGATGCCGCTGGCATTGGCTTTGGTTTTAACCTTGGAACCGTATATGAGCTAAACGAAAACAACCGTTTTGGCCTCTCTTACCACTACAGCCCAGAGCTTGAAGCCAAAGGTGATATTACTTATGCTCCTAACCTCAGTCAGCCGGTCGCTAATGACGACACCTTGTACATGCCATTGCCTGATATGGCGGAATTTTCCGGTTACCACCGCTTAGAAGACACCAAATTTGCGGTGCACTACAGCGTGCAGTGGATTGGTTGGGCAGCATTTGACACTTTGGATAGTGACGCGCACGGCACCATCAATACCTATAAATGGAAAAACGCCATGCACTACTCAATCGGTGGTACTTACTACCTCAACGAGGAGTGGACACTGCGTACTGGTTACATGTATGACCAGAGTGCACAAGATGAAGTGACTTCAATTTCTGTACCAGACTCTGATCGTCAATGGTTTTCAGCTGGTTTTACCTACCATCTTGATGCCAAATCCAACATCGACTTTGGTGCCACCTACCTAGTAGGTAAAGATGTTACCGTTCATGAAGAAAAGGTGACCTCTGGTGGCACTGTACTATCTTCTATTGATGCAACCACTCGTGCTAACGCAGTATTACTAGGCGTGCAGTACACCCGCAGTTTCTAGTTTCTAGTTTCTAGTTTCTAGTTTCTAGGCAGAACAAAAAAGGTTGACCAAGTGGTCAACCTTTTTTATTGCAATGAAATCGGTGTTTACAGCGGCATCACCCGGTTTCTGCCCAAACGTTTGGCGTCATACAGCTGCTGATCGGCTTTTTCTATCAGTGCATTAAATGACTGGCCTTTGCTGAACTCCGCCACACCAAACGAAGCGGTAACGCTCTCTATCCGTTTGCTGCTGCGGCGATCTTTGATTGACATTTTTTCAATCGCGCGGCGTAAACCATCAGCAAACTGCCTCGCCATGCGCAGCGATTTATTGGGCACAATCATAGCGAACTCTTCACCACCATAACGGTATGCCGTTACCCCATCTTGACAACTTAACTGCAAACGTCGTGCTAACGATTTAATCACCATATCGCCAAAAAGATGGCCATACTCATCGTTAAACATCTTAAAATAATCAATATCCAATATCACTAAACACATTGGCTGATTCGCTTTGCACAACGCGGTAATGTCTCGGTCAAATGCGCGGCGGTTATAGAGGCTCGATAAACTATCAAACAGCGCATCTTTTTGCACTTCGACCAACTGCTCTTTCAGGTTCGTGATCTCACCCTTGGCGTTATTCAATTGGCTATTCAGAAATTTGGTCGAGTGGCGAATCTCTCGAGACTCATTGACTAATTGACGAACTACCGTCATCACCTCTTCAATGCTCAACCCTTCGTCTTCGACTCGAGCCAGGCTGTCAAAGCTTTTATCGACCATCTGAGTAAATGCAGCAGTACCGGCAATAGTATCTGTCATTGAACTCGTCACCTCAGTTAACAACACATCCACACTGGCACGTAATTCTCGAAAATTGGTTTCCGCTTTACTGGCGACATAATTATTATAAAGCTTCTCACCCGCAGCAGGTGGACATAAACCATAACTCTCCAACACTTGATCCATATCGCTGTTAAGCGCGGGGATAGCATTATCCACATAGGTATACCATAAAGCATAATTGGTTGGCGTCGCAGAAACCCGGTGCTTGATCATCAGTGGCACTGCTTTTTTTAAATTAGCCGTCGCTTTTTCAAAATCGTCTTTATTCATTATTTTGGCTACTGTGACGTTATCTACATGAGTCGATACATTAAGATTAGCGTGTTTCATCGTTACTTGCTGCTAAAATTCTTAATGTGCTATTCATAAATTTAATGTTTCCAACTACTCAGCGTCTATCTCATCCATAAAGTCTTCAAGCAGAAGCTCATCATCTAAGGCTTGCTCATCACTATCAACCTCGGCATTAAAATCTTGTCGTTGAAGGTAGGCGCTACGTGTTAATGCATAAGGATCAGGAGAGTTGTCAAGCAACACTTCTTGAGAGACTAATGCAGCCCTAGACTCCATCCCTTCAAATAACCACTTACCGACACTTGGTACGAAACCTAGGTATGAGAGAGGTAGATAGAGACCATCGACAAAATCACCGGTATTCCTAACGGTGACTGGGCCATAAACCGGTAACATGACATACGGTCCATGCCCCACACCATGATTACCCAGCGCATCGCCAAACTCTTTGTTATCCAACTTGCCGATCTCGGCAGCACTGGCGATATCAATAACACCCACTATTCCAAAAAAGGTGTTGATCCAGAAACGGTTAAAGTGAATAAGAGCCTTATCACCATTGCCCATCAATAAATTATTGACGATACTCGAGGGCTCATCAAGATTAGCTAAAAAATTTGAGACCCCTTTTCGCACAGGAGACGGAATGTAGGTGACGTAACCGACTGAAACAGGTCTCGCGACGTATGGATCCAATATGTCATAGTTAAAATCCCACATCCAGCGGTTAAAGCCTTCGAGCGGGTCGTTAATATCGCTATCAAGTCCACTCTCTTCATCCACAACGGAATAATCGACATTTTTAGGGGCGGTGACAGAGAAGATCTCACTTTCAGGAGTTTGAGCGCAACCCGATAATCCAATAACAAGTACCAAAACGATACCAAACCACTTTTGCACACTTTATCCCTAAAACGAAAACAGACACTAATGATAATTAATTATAACGAGGAACAGGGAGAGATCATACGATAAATCAATGTTTAGTGATCAAGTATCATACTGATAAGACCTGATAACGGTAAGTCATTGAAATTAACGGCCAACGCTGCCAGCCCATCATATTAAAGTGATATGCGAATAACTTTAATGGTTATTAAACTCACCTAGTAAAAGGTTAGTATTGTTTGTTGATCAATACCGTCACTGGTTCGCCAAATGCTACCGCTTCACTTTCACCGTACCAATCGCCCGCTTTGGTTGATACATTGCCATCAAGATCAATGCGAGTTCGTACCATCAATTCAGTCAGTGATGTGAGTTTACGCTCAGCAATCATGCTGTTACTGTCATCCAAAGTCACCGTTAAAGGAAATTGACCAATGGGTAATCGAACGGCGGCAACCGGCATTCTGGCACCATCAGCACTGTGTATCGAGACAATCACAACACCTTGTTTAGGCAACTGCACAGCGTCTGATAACTCAATCGTTACCGTCACACTTTTTCCAGCAACGACTTTTTCAGGGTTCATTCGTGAATGTGCTCTTTCAATGCTACGATTTAACATCTCATAGCGGTTATCATCAGGACCAATGGCTTTTTTCATTGTGCTCCAAGCCACAATCGCTCCTCGATAATCTCCACGTTCAAAAGAATCAAAGGCCAGCAGTGACAGTGCGCGTAGATTAGTACTATCTTTAGACACAACCACACGTAACATGTCACGCGCTCGATTGGCTTGATCTTCATCGCCGCTCAGCATCATCGCTTGAGCATAACCAAGTTGAATATCCGGATTGCCTGGTTCTAATCGATACGCCTTTTCCATGGCTCCTGACGCCGTCTCCGCATCGCGATTTGCCATGCCGATACGACCAAGCAGTAACCATCCCATTGCATCATTAGGTTGATCATGAAGTTTAGTACGGAGCGATAAGATGATTTCAACCATCTCTTTTTCTGTTAATTCTACGCCTTCCGGTGCCATGAGTTTTTGAGATAACGCAGGCAGTCGCTGCGCCACATCTTGCCACTGTTCTACTTTGTCTAAATTACCAAACTTAAAATAGAGGGCATAAGTAACGGCAACAAATACTAACAGTGCGGGAACGATAAATGCTCTTGCGTTGCTGCTATCAGTAATGGTGGATGATTTAGATTGTGGAATATCATCAAGCAGTGATTGCTTTAGCTCTTTGATCATCTCCTCTTGATTGCTCACCAAGCCTTCCGATGACTCCTCTTCTAACTCGGCCAAACGATCTTTATAGAATGCTTTGTTCAGCTGATCGCGCTGCGCATCTTCATCTGTTGATTTAGCTTGCCACAACGGAACAATAATAATCACGGCGCCAATGGCGATTAAAATTAGGGTAGAGACCCAAAATAACATCATTTTTTCACCTGCTTAGTGTCTGAATTTTGCTGAGTAGTCACACTCTCATCTGAATCAGAAAGTAACGATTTTAATCGTGCCTCCTGATCTTGGTCCCACTCTTCTGACGTTGATTCTTTGATTTTTTTAGCATTATTTCTGCTGCGAACAATAATAAAACCAACCCCTATAACCAAAACACTTAACGGGCCAAACCACAATATTGAGGTTGCTAAAGTCATCGGGGGATCGTAAGTAACAAAGTTGCCATATCGAGCAACCATGTAATCAATGATCTGCTGCTCTGACTTACCCTCTTTGGTCATCTCATATACTTTTTGACGCAAATCTTGAGCCAAGCCAGCGTTAGAATCCGCGATGGTGTTGTTTTGACATTTAGGGCAACGTAACTTATTGCTTAGCGATTGGAATTGCTCTTCTTGTTCAACTGAATCAAAAGTATGGACATCAATGGCGGCATAAGCCGTAACGGTGAAGAATAGGCAACTTATGATTAAGATAGCGATCTTTTTCATGACTGATTCTCCGCTAACATGGCATCATACATTGGCTTTAGCACTTCATTCCAATTACGATCATTCACATCCCCGACATGACGATATTGAATGACCCCATTGGCATCGATTAAAAACGTTTCTGGCGCGCCATACACACCCAGATCAAGTCCTAACATACCATTACCATCAAACAGACTGATCATGTAAGGGTTGCCTAACTCTCTTAACCAACCGTTCGCTTTATCGCGCTCATCTTTGTAGTTTAGACCAATGATCTTTACGCCTTGTTTAGCCAACGTGTTTAAGTATTGATGCTCTGCATAACAGGTAGGACACCACGTCGCCCAAACATTTAATAACAGCGGCTCACCTTTAAATATCGCTTGATCATGCAGTTTGCCTGCTTGTTCTAAATCTTCCAATTTAAACGCTGGTACAGGCTTACCAATCAATACTGATTCGAGCTTAGTTGGATCATCGCCGTCAGAGTTTCGACTAAGCTGATTACCAAACACCGCAACCAAAGCGATAAACAGAATCAAGGGTACAAAAAGAATACTTTTATTCATGATTACGCCTCCTGTTTATTGCGGCTACTAAAACGGTAACGCTTATCCGATATTGCTAATGCCGCAGCCAAAGCCATAAAGATAGCACCAGCCCAGATCCAACGAATAAAAGGTTTGTAATAGATACGAACCGCCCAAGAGACATTGTCATCAAGACGCTCACCCATTGCGACATAGAGATCGCGAGTGAAGCCACGGTCAATCGCCGCTTCAGTCATCATCGATCTCGCGGTGGTGTAAAAACGCTTCTCGGCATGCAGATTATTAATAAATTTACCGTCTTTGGTAATTTCAAAATCGGCAATATACCCATCGTAGTTAGGACCATCGTTATCTCGTAAGCCATAAAAATTAAAGGTATACCCTTCAACCACAATGCTTTCACCTGGCGCTAAACGTACATCTTTTTCAATGCTGTAGTTTTGCACCATGGCAATACCAATGACAGTCACCGCAAGACCAACATGTCCTAATACCATTGCCCAATGGCTGCGACCTAATTTTTTAAGCCCGGTCACTAGATCATGTCGATGCGTCGCTCGTTCATAAATTTCAAAACCGTGCAGTATGATGATCCATAGTGACATCATCCAACTTAACATCGCCATCCAGTGGAAAGTGGTCGATAACATCAACACCATTACCGCGCTCAATGGCACAGTGATCACTGCCGTTATCTTCATTTTGTTGGCAATATTGGAAATTTTATCGCGTTTCCAACGAATGAGCGGGCCAATACCTAATAAGAAAGCAAATGGGATCATTAACCATGAAAATAGTGTATTAAAGAACGGTGCACCAATCGATACCGAACCTAAACCTAACTGTTTGTGTACCAATGGCAATAGTGTACCTATCAACACGACCATCAATGCAGTAATCAGCAGAATATTATTTGCTAACAGTGCATTTTCACGTGAAAACAGACTGAAATTACCGCGAGTTCTCACCTTAGAACTTCTCAACGCGTACAGTAATAATGAACCACCGATAACCACGACTAAGAAGCCAAGAATAAACATACCTCTGGCAGGATCAGATGCAAAAGCGTGCACCGACACTAAAATACCAGAACGCACTAAGAAGGTGCCCAATAAGCTTAATGAGAAAGCACTGATGGCTAATAACACTGTCCAAGCTTTAAAGGTGCCCCGTTTTTCAGTTACCGCAAGTGAGTGAATTAATGCGGTACCAACCAACCAAGGCATAAATGATGCGTTTTCGACTGGATCCCAGAACCACCAACCACCCCAGCCAAGTTCATAATAAGCCCACCATGAACCTAGTGCGATACCAACCGTTAGGAACATCCATGCTGCAAGTGTCCAAGGTCGTGACCAGCGCGCCCATGCCGTATCTAGATTTCCAGACATTAACGAGGCGATAGCAAAAGAGAAAGCAACAGAAAAGCCAACGTAGCCCATATAGAGAAGCGGCGGATGAAATATCAAGCCTGGATCTTGCAGTAATGGGTTCAGATCTCGTCCATCAATTGGGAACGCGGGCAATGTTCTGAGAAACGGATTGGATGTGACAATGATAAAAAGTAAAAATCCGAGCGTGATCAAACCCATAATGGCTAAAACACGTGCAATAGACTCTTGTGGCATGCCGCGACTTAAACTCGCAACTGCAACGGTCCAACCAGCTTGAATCAACACCCATAATAGTAACGAGCCTTCATGCGCGCCCCACACTGCGGTTAATCGATAGTACCAAGGCAGCAAACTGTTTGAGTTACTGGCAACATATTTAAGGGTGAAATCATTGCTGTAAAATGACCACATTAAAATGACAAAAGAGACGGCGATTAATAAGAACATCCCCCACGAGAGCGGTCTTGCGCTCTGCATCATCGCAACATTCCCTTTATACGCACCATATAGAGGGAAAAAGCTTAATAAGATAGCAAGCCCTAATGAGGCAATAAGCGCAAAGTGACCTAATTCAGCAATCATTGGACACTTCCTTCTGTCTGTTGGTCTGAATACTGCAGTGGCTCATGCGTTTTTTTCAGCGCTTCTGCAATTTCAGGTGGCATATACTCTTCATCGTGTTTGGCTAATACCTCGTGTGCTTCAACTGTGGTGGCATTGACTAATACACCTTGTGCAACAATACCTTGTCCTTCACGAAACAGATCAGGAAGGATGCCGTCATACGTTACGGTAACTTGAGGACCGACATCTTCTACTTTAAAACTAATACGCAATGAATCGCTGTCGCGTTTAACTGAGCCTACGACAACCATGCCTCCAATTCTTAGACGTTGACCGACTTCTGGTTTACTGCCGTCAGGTTTACCATTAACCAATTCGGTCGGGGTATAGAAAAGATCCATATTTTGGTTAAGTGCGTAAAGCATCAAACCAATTGTCGAACTGATACCAATCACTAAAGCTAAGATCAACCCTAAACGTTTTTTGCGTCTTGGATTCATAATGTATTCTCCAAATTTTGTGCGTCTTGAATGCGTTTTTCACGATCAATTTTTTGTGAAATCTCTTTTAACAGGCGTTTTCGAGTTAGGAGACTGCTCACTAAAATCCAAATTAAAGCCAATGCCGTTGCGCCAAAAGCACCCCATACGTACATTGCATAGCCACCCATTGCAAAAAAATCAGCTAGAGTTTCAAAGTGCATCTTCATCCGTTTTTCCTCACAAGGTCTCTAACCCAAGGTCTGTGTCCTTCACGTTGCAAAATTTCATTTCGAAAACGTATAAGAGTCACGGTAGTAAAAAAGGTTCCGAAACCAAGCATGTTTATTAATAGAGGCCAGAGCATTTCAGGGGCAATTGAAGGTTTATCAAACTTAGTGATCGTGGCGCCTTGATGCAAGGTGTTCCACCACTCGACTGAATAGTGAATGATGGGGAGATTTATTACCCCAACAATGGCCAGAATACCTGCCGCTCTTGCTGCTGTTTTTTGATCGTCAAATGCGCTGTAGAGTGCAATCACACCCAAATAGAGAAACAGTAGAATCAGCTCAGATGTTAATCGAGCATCCCAAACCCACCAAGCTCCCCACATTGGTTTGCCCCATACTGCACCAGTTAGTAGCGCAATAAAGGTAAACACAGCGCCAATTGGAGCCATTGCTGCTGCTGCCATGTCAGACAGTTTTAACTGCCAAACTAACCCGATGAATGCAGCGATGGCCATTGACAGATAAACCCCCATTGAGAGCGCCGCAGCGGGGACATGAATATAAATGATCCTAAAGCTATCTCCTTGCTGATAATCAGAAGGGGCAAATGCCAAACCCCAAACGGATCCTAGGATTAAGCACAACAATGACGTCACAGCAAACCAAGGCAGTAACGTACTGCAAAGTTTGTAGGTTTTTTCCGGTTTTGCGTAAGGATGAAGCCACTTCCACATGAGTATTCTCACTTGTTCAGTGTAAAAATAAAATTATAAAATCGGTTTAAGCTGTTAGTTAACGCTGACTCTGAGCGCGGCGCTAACAGCAAAAGGGGTTAATGTCGCTGACCCCATCAACATAGCAGCGAGCAATGCTAGTTGGCCATTGTAGGCCATACCTAAACTCCCTGCATCTATCGCGGATGTTGCAAAAATTAAAACAGGTATATATAACGGCAATATCAGCAGACTCAGTAATACACCGCCTTTACGTAACCCTACCGTTAGGCCAACGCCAATAGCACCCAGAAAACTGAGTGTGGGCGTCCCGAGCAGTAGCGTTAACACGATCACTTTGAAGGTTGGCCAATCTAATGACAATAGAACCGCCAAGAGCGGACTGATGATCAATAATGGCAGACCCGTTAATAACCAATGGGCAATGATTTTTGCTAACACAAGCACAGATAAAGGACTCGGCATCAGCATCATCTGCTCTAATGAACCATCAGAAAAATCATCACGAAACAGTCGCTCTAATGAAAGTAGCGCCGATAACAACGCCGCTACCCAGATAACACCTGGGGCAATTCTGGCAAGTAAGTTTGGCTCAGGACCGATGCTTAATGGAAAAAGAGCGATCACGATGATGAAAAACCAAAGCGGGTTTAATACGTCAGCTTGGCGACGAAATGCAATCAGTAACTCTCGACGAACAACTTGATAAAATGCGTTTACCATCTATGAGCCCAACCTAATTTTTCTTAAGTTATCACTGTCTGAAAACATATCTTGGTGAGTGGTTAATAGCACCATCCCCCCTTTTCTTGCATGCTCACTAAACAGCGCTTCAAGGACTTTCACGCCCTGTTTGTCAATGGCGGTTAGCGGCTCATCAAGAACCCACAGCTTATGATTACTGATCCAGAGTCTTGCTAAAGCAACACGGCGCTGTTGACCTGCAGATAGCTGACCAGCTAATACATCTTCTCGACCAGCTAAACCGACTTTAGCCAGTGCGTCCCACAACATTTTATGATCAGAAACACCATGCATGGATTGATAAAAAGCTAAATTTTCAAATGCGGTCAGCTCTTTTTTTACGCCAGTGTTATGGCCTAAAAAAAGCAATTCTCTGTGAAACTCTTCTCGTGCAGATTGAACGGCTTCATCTCGCCAGAATACCTTGCCAGCATCAGCATCACCTAAACCGGCAATAATGCGTAAAAGGGTGGTTTTCCCTGCGCCATTTCGTCCTTCAATTTGAACTAACTCACCGGAGACGATAGAAAAACTTAAATGTTCAAAAAGAACACGCTCATCTCGAACACAGTGCAGATCACGAATTTCTAGCATAGAAAAGAGTAGTTCCTGTAAATAGAGCCGATATTCTAGCACAACAGAAATGGATAAAGTTAGATTTAGAACAAGTTAGACAGGCGATAAAAGTAAACAAATGTTTCGTTTATTGAGTTAGTTATTACTTTTACAAAATATTTAGAAAAGCCAATAAAAACAAATACCTCCTTAGGGTTAATGAGCAATAAAAAAGCCTTCATGAGTAAGTATCATGAAGGCTTAAAATAAGGAAAGAAGTCGTTCACATTACGCTACAACTCTTTTTTGTTTGGCCTTAATGGCGGTATTGATTCTTTACCAGATAACTTGCTCTGTAAAGACATCATCAACTCGGCTTCAGCTTTAGGAAGTTCGCACTCTTCCATCAACTCATTGATACCAGCACCGAGCTTAACCAGTTTGTTGGCCCGTGAATAGAGTCGACTGTCTGCGTCAGCAAACTCTAACTCAGAAATTCTATCCGCCGTATTTTGTTGTTGCTCGTTCACATCAACCAGTCGATGACCCATATTGATAGAAGCAGTTCGTAACTCTACGAACTGTTTTTTTAAACTATTGTGTAATTTAGTCACCGATCTCAGTTGTGACTTAACCTCAGTCAGATTGATATCCGTTCTCTTTCTCTGATTCAATTGCAAAATCAGGATAACAACACATAAGCACACTGATCCTAACGAAAGAAACAGCGGCAATTGTTTAAAAAGTTCTTCTGTCATTACATATGAGCCATGTCATCCCATTCGTCTTCGGACAGGAGTTTATTAAGATCAACTAATATCAACAATTTACCTTCGCGATTACTCACACCCTGAATGAATTTAGAACTTTCATCGGTGCCAACACTTGGGGTTGTATCAATCTCTGAAGCACGTAAATATACCACTTCAGCCACACTGTCAACTAGAATACCGATGACTTGACGCTCTGATTCAATAACAATAATTCGAGTATTGTCTGTGGTTTCACCAGGAACCAAACCAAAACGCGAACGTGTATCGATAACAGTGACTACGTTACCACGTAAATTGATAATACCGATAACATAGTCTGGAGCGCCTGGTACTGGTGCAATTTCAGAGTAACGCAATACTTCACGTACTTGCATTACATTAATACCATATGTCTCCTCTTCAAGCTGAAAAGTCACCCACTGAAGAACTTCATCGGAATTTTGGTCTTTACGTATTTCTTTTTCATTAGTCTGAGACATTTTCTATCCTTTTTGCTCGCAATCCATACCTTTAATGTCCAAACCGGCATTAAGCATGGCAACAAGAGCCTCAACATGGATTAAGGCACACATTTTTTCTTTAACCATTCCAGCAAGCCACGGCCGCTTTCCAGCCGTTTCCCGCCATCGGATCTGTTCATTTGTTATCGTTTCGGTACCAACAAGTTGATTGCATGCCAGTCCCCAATTACTGTCACCAAGCAACACCATGTAACGGTATGCATCTTGATGTTTATCATCTTGCAATTTTTCTGGCATTACCCACTTGGCAGTATCTACCACGTGATATTTGGCTTCATTCGAAGTCTGCATACCTAAATACCAAGTTGGTCGGCCCATTAAGTAGGACAGCTCTTTTTTCTCGTGTATACCACCTAATTCAGCAAGCTGTACCGCAAACGTCATGCCATTAACAATAAAGAATAGCAGTTGAAAGTGGTTACCAACTTCTGTTTTTTGCCAGTTCAATGGACTGTCTGGTTGCACTTCAACAGTTGGTTCAATCTCAGTTACAACGTCTGCTTCGATGATGACATTCGCTTTAACTTCGATTTCAGGTGTGCTTTCTACCACCCAATCTTGAATTTCATCTACTGTAACGTCTAATGTGCTCTCTTCATCCACACTTGCTTCTGTTAAATCTATCACTTCAACTTTAGCAGCAATTTCATTATCTTGCTGTGTAATAGGCTCAACATTTTTAAGTTGATTTAATAATTGTTGAACATTTGTTAGCTCTGGGGCTTCGGAAAAAACAGCATCAATAGGTGTTTCAGAAACCAGTTGCATCTTGGGTTGCGCTTGAACGATTGCGTTTATCTTGACAACTTTCTTTTCAATGGCTATCGCGGGTTCAGCTTGTATAACTGTATCAGGAGCATCAATGACTCCTTCGTCAAAAAGAGATGAAAAATAGTCATCTAGTGCTTGTTCACCCGATATTTTCTCTCTAATTATCATCGAGTTCAGACCTCAACAAATAGGTTAATAGTGATTGATAGGCGACCACACCTCGGCTTTTCGCTGAACAGTATGAGGGCGGCATACGCTTCAAACTTGCATCTCTAAACTTGGTATCAATCGGTATAGCAGACGGCCACACATAATCTTTAAATCGTACTTTCAGCTCTTGCAGTGTCGTTAATGATGCTCTGGTTCGTTTATCGTACATCGTTGGTATAACGGTTACAGAAAATGAGTGCGGTTTTGATTTTTTCATAATCTTCAAAGTTCGCATCATTCTTTCCAAACCTTTCATCGCTAAGAACTCGGTTTGAACGGGTATTAATACCCGAGTACTCGCGGCTAATGCATTCACCATCATCACACCTAAGATTGGAGGACAATCGATCAATGCATAATCATAGTCATCTTCTAATGCATCAATGGCTCGCTTCAATACCAATCCCATGCCATTTCTATTACCCATAACGCGATCAAGGGTGGCCAATGACATATGAGCCGGAATGATATCAAGACCTTCAAAATCTGTTTTACAGATCAACGATTGAACACTGCTTTTATCAATTTCATGCTGTTGAAATATATCAAATAGACTAATTTTGATTTCATCAGCATCAAAACCTAAATACGTTGTTAAAGAGGCGTGAGGATCTGTATCTACCAATAAAACACGATTCCCTCTCTCCTTAAGCAATCCTGCTAGAGTAACGGTTGTGGTTGTTTTTCCTACTCCACCTTTTTGATTAGCAACACTCCAGATAATCAATGCAGAATCCCCTACTTGAGCCCAACTTCAACCAGCATTCGTTCTGCCACTCGTTCAATGGCTAAATCTTCGCTAGAAATACCCGCCTTAGCCACTGCTTGAGGCATACCATATACGACACAACTCTGCTCATCTTGAGCCCAAATTGTCGCACCCGCACTCTTCAACATCCGAGAACCTTCTCGTCCATCAGCGCCCATACCAGTTAGTATCATTGAGAGCACTTGATTTTTATAGACTTTTGCTGCGGAACCAAAAGTAACATCAACGCAAGGTTTATAGTTCATCCGTTCACCACCATCAATGATTTTCAAACGAGCAGAACCCGGTCTTCCTTCAATCATCATCTGCATGCCACCAGGAGCCAGATAGGCGCAACCGGGTCTTAACATATCACCATCTTCAGCCTCTTTTACCTTGATTTTACATAGGTTATTCAACCTTGCAGCAAAAGCGGCAGTAAACGTTGCTGGCATATGCTGTACCAGCACAATCGGATGTGGATAATTCGCAGGTATATCCGTCAATATTTTTTGTAGCGCAACAGGACCACCGGTAGATGTACCGATTGCCGTTAACTGATATTTTTTCCCTGTAGCACGAAACCTAGCTCTCTTGCTTGCCATATCAAGTTTTATTACTGGTGCAACAGTACCTCTCTCTGGAGCAGAGCGGCTAAGTGAGCTCGTTGGCGCAGTTGAAATAGGTGTTGGGGTTCGGCTAGGAGCCCGCATTGACATTTTTTTTCGTGCAATCTCTTTAACACGTTTTTGCAGCAGTAACACCGCCTCATCGCGGTTACGCGCGATGTCTTCGAACTTTTTTGGTAGAAAGTCCAACGCGCCAGCATCTAACGCATCTAATGTTGCTTTCGCACCATCATGCGTCAATGAAGAGAACATAAGAATGGGTACAGGAGATACCTTCATGATCTCACGAACTGCGGTGATGCCATCCATTACAGGCATCTCAATGTCCATTGTAATAACATCTGGTTTTATTGATATTGCTTTCTCTACGGCTTCTTTTCCATTAACTGCAACGTCAACCACTTCCAGCATTGGGTCAGCGTTAATTATCTCGCTAACACGACGCCTGAAAAAACTAGAATCATCAACTACCAATACTTTTAAAACCATGGGTGTCCTTTAACTAACCTCTGTTAGCATATCGTTTGAGCAGGTTCGGCACATCAAGAATCAATGCAATATGTCCATCACTGGTTATTGTTGCCCCAGCCATACCAGGTGTTCCTTTTAACAATTTGTCTAAAGGTTTAATCACGACTTCTTCTTGTCCAATCAACGTATCGACCACAAACCCAACTCGTTGACCACCTAACTGCACAATCACTACATGACCATGACCAGGGGTATGATTTACTTTACTTGGATCTCGTGTTAACCAGTGTTGCAGATAGAAAAGTGGTATCGATTTTTCTCGTACAATGATGGTAAGTTGACCATCAACCGTATTGGTTTTGGACAGATCTAAATGGAAAATTTCATTTACACTCGCGAGTGGCAATGCAAACGGTTGATCCGCGACACCAACCATCAAGGTAGGTAAAATTGCTAAAGTTAATGGCACTTTGATGATGATTTTAGTGCCTTTGCCCATCTCTGAATCAATATCAATGCTGCCGTTTAGTTGGTTGATGGCCGTTTTCACTACATCCATACCAACACCACGACCCGAAATATCTGAAATCTTCTCTTTGGTTGAGAATCCAGGGGCAAAAATTAGGTGATAACACTCTTTATTGGAGAGCCTAGAAGCGGCTTCATCATCCATCAGTCCACGTTTTACTGCAATACCACGTAAAACATCAGCATCCATACCACCGCCATCATCGATAATACTAAGCTCGATGTGGTCCCCTTCTTGAGAAGCAGAAAGGATCACTTTACCTGTGCGATTTTTTCCTAACTTTTCACGGGCGTCAGGCATTTCAATACCATGATCGACTGAGTTTCTAACCAAGTGAATCAGCGGGTCAGCCAGAGCTTCTACTAAGTTTTTATCTAGGTCAGTCTCTTCGCCACGCATCTCAAGAACAATGTCTTTATTTAAGGTGCGGGCTAAATCTCGTACCACTCGAGGGAAGCGACCAAACACTTTCTTGATTGGCTGCATTCGGGTTTTCATTACGGCACCCTGAATATCAGCGGTAACGACATCTAAATTAGACACCGCTTTTGACATCTCTTCATCACTGTTATTTAAACCTAAACTCACCAAACGGTTTCTAACTAAAACCAACTCTCCGACCATATTCATAATGATATCTAATGTGGCGGTATCAACACGAACAGTCGTTTCGATTTGAGGTTTATTAGCTGCCTTTACTGCTGTTTTAGAAGCTGGCTTTTCTGCCGCTTTAGCTGGTGCAACTCTAGGTTTAGCCGACGATTTTGGTGGTTCAGGTGCTTTGACTGCCTGTGCCGTCTGAGAAGGTTTTAATGGTCCTTTGCCGCTACCATGTAACTCATCAAGCAGATTTTCAAACTCATCATCGGTGATCATATCAGAATTTGACGCTGCTGCTTTTGGCTTCTCAACGGCAGTTGGTGTTGTTACTTTATTCGGTGATTGACCAGAACCATGAAGTTCGTCTAGAAGACGTTCAAACTCATCATCGGTAATGTCGCCGGCATCAGCTACTGACGCAGCCGATGCTGTTGTTTTAACACCAGCAGCACTTACGCCAGGACCTGTTCCTTTACCATGAAGCTCATCTAGAAGTCGTTCAAACTCATCATCACTAATGTCATCAATCGATTCATTCTCAGGTTTTGCTACGGTTTCGATGACAGACTCTGGTTCAGGAGCAACAGCCTGCTCACTTTCTGATTCAGGCTTACTGAGTCGTTCAAGCTCATCAAGAATTCGTTGCTCTGCAGCAACCATCGGCTCCCCCTCTTTAACCGCCGAAAACATCACATTTATGGTATCAAGAGCTTCTAAGATAATGTCCATCAACTCAGCATTAACAGTACGCTTGCCAGTTCGAAGAATATCAAAGACATTCTCCGCACCATGACAGGCATCCACTAGTTCAGTAAGAGATAGAAATCCAGCACCGCCTTTAACGGTATGAAAACCACGGAAAATTGCATTTAGAAGCTCGCCATCATCGGGGCTCTGTTCTAACTCAACCAACTGTACAGACAATAATTCAAGAATCTCTCCGGCTTCAACTAAAAAGTCTTGGAGGATCTCTTCATCTACATCAAAGCTCATGTTTATCCCTTAGAAACCAAGACTAGACAGTAAATCATCAACATCATCTTGAGAAGAGACAGCATCAGCACGCTCCTCCGTATCCATGATTGGCCCTTCAGCCTCTATTGATGATTTTTTCTTTTCTTTGGTTTGAGTATTATTTTGTTCTATACCAAAGGCTGTAATAATTTCTACTAGCCTCTCCTCAACTTCTTGCACTAACGTGATGACACGTTTTATAATTTGACCAGTAAGATCTTGAAAATCTTGAGCCATCATAATATCCGTTAGCTCACTACGCAATTCGGTGCTATTACCTTCAACTTGAGTCAATAAACGATCAATGTCGTGGCATAAAGATTTAAATTCAGAGATATCAATACGACCTCTCATCAAGTTATTCCACTGAGGTCTAACTTCAAGAAGCCCTTCATGCAAACTGTCCGCAATGGGTAGAGAGCGCTCTACCGCATCCATTGTTTTATTTGCAGCTATCTCTGTTTTATCAATAACATATTGAAGGCGATCTCTTGCATCGGGTATCTCATCATTCGCAAGCGTTGAAATCCGTTCATCTCCAGAGAAGCTCTTCAATGCATCATGAAGGTCTCTGGTAAGCTCTCCAATCTCGTGAAACAGTGGTTCGCTGTTTAATGGACTGGTTTCGGGTTCAGATTGCTCCATTCCCATTGCAATACTATTAACTAAGTCATCCGCACTCGACTGACTACCTGCCTCAAGAAGTGCCACTAACTCTTTAGCTTGATCTAATGAAATCATGCGAATACCACCTTTAACTGCTTAAAAAACGTTTATAGACGTTCAAAAATCTTTTCTAGTTTTACTTTTAACGTTATAGCAGTAAACGGTTTAACAATATAACCATTTACACCGGCTTGAGCGGCTTCAATGATCTGTTCACGTTTGGCTTCTGCAGTAATCATTAACACCGGTAAATGTTTTAACGAATCATCTGCTCTGATGGTTTTAAGGAGATCAATACCCTGCATTCCAGGCATATTCCAATCAGTGACCACAAACTCAATATGTCCCTTTTTAAGAATTGGTAACGCTGTTAACCCATCATCAGCTTCTTGGGTATTATTAAATCCGAGATCTCGTAATAAGTTCTTTACGATACGACGCATCGTTGAGAAATCATCAACAATAAGGATTTTCATGTCTTTATTCAAAGTTGCCTCCATTGAGGTCAAAAAATATTGGTATTTAAGTTAATTATCTGCAATCCAAGCGGTTAACTTGGAACGTAGACGTTGAGTAGATTGACTCAATATTTGGCATACGCGTGACTCACTAACACCTAATACAGCCCCAATTTCTTTTAAGTTAAGCTCTTCATCGTAATAAAGTGACAATACTAACGCTTCTCTTTCAGGAAGCGTTTTAATTGCTGCCACTAATGATTCTTTAAAGTTACCTTCAACAACACCTTGAAATGGTAAATTTTGTGATGACATCTCAGCGGTAGTAATCGTGTCCTCAGAGACCCCCAAATCTTCAATACCAACCAATCGACCACAACTTACGTCATTTAAAATCTGGTGATATTGGTCTAGGTTCATTTCAAGATGTTTTGCGATCTCTTTATCTGTCGGATCTCGTGATAGTTTCGCTTCAAGCTCTCTTATTGCACCCGATACTAAGCGACTGTTTTTATGAACAGAGCGGGGGACCCAGTCACCTCTGCGCATCTCATCCAACATCGAACCACGGATTCGAATTCCAGCATAGGTTTCAAAACTTGCACCCTTAGTGGAGTCAAAGTTTTGTTGGGCTTCTAATAAACCAATCATTCCAGACTGAATGAGGTCATCAATCAGTACATTTGGTGGAAGTCTTCCTGCCAAATGGTGGGCGATACGTTTAACCAAGTTAGAGTGCTTTTCAATGAAAAGCCTCTGAGTATCTCTATTTGCAACTTGATCATACGTTAATGGTTTATTCACCAAACCTATCCCCTAATTTTTCATCTCGGAGCAATAGTCGCTCTACAAAAAACTCTAAATGTCCACCTGGATTTCTTGGTACAGGCCAAGTTAATGCTTTATTCGCTAGAGAGCTGATTGCTAGTGAAGCAGGAGAACGTGGAAAAGCATCCACTACAATTCGTTGTCTTTTAACAGCCTGACGTACTTTGTCGTCCATTGGGATACAAGCGACTAATTCCATATTGGCATTCAAGAACCTATCTGTCACTAGCGTCAATTTTCCAAACAGCTCTCTACCTTCTCGGTAGCTTCTTACCATATTAGCAACAATTTTGAATCTTGTTACTTGATGCTCTTTATTTAAAATCTTTATCAGAGCGTAAGCATCTGTAATTGAAGTAGGTTCATCACAAACCACCACGATCACATCTTGTGCTGCACGAGCAAAACTGGTCACCATGTTGGATATACCCGCTGCCGTATCAATCAGTAAAACATCAATCTCATCTTCTAAACTACTGAACGCTCTGATCAAACCCGCATGCTGGATTGAGCTTAACTCGGCCATTGAACCCGTTCCTGAAGATGCGGGTATGATTTTAATACCATGCGGACCTTCAGTAATCGTATCTTTTAATTCGCACTCGCCTGCAAGTAGGTGACTCAAATTAAATTTTGGACGAATTCCTAACATGACATCAATATTGGCAAGTCCTAAATCGGCGTCCATAATCATCACTTTCTTGCCCTGTTTAGCCATGGCAATAGCTAAACCGATAGTGACATTGGTTTTACCCACTCCACCTTTTCCACCCGTGACAGTGACCACTTTAGTGAGCGTAGGTTGTGTCATGCGGCGAAGACCACTAGCCTGATCTTGTATCGTTTCATTAATCATAAATTTCTGCCGATGGTGAATTATCAATATCTATGTCAGTACTCCAAAAATGTGGCTCATTCTTTGTTGCGTTTTTGAGCAACTTATTCGCTTGAGCGACTAAATATTTTGGTTGTGCCAAAACGATATCCTCAGGAACACGTTGCCCATTAGCAAGATAAGCTATTGGTAACGAATTTTGGACTATCACGCTAATTAACTCGCCTAAACTTAGAGACTCGTCAAGTTTGGTCAAAATACAGCCAGATAATGGTATCCTTTTAAAGTGATCGACTGTTTCTTGTAGTACCTTCAACTGACACGTTGACGGTAGAACTAAGTAACTTTTAATTTTTAAAGAATTATTTAACATCAGTGTGTCTAGCTGCTCAGAAAGACGAATATCTCGCTGCCCTATCCCTGCGGTATCAACCAATATCAACTTTCTATTTCTCAACTGATAGATTACATCGGCAAGTTCGTCAGCATCTTTAGCTATTCTTACTGGGCAACCTAAAATTCTTCCATAAATAGCGAGTTGCTCACTAGCACCAATACGAAATGTATCGGTGGTAACGAGTGCAACTTGATCTGGGCCGTAATCCATTGCTGCTCTCGCGGCAAGTTTTGCTATCGTTGTTGTTTTACCAACACCAGTAGGCCCTAATAAGGCAACTACGCCACCTTGTTGCAATAAATCTTCTTTGGTAGTAACAATTTGGTCTGCTAATAAATTCAAGAGTGCCGACCACGCTTCTGCTCCTGACAACTCTTCGGGAATATAACAGGCAAGCTGATCAGCATGCTCTTCAGAAATACCCATTTTTATCAAACGGCTAATAAGCATCGCCCTTAGTGGCTCACGTCGTTCAACTTCTTGCCACATCAGCCCCGATACTTGATGTTCCAATAAGCGACGTATTGAGGTCATCTCTGCCCGCATTTTTTCTAGGTCGTCACTGTTTTGATTATTCGAACTTTTATCGTGGCGCTCAAAGCGAGAAGGGTCTAATTTCGGTTTTTGACGTTCTTGTTGACGTTCTTGTTTCATTAATGCGCTAAGGGTTGGATTCTGTGAAGCGGCATTACTAATATTGGCATTTTCTGAGTACGGATTCATGCCACTATGTTGATATTTTGACTGACGCTGTAGCAAAGCGGTAAGGGAATCCTCTTCACGCTCTTCATTCGCTTGATTCTTTGAGAGAGCATTGCGATCTGAAGCATTAGAGTTGTTTCCATACTGTTTTAGCATATTAGAAAAGCGTCGAGTCATTGATCCACTTTGATTGTTTGCATCACTATTGATACTGACTCGATCGTTATCAATAGAACGCGTACTTGTCAGTCCCGAAGATTGATGGTCTGGATCGATAGCAGCAACAATCTCTACTCCACCAGTTACTTTTTTATTCGACATAATGACGGCATCAACACCCAGTTCCTCTTTAACTTGAACCAGTGCTGTGCGCATGTCTTTGGCAAAAAATCTTTTAATCTTCAATGGCTTTATCCTGTGCTAACTTCAGCACTGCTAATTTCCAACAGCTTGAACGATACGAATTTGTTTCTCATCTGGGATCTCTTGGTATGAAAGCACTCGTAAATTCGGAATCGTGTTTTTAACAAATTTAGCTAACGTAGAGCGTAATACACCGGAAGTAAGTAACACAGCGGCCTCACCTTTCAACTCTTGCTCTTGGGTCGCTTTTGTTAACGAAACTTGTAATCTCTCCGCCAATCCTGGCTCAATTCCAGTGCTCTCTCCTCCTGAAGCTTGCATAGTTTGATGCAATATTTGTTCCAGTTCTGGAACCAAGGTTATAACTGGCATTTCTTCTTCTAATCCATTGATTTCTTGTACAATTAATCTTTTTAATGCAATCCTAACCGCTGCGGTCAAGATGTCAGGTTCTTGACTTTTCGGTGCATATTCAGACAGTGTTTGTACAATGGTACGAATATCACGGATCGGTATCGCCTCATTAAGCAAGTTTTGCAGCACTTTTACCACTACGCTCATTGAGAGCTGATCCGGTACAAAACCTTCAATCAGTCTTGGTGTCGATTTCGCTAACATTTCTAATAAGTTCTGTACCTCTTCATGACCTATCAATTGCGCTGCATTATTGGTTAAAATTTGACTTAAATGTGTGGCTAATACAGTAGCCGCATCGACTACGGTATACCCTAATGCTTGTGCGTGCTCACGCTGATCTTCATTAATCCAAACCGCTTCTAACCCAAATGCTGGATCAACGGTGGACTCACCTTCTATCGCGCCGTAGACCTGTCCAGGATTGATCGCCAACTCTTTATCTGGGCGAATCTCAGCTTCACCGAATGCCACTCCCATCAATGTTATACGATATACGTTAGGAGCTAACTCTAAATTGTCTCGAATGTGAACTGACGGTACTAAAAAACCAAAATCTTGGGATAATTTCTTACGAACCCCTTTAACACGCTCCAGAAGTTCACCCCCTTGCTCTTTGTCCACCATTGGGATAAGTCGATAGCCTACTTCTAAGCCAATAATATCAACTGGTTGAACATCATCCCACGACAGCTCTTTATTGGCAGGCAGTAACAGCTCTGTACTCGGTTTACTGTCTTCATCTACATCGGCCTTATCCGCTTTTTTATGCAAATAATACGCCCCGCCACCAGCCGCCAATGCGAGCAGCAAAAACGAAAAATGCGGCATTCCCGGTACGATACCCATTATAGTAAGGATAGCAGCTGTAATCGTAAGTGCCTTGGGATTATCAAACAGTTGGAATACCATTTGTTCACCCATATCCTCTTCAACATTCTGTCTTGTTACCATAATTGCCGCCCCTATGGACAACAGCAGTGACGGAATTTGAGCAACTAGGCCATCACCGATAGTCAACAAGGTATATATTTCAATCGCATCTTTAAAGCCAACATCATGTTGGATCATCCCAATCGCTAACCCCCCCACGATATTCATGAACAGAATTAGAATACCAGCGATGGCATCCCCTTTTACAAATTTTGACGCACCATCCATTGACCCGTAAAAATCCGCTTCTTTAGTCACATCAAATCGTCGGGTTCTGGCTTGTTCTTGATCAATCAGACCTGCGTTTAAGTCAGCATCAATCGCCATCTGCTTACCGGGTAAGGCATCAAGCGTAAAGCGAGCACTAACTTCAGAAATTCGTCCCGCACCTTTTGTCACCACCATAAAGTTTATGATCATCAAGATTAAAAACACCACCAAACCCACGGCGTAGTTACCACCAACCACAACATTACCAAATGCAGCAATCACTTCACCTGCAGCACCCTCACCCTCATGGCCATACAGTAATACCACTCGAGTAGATGCGACGTTCAGGGCTAAACGAAGCAACGTAGAAACTAACAGTACAGTTGGAAAAGCAGCAAAATCAAGTGGGCGACGAGTGTATATAGTGACTAGCAATACGATCATTGCGAGTGCAATATTGAAGGTGAACATTAAATCCAATACTATAGTTGGCATTGGAAGAATGATTATTGCCAGTGCAGCAAGGACTAGAATTGGCGCACCAATCGCTGGAAAAGATCGTCCTTTTAGGAAAGCAAATTTTTCGATATAGGGAATGGCTAGCTTCATATTTAATTCAATGCAATTTTTATTTAACAACGAACCTTGGAATATGCAATAAATATGCCATCAATTAGTCAATAAATTGACTCTCAATGACCGGTTATAAAAACTAACGTTTTAGATCATCTGGGATGATTATATTGCGCTCATCTAACTTCGGTTTACTGCCACCACGTCGCTTATGTTGTTGCAGTTGATAAACATACGCCAATATCTGCGCGACCGCAGCAAACAGCCCATCGGGGATCTGTTGTTCGATTTCAGTTGAGTGATAAAGTGCACGGGTCAGTGGTGGCGCGACAACGATTGGAATTTTATTCTCATTCGCTACTTCTCTAATTTTCAATGCTAAATGATCAATACCTTTAGCGACCACAATTGGCGCTTTATCTTTATCATGTTCATAACGTAGCGCCACTGAGAAGTGGCTTGGGTTGGTAATAATGACATCGGCCTCAGGCACCGAGGACATCATTCTACGTTGTGTCATCTCCCTCTGTAGCATTCTAATGCGTCCTTTAACTTCAGGTTTACCCTCCGTCTCTTTAAATTCATCTTTGACTTCTTGCTTAGTCATTTTTAGCTGGTCGGCGTGTTGCCATATTTGAAAAGGCACATCAATAGCAACAACAACCAATAATGAACAGCTGATCAGCAGGACAAAATTAAGTAAAATATCTAAGGCATGAAAAATATTGGATGGATAAGTGTCTAAACTCAACTGAAACAGATCGTCTAAGCTAGATTCAACCAGATAAAATGCAACACCAGCCACTAATGACACTTTTAAAATGGACTTAAGCAGCTCTACCCAACTCTGCATGCCAAACATACGCTTAATGCCGCTCATTGGGTTTATTTTCGACAGTTTTGGTCTGGCCGCCTCAACGGAGAAACTTATACCTCCCAGTCCAGCCGCACCAACTAAGCCCCCTACAAACAACGTAATGAGCACCAATGAAAGGGGCAACACTAATTGGGAAAGCCCTCCAGACACGATATCTAATAGCTTTCCAGACGCATAAATTTCTTCTCTGGTGATCGAGAAATAACGTTTCATAATGTTCATTAATGCTTGACCAACAAAGCCACCAAACCACATTAACGATACCGATCCTAATATTAAAACAGTAACAGATGCGAGCTCTTTTGACCTTGCAACCTGCCCTTTTTCTTTGGCTTGTTGCAAGCGTTTGGGCGTTGCGTCCTCGGTGCGTTCTGCACCGCTTTCACTCTCCGCCATCAGCAGTCCAACCTAATTAGACTGCAGATTTGAGTTTCAGCTCTCATCCAATGCAACTCATAGTGACCGTACATTCCGATTAAGATATACCAACACAGCAGTAAACCTACCATCAAGGCAAACGCAAAACCCAGTGAGAAGATATTCAATTGTGGTGCCGCGCGTGTCATTACTCCAAACGATAAATTGACAGTAAGTAATGCAATAATGCCAGAAAGAGACATACTCAGAGCAGCTTTAAACATCACACCAATCCAAGTTGCCAATGAACGAAAATCGATCGCGGTTAGCTGGCCGGAGCCAATAGGTAAGGTTTTAAAGCTGATCACCACAAAGTTGAGCATTTTAAGGTGACCATCGCTTATCAAAAAAAACAGCGTGGCCAAAAACATAAACAACTGACCAAGTACTGGCGTATTTTGACCGTTTGCAGGATCCACCATAGAGGCAAAACCTAGGCTGGATTGCATCGCTAAAATTTGCCCTAATAATACAAAGGTTTGAATGATAAATTGAGTCACCATGCCCATACAGACACCGATAATCAGCTGCTCCGCGGTCGTAATAAAGCCCGCTAATGAGAGCAGTTCAATACCTTTGGGTACAGCAGGAATAGATGGCATAACGGCAAAAGTAACGGCTAGTGCCAGATAGAGGCGTATTCGAGAAGAGACAAAGCGAGCACCAAAAACGGTCATCACCATCATCATGGCGGAGATGCGCGTAAAGGGCCAAAAGTAATTGGCAATCCAGTCTAGAATAATAGCGGTTGGATATTCCATAATCAGAGTACTCTAATAGAGAATTAGCGGAATACGGGCAACGATATCTAAAAAGTACTCAGTCATTATTCGTGTCATCCAATGTCCAAAGAACATAAGAACCAGAATTGTAACGATCAATCTTGGTAAGAAACTTAATGTCTGCTCGTTAATGGACGTCGCCGCTTGAAAAACAGCAACCACCAAACCAATCATCAAACTGGGTACGATAATGGCGCATACCAGTAACAATACGATATAGAGCGCACCTCTGAAAATTTCGATCGCTACCTCAGGCGTCATGCGCTACCTCGCAAAACTGCCGGCGAGCATAGAGAGAATTAAATTCCACCCATCCACCAACACAAAAAGCATAAGTTTAAAGGGCAAAGACACTATCATCGGGGACAGCATCATCATACCCATAGCCATTAACACAGAAGCAACCACTAAATCAATAATCAAAAATGGCAAAAACAACATGAAACCTATTTGAAATGCTGTTTTCAACTCAGAAGTAACAAAGGCGGGTATAACCACAAAGATAGGCACATCCTCTGGGTTATCAACGTCAATTTCAGCCATGTTTACAAAGGTTTCTAAGTCTTTAATTCGTGTCTGTTTCAACATAAAGTCTTTCATTGGCACTTGTGCGTTATCAAAGGCCTCTCGGGCCGTTATCTCTTCATTGATATAAGGCTGAATCGCGGTGATATTCACTTTATCGATAACTGGGGACATAACAAAAAAGGTCAAAAACATGGCAATACCAACAATCACTTGGTTTGACGGCGTCTGCTGCAAACCCATCGCTTGCCTAAGAATAGACATAACCACCACAATACGAGTAAAAGAGGTCATAAGAATAACCATCGCGGGTAAGAAGCCCAACAAGGTCATCAGAGCAACAATTTGTAACGTTATCGAGTAATCTTCCCCCCCATTACCATTAGTCGTCATGGTAAAGGCCGGAATACCAACATTGGCTGATGAACTTCCTTTAGCCGAACTGCTTGAGGATCCAGAGTCCTTCTCCATCGCTGTAATGGTGACCCCTTCTGCCCCTACAGCTGATGCTGGAATCGTGGTAGCAAGATCATCCACAGCCAATGCCGTCGGAACAAACATAATGAATGCGAATAGCAGCCAACAGCTGACAATGAGATTATTTTTTTTCATTTTTAGTCATTAACTTACTAAATTGATTGGCAAAAGAGACGCTTTCTATTTTAGACTCTTTTAATGGAGTCTCTAATTTACTCAGTAGATTAATATTACTTGCTGTGACACCAATAACCAACTGCTCTTCTCCGACTTGAATGACCATGATTCGCTCTTTTGGTCCTATCGGCATCTGTTTGATCACTTTTAACGGGCCACTGCTACCCATTATCCCAGGCACACGCATCTTTTTCATCATCCAGGCAATGCCAAAAATCAGTACAAGAACAAAAAGCAGTGAACCTATAGTTGCAGCAAGATCAACATTGGTCGTTGCAGAACCCACTACTGATTCTGCGAGTGTGGTTACCGGGAGTAAGGTAAGTAGTGTCCAGCTGTAAAGGTGTTTTTTCATCGCTATCTTAGCTTTTTAATACGTTCTGTTTGGCTGATAACATCGGTTAAACGAATACCAAATTTGTCATTAACCACCACCACTTCACCATGGGCAATTAAGGTTCCGTTTACCATCACATCTAATGGCTCACCCGCAATCCTATCTAACTCAACAACAGAGCCCTGATTAAGTTGAAGCAGATTACGAATGCTAATTTGAGAGCGACCGACTTCCATTGATATGGTGACAGGAATGTCTAAAATCGAATCAAGTTTACGGCGCTCATCGTCTGTTATTGGTGCTGCATTATCAGTCAGTTCCTCCAATGGCGCTGCCACTGCATCATCTGTTTGTGCCAGTGCATCTTCACTTAACGCAGCCGCCCATTCGTCTGCCATTTGTTGTTCTTTAGAGTCCATTATTTGTACCTTATAATATAGAGGTGATTACTTTGCCGATGACTTTACATTAAGAATCAATCATCAAAATCAAACAGTGCCTCTCCACCTAAAAATGCCAAATCGGTTTTCACCACATCTGGACGTTTGATTTCTTCAGCAATCTGTATGGCCAGTTTATCATTAGAACGCCCCATTTTTGCTCGATAACTTGGCAGATCTTCAATAAACACGGTTGCATGCTCGGGCATTTCGATCGGAATAATGTCACCAACCTGTAACTCCATTAGATCACGAAGAGAAACATCGGTATCAAGCAAATTCACTCGAAGTTCTACTGGGATAGCCATAATTTCATCACGCAGTGCCTTACTCCAACGCACATCGGTATCCATTTTATCACTTTGTACACCCGCATCGAGTAACTCACGAATTGGCTCAACCATGGAGTATGGCATGACGATATGGAAATCACCGCCACCACCATCGACTTCAATGTGAAACGAACTGACTACGATAACTTCTGTTGGGCTGACAATGTTGGCCATGGTCGGGTTAACTTCCGAGTCAAGATATTCAAACTCGACACTCATTACCGGTGACCATGCCTCTTTATAATCTTCAAATACTGTTTTTAATAGTAGTTGAACAATTCGTCTCTCCGTCGGAGTAAACTCTCTTCCCTCAATCTTGGCATGAAAGCGACCATCACCACCAAAGAAGTTTTCGACCAAAATAAAAACTAACCGTGCCTCCATGGTAATAAGGCCGGTGCCTTTCAAGGGACGAAAGCGAACCATATTCAAGCTAGTGGGGACGTATAGGGTATTTTGATACTCACCAAATTTAAGCATTTGAACGCCATTTACTGACACTTCAGCTGATTTTCGTAACATGTTGAATAGACTAATACGCATATGACGAGCAAAACGTTCATTAATCAATTCAAGCGTTGGCATTCGACCACGGACGATGCGATCTTGCGACGAAAAGTCAAAGGTTATCTCCTCCGACTCTTCGGAGATATTATCCTCTTCATCTACATCGTCGACACCATGGAGCAGCGCATCAATCTCATCTTGGCTTAGTAAGTCAGTCACAGTTAACCTATTGCATTACAAAATCGGTAAATAATACTTTCTCAACCACAGGTCTTCCTACGATTTTTTGGAAAGCAGCTTGTAAATCACTTAACGCTTGAGCTCTTATTTCTAAACGTCCTGTTGGTGATCTTAATTGCTCAAGCGTTGCGGCACCAAATGATGACAGAATTGAGCTCTCAATCAATGGAGTATGGAGCTTTGCCGTTGCATCATTATCATCGCCGCGAACCATCAATTGCACTTTTATTTGCACTAAACGGTTTCTATTGTCGCCAGTGACATTAAAAATAAAGGGTTGAGACACATTAATATATAACGGTTCATTCAGCGCAGCATCTGTTTCAACCATTACCATTTCATCTGATTGAACATCATCTCCAGACATAAAGAAAAACCAAGCCCCTGCACCAATACCGGCGATCAAGACCAATCCAATTATGATAAAGAGAATTGGGCTTCTCTTTTTTTCTGTTCCATCACCTGCCATAAAGATCTCCTTGAGCTACTTTTATTTTATATTGATGCGTGCAATTAAGCATAGAAACTGATCCTTTTATCGGGGTCTCTAACTCGTACTGTAGTTTCGACCATTTCTGAGGACTCCTCTGAAAGGTTCTCACTAGAGTCAACATGCTCTTGTTTCTGATATGAATATTGACCAGACTGGTCCCTATTCTGCTGCTGAACATCCGTATCTGCAAGCTGTAAACCTTGTTGAGACATTAATTCTCTTAATCTAGGCAAAGATTGCTCAATTAATTCTCTTGCTTGGCTGTTAGCAACGGTAAATTGTACCGAAGCTTGGTCATTATTCATATGCAATCGAATGTGCATCTTGCCCAGTTCAGGTGGATCTAATCGGATGTCTACGTGTTTTAAGTTTTTAGAGATCATGATATTCATTCTCTCAGAAAGCTTTTCACTGGCATCTTGAGCAGATAGCTGCATCGCGGGTTGTTGGGTGACTGATAGCTGTGCTTCCGCTTTTATCTGCTGAGAAACCGACCCTTGCGGTGTTGCTGCAAGAGCGGTTTGTGTCATTAATCCATCTTGTCCAGCAAACGTATTATGGTCAACCTTATCACCATTTTTATGTGCCGCCGCACCCAAGGCAGCCGTTGATGCTGCTAATGCTCCATCAATATGTTTTGATTCTGCACCATGAGGAACCGCTTTCACACCTTGCAATGAGTCTGCCCCGGCCGTTGAGAGTGATTGAGAGGAAGACTCTTTAGTCGACTGGCTAGTAACATCACTACTGGTGTTTTTTAACGCTATATCACCATTTACACGTTCACCATTCGTTTGTTGTAACTTAACGGCCGCTTTTGTATCAACATCGGTAGCCACTGTTGCACCAAAGAGTGCTGCCATTTTTTCATCATTCAACGGTTGAGAGAGTTCGTTTTCATCTTCGGGTGCTTGGCTACTCTGTTCAGATGAGACGGCTGCATGCGGCAACTCTTTGCCTAAATCATCGATTGCCGTTTTGTTGGTGGTTGTCACTGGTGTCTCTTCACTAACCAGTGCTTGATTGGAATCATTTAGGCGAGTAAGAAATTCATTCCCTTCAGCAAGTTGCTCTTCTGCATTGCTGTTTTTTGCATCAATGCTTGTTTCGTTATCTGGTTCTGTCTCAAGAAGCATGTCGGTAGTTTCCGCTGAATCAGACTCTACTTTAACAGTAGATTCAACATCTTCGCTGCTTTTTGAACTTTCATCATTGTTTCCATCGACCTCATCAGAGCCGAATAACAGAGACTGAAGTTCACTTAAAAAACCTTCAGACTCCGCAGCATCTGTCGGTGTCGTAATATTTGAAGTTGACGAGGAAACATTTTTTCCTACGCCTAAGGTCGATACGTTCAAATCTACTTGGTTCATCTCACATTCTCTTTTTCACGCACATATCTAGGAAGTTCGAATTTTGCTGTATTTATCATTAAGCAAAAATTAAGCCACTATCTACGTGAGTACTGTAATGTAGAGAACTCATCCATCATTTTTTGCTCTTGTTTATCTAGCAATACCTGTTTTTCTTTCTCTCTTTTTTCCATCATCCACTCATAAGAACGTCGTTTTTTTCGCGTCTCTTGCCAATAATGTTCGCAGTTAGAAAGTTGAGTAACAAAATGATCTTCGGTGCTTTTTTGTTTGGTTAATGTCTCATCAAGTTGTACTAAGAACTTATTCAGGTGGCTATACTGGCTCGCCGTTAGTCCTTTTTTCCCGCGCTCTAACAATTGATTACAGTAGTCTAACCGGTACTTTTCAATTTGACGAATTTGCTCGTAATACCCCTCGAGTTCGCTTCTAGCGTTATTAAAAGACAATACCGCTTGATTCTCTTTCTCTGTCGCTTGCTGAAGTAAAAATTCGAATACATTGTCCATTCATTACTCCCCGTGCAAAACCGAACGAAGCATATTTACGCACATATCATATGGCACTGAGTCTTTCATTCCTTGTTGCAAATATTCGTCCAACCTTGGTTTCAACGTAAACGCTTGGTCAATGGCGGGATCGGTGCCCGGCTTATAGGCGCCAATAGAGACCAGATCTTGGTTCTTACGGCAGATTGATAATACTTGTCGTACCGCTTTTGACATTAACATCTGTTCGTCATTGGTGATTTGAGGCATCACTCGACTTACAGAGCGCTCTACATCAATCGCTGGATAGTGACCAGCATCAGCCATCTCCCTAGAGAGTACAATGTGTCCGTCTAGAATGGCTCGAGAAGCATCGGCAATCGGATCTTGCAGATCATCCCCCTCCGTCAACACGGTAAAGAATGCAGTGATGGAACCTTGATCATCTCGGCCGTTACCCGCTCGTTCCACCAGTGCAGGCAGTTTGGCAAAAACGGAAGGTGGATAACCTTTGGTGGCTGGTGGTTCACCAAGTGATAACGCAATTTCGCGTTGTGCTTGAGCAAATCGAGTCAGTGAATCCATCAACAATAAAACGTCTAACCCTTGATCTCGAAAATACTCGGCAATGGTCAGTGCTGTTTGACACCCTTTTAATCTCATCAGTGGTGAGGAATCTGCAGGGGCTGCAACCACAACGGCTCGTTCACGGCCTTTATCACCCAAGATTTCTTCAATAAACTCTTTTACTTCTCGACCACGTTCACCAATTAAACCCACCACCACCACTTGAGCGGTGGTGCCTCGAGTCATCATTCCTAACGTAACCGATTTACCCACACCAGAACCTGCAAACAGTCCAATACGCTGTCCTTTGCCCACAGTTAACAAACCATTAATCGCTTTTAAGCCGACATCTAACGGTTCGCTAATGGGCTTTCTTTGCAGTGGATTAATAGGCTCAGAGGTAAAAGGAGCTCGCTGTTTAGTATGTATCTCGCCAAGGTCATCCAAGGGATTTCCCATACCATCAATAACACGACCCAATAACTCCATGCCAACAGCAATTCCGTTATCATTGATAATAGGAGTTACTTTTGCGCCAGGAAGTACACCGGATACCTGCTCACAAGGCATTAAAAAAAGGTGTTCACCAGAAAAACCAACCACTTCCGCCTCGATACTACCGGTCATGGTTTCAACCAAGCAAGTGCTGCCAATCGGCGCTCGACAACCAATCGCTTCTAAAGTCAAACCAACCACACGAACCAATCGCCCGGAGGCAATGGCTTTGGTCGTCAATTCTGAGGTTTGATATTTTGATAACCTCTCAGATAACGAGATCATCGTTGAGAATCCGTTGGCTGCTGCTCTTGATGGCGATTAACACCACAAAATTTCTGCAACACTGTTTTGATTCGATCTGCAATCAAATAATTGACACTGGAATTTCCAGCGGTAATTTTAATGTCTCCTTGATTAAGAGACGGTTCGGCATTTAATGTCCATGATTTTAGAGTAATCGCCTCCTCACCATAGGCATTAACCACTTGATTGAGATCGTCTGGGTTTAAAAACACTTGAATATCACGTTCGTTGGCAGGCAGTGTCTCTATCGATTCTCTAAAAGTATCTAATATAAATTGTGGGTTAGTTTGCACTTCTACGTGAATCACTTCACGTGTCAGAGCCAATACCATATCGATAAGTTGACGTTCAACTTGTGCATTTAATAACGCCATCGGTTCAGAAAACTGATCGGCCATTGCCAAAAACTGCTGTATTTGAGACTCAATTTTCTGCTCACCAGCGGTTAAACCTTCTGCCAATCCTGCTTGTGTTCCTTCCTCTTTGCCAGCGTCAAAACCTTCGCTTTTTCCTTGCTCAAAACCTTGAGCAAAACCCGCTTCCTGTCCTTGACCAAGGCCTTCATTATAAGCGCCTTTCTTAATAAGTTCGATCTGTTCCTCAGTTAAAACAAGTGGCGCGTCCACTTCATCTACCTGAGTGTCTGGCATCCAGCCGGGATCATAATTATACGCCGTATCTTTGACCGCTTGCTCTTTCCCAGCATAATTTGGCAACGACCATTCAGTCGTTGTCTCTAATTGTTCACTTTCTGGAATCCTTAAAAAGCCACGCCTAGGATTTAAACTCATTACTGTCGCTCCTCTTATAAGAACTCATCTGCCCCACCACTTAGCATGATCTCACCAGAGTCAGCTAAACGACGAGCTACAGCCAAAATCTCTTTCTGAGCAGACTCAACATCTGCAACACGTATTGGCCCCATCGCTTCAAGATCATCTTTAAGAATATCAGCAGCACGTTTAGACATGTTACGTAGGATCTTGTCTCTAAGTCCCTCATCAGCACCTTTGAGTGCTTTCTGCAGTGCTTCTTGAGGCACATCACGAAGAATCTGTTGAATTCCACGGTCATCCACTTCTATAAGATTTTCAAAGACAAACATAAGATCTTGAATTTGAGTTGCTGTATCTTCATCTTGGTCGCGAATTTGATCCATCAATAACCCTTCTACACTGTTGTCTAGGTAGTTCATGATTTCAGCCGCCGCTTTCAAGCCGCCAATTTTGGCTGCTTGTGCACCAGATTGTCCAGCAAATTGCTTCTCCATGATCTCATTCAATTCAGCCAGTGCGTTTGGTTGCACCTCTTCTAAATTAGCGATTCGCAGCATAAGATCAAGCCGTACTCTTTCAGGAAACTGTGACAATATCTCAGCAGATTGGTCCGCATCCAGATAAGAGAGAACGATGGTTTGTATCTGAGGGTGTTCATTTAAGATAATGTTAGCAACCTGACGTGGATCCATCCATTTCAATGAATCCAAACCTTTAGAACCATTTCCAAGTAGGATTTGATCCACCAAATTGCCCGCTTTATCCTCACCAAGAGCCGCAACCAATGCATTACGCATAAAGTCTTCACTGCCCATACCAATATTAGTGTATTTCTGAATGTCTTCCAAAAAAGCACGATGTACAGCAGAGACCTTAGTCTGATTAAGGTTAGCGACACCTGCCATTGCACTGCCTACCCTCTGCACTTGCTTAGGTTCAAGGTGGCGAATGATACTGGCCGCATCCTCTTCGCTTAAACTCAACAGTAGGATAGCCGATTTCTCAGCACCGGTTATGCTGGATAAGTCAAAGCCTTCAGACTCTTCCGCTTCATTTTCATTTTCATTTAGTGCCAATTCATTAGCCATTATCAGAAATCCAATTTTTAACGACTTGTGCAGCCAATTCTGGTTCGTTAGCCACCAGAGCTCGTACTGCTTTTAACAGGTCTTCATCTTTATGTAAATTTGGTAAATCAACACCAGAACCAAACTCAAATTCATCTGCGTTATCTAAGTCCGAACCCAGTAAACCTAGCTCCTCGCTACTGTGCACGGGTAAACCGTCTTCACCGAGCTCGTTACCGTTTTTATCACGATTCGGGAACAATAGCTTGTTCATCGCCGGACGTATTAACAATATAATCACAGCAATAATCACTAAAGCTCCAGCTAACCATTTCATCCAATCGTTAAAGCTAGGGTGGTTCCAAATAGCAACGTCTTCTACAATACCCATTTCTATTTCAGCAAACTTAACACTCAATACATTAAGTAGGTCACCACGTTTTTCACTAAAGCCAACACTGCCAATAATTAGGCTACGTATGCTCTCAATCATAGCATCACTGACGGGTTCATACGTTACATCACCCGTTTCCGCGTTTACCATTTTATTGTGCTTAATCGCAACCGATACTGTTTGCCTTGCTATCGTGCCAGTCTGCTTACGTTCATGACTAATTGTAGTATCAAGCTCAAAATTTCGTGTCGCTTCTTTATGAACAGAACCCTGACCAAGCAATCCGCCATTTTTCAAGTCTGCAACATCTTGCGGTATCGCAGAGTCTACCGGTGGTTGATTGCTTAATGCACCTGGAATACCAGCAATCACATTACCGTTGTTATAATCTTCAAGCGTATATTCACTTCTGGTGGACGGTGTTTTAGGGTTAAACCGTTTTTGGGTTTGTTCCACGGCACTAAAGTCCATTGAGACATCAACTTGAGATGTATAGTTGCCTAAGCCAAGAACAGGAATAAGAATGGCGTCAATTTTATCACGAAGGACTTGTTCTTGTTTTCTCTCTAACTCTTGTTCTTTACGTTGAGCCGTCGCCATAGGATCTTGTGAGCCTGAACTGAGTAATCGGCCATTTTGATCTGTGACGGTTACACGCGTCGTTTTCATTCCAGGCACTGCGCTTCCAACCATGTCGACAATAGCATCGACCTCTTCTTGATTAAGAGATGCACCTAAACGAAGGATTAGAAATACGGTTGCAGAAGCTTCTAGGTTGTGGCGAACAAAAACACTCTGCTTTGGCATCGCTAATAATACTTGAGCTTTTCTAACTGGACGAAGTTGTTCGATAGTTGCCGCGAGTTGACGTTCTCGACTTAGCTTTAATCGTTCAATCTCTAAACGTTGAGAAACACCAAAGCCCATATCTTGTAGCAAGATATCATCACCTGCACTGGTTGATTTATTCAATCCTGCGCGGCTTAAGTTGAGTTTCAGTGCACTAAATTGGTCGACAGGAACTCGAATGGTATTACCATCAAGAGTGTATTCTGTTTTTGATTGATCTAAATAGTCTAGAACCAGAATCAACTCATCCGTTTCATAGGTTCCAAGAGGGCGCATCTCTGTTTTTTGCGCCCAAAAGAACATCATAACAATCAATGCTACACATATGGACACAGAGAGAATGAGAATAACTTGACGAAGTAAATCGAGATTGCCTAATGCTGAGTCAATTTTTGACGTGCTTTTTTCATCAACATCAATATCTTGAATGTCACCGCTATTGTCAATAGCCATAGCACTGCTAGGAGATAGATCGTCATCGCTCACTGCGATATCTGTATTTTTCGTTTCATCTGACACTGCTTAATTCCCGAAAATTAGACTGGCATACTCATGATCTGCTTGTAGGCATCGACCAGCTTATTTCGAACTTGGACTGTTGCTTCAAAGGCCACGCTTGATTTATTTCTTGCGATCATCACATCAGACAACGAAACATCTTCGTCCCCACGATCAAAACGAGTGGCCAAGTTGCTTGATGCCTGCTGTAAACCATTGACTTTATTAATTGCTTGATTAAATAGAGCGCCAAAATCTTCTGATACTTGTTTACCTGTTGCTGGACGCATTGTGTTTGATGCTTCCAGCTTCATTGCCTGCATTTCGCTCTGTAATCCGCCAAGTTTCATCATATAGCCTCTTCAAGTCATTTTTTTGACAATCCATCAATTATATTAAAAATAAGCAATTTGTATGCCAAAATTATAGTTACTCTGAATCACTTAATTTAACAGGGGATCTCAATACCTGCATCGCGCATTTTTGCTAATTTATACCGTAACGTTCTTGGGCTGATCCCCAATTTTTCAGCAATATCTTTTCGTTTACCATTACAAGCATTAATGGTTTCTAAAATGATGGCAAACTCCTGGCCTCTAAGCTCTCCTCCTAAGCTTTCATTCAGTGTTGAAACCGGTGGTGCAGGCACTGAACTAGTATCATTGTATGAAGTGCTCATCGGTTCGCTTCGGAAAATAATCTCTTTGCTCATCTCAGGCTCAGCGACTGGAGATATTCTTGGCGCAATCGCCGCAGATTGTTCAACCGCTAACTGTAAGCCTCCCGCATCAGTCCAGTCCAATCCCTCAAGTAAAATGTCATCCGTGGATATTACATTGCTATTGCACAGGATCAGTGCTCGTTGAATCACATTGTCTAATTCGCGGACATTACCAGGCCATGTGTATAATTTAAGTTTTTCAATCGATTGCGCACTGAACGTTGGCGCTGGCAACCCTTGTTTTTGACAGTGACGTTCAACTAAATGAACGGCCAATGGCTCAATATCACCTTGTCGCTCAGTCAACGCAGGCCAAGTAATTGGGAATACATTCAATCGGTAATAGAGATCTTCTCTAAAATTCCCTTCCAACACATATTTTTTTAGATCGCGATTACTGGTAGCGAGAATCCTTACGTCTAATTTAATACTTTTCCTACCGCCTAAGCGCTCCACTTCTCTCTCTTGAAGTACTCGTAACAATTTGGCTTGTAGATTAAGATCCATTTCACTGATCTCATCCAATAATATAGTGCCTCCTTGCGCTTGTTCAAATTTTCCGGGACACGCTTGTACTGCCCCCGTAAATGCCCCTTTTTCGTAACCAAACAAGGTAGCTTCTAACATATTTTCAGGGATTGCCGCACAGTTTATCGCGACAAATGGACCAGACTTGCGCTTCGATGCATTATGAATATAACGGGACATCACTTCTTTGCCACAGCCACTTGGGCCTAAAATCATCACATTGGCATCTGTAACGGCCACTTTTTCTGCCAAGATAAGCAATTTTAAGCTTTTCGGATCAGCAACAATCGCATCTGACTGTTCCGTTTTAACGGGGGCATAGCGGCTCACCATATTAAGCAGTACTTCTGGTGCAAACGGCTTAGCCATATAATCAATGGCACCCTCTTTCATTGCTCCCACCGCATCTTCAATATTGGCATAAGCAGTCATCAACAAGACAGGCAGTTTAGGCCAGTGCAGTTTGATATTACGCAATAAAGCGAGTCCACCCATTCCTGCCATTTGGACATCTGAAATAACGATGTCGACAGTTTGTTCTTTGAGTATCAATAATGCTTGCTCTGCGCTGTCTGCTTCCAACCATTCATATCCAGCTAATGCTAACGTATCCACTAATGCTTCACGTAGGCCTTCATCATCTTCAACGACGAGTACTGTGCTTTGTTTCATGATGTCTCTCCAGAGTTCAACGTTTCTGCCTCAGAAGCGATGTTTAATTCGTTTAAAAGAGGAATAACGGCTGTAAAACAAGCGCCATCCTCAGGGACTGAATGCAGATTTAAACTGCCTTTATGAGCACGGCAAACCATTTGTACTACCGCTAAACCTAGCCCTGTTCCTTGTGAACGAGTGGTGAAAAAAGGTTCCATAATTTTCTCTTGTAACTCTATTGGTATGCCTGGTCCATTGTCTTGTACAGAGATTCGAAGTTCATTATTAACTGCTCTGAAGTAGACGTCTATTTGACACTCTTTACCTGAAACTTGAATTGAGTTCATTACTAAGTTACTGATTGCACTTGCTATAGCATTGGCATTACCCATTACTCTTGCAGATCCATCTTCCACTTCAACTGCATAATCTACTTGATTATTAATAACAACCGCTTCAACCATCGGTTTGAATTCAGCAACCAGCTCCGCAATAGAGAACTCATTCACCACTTTATTGTCACCGCCTTTGGCAAATAACAACATATCATTGACCTGTTTTTCAAGATCATGCAGACGATCTACTAGCTTAGTTTGAAAACGGATACGAGTCGGTGCGGGTAAATTAGGTGCTCCTAAATTTGAAGCATATAACATGGCACTTGAGAGGGGAGTTCTTACTTGGTGAGCAAGTGATGCTACCATCTTTCCTAGTGAGGAGAATCGTTGCATATCACTCATCCGTGATTGCAGAAGTCGAGTTTCAGTTAAGTCGGTAATTAAAATTAACTGCCCCATATCCGATGCAGAAATGGCTAGGCGAACTTTTCGTCCGTTACGCAGTGAAATTTCATGACCGTCATCTTCTTTAGGGTCAAACGCTCTTTGAATCACTGAAAACCACTTCTCGCCGAGCAATGGCTCACCAAGTAGCTTTGATGCTTCAGGATTTACTTCACAAATAGCGCCTTGAGTATCTAACAAAATAACACCAGCAGGCATGACATCTAATACTTGTTTGTAACGAGTCACTTGTTCTTCTAACGTACCTAAAGGAGAATCAGGCTCAGTTGAACGGATTTGCATAAGATTAGATTCGACTGCGTTAACTTCTGTCATGCCAATTTTCCATCATAAAAAGACAAAAGACTGAATGCACAATGCATGCCAGTCTTTTTTTCAATTTAATCAACAAGTTACAATGGTCATTAAGAAATCACTGCGTCAATTAACTGGCACTTTACTTTAGAACATCTTTATTAAGATTGTATTTACGCATTTTTTCAACCAACGTAGTACGACGCATCCCAAGCATATCTGCGGCACGAGCAACCACACCATTCTGAGCTTCTAGTGCTTGACAAATCATGTTCACCTCAACGTCTGCTAACATCTCTTTTAAGTTAACACCATCAATAGGAAGATCTGACGATGGGCTCAAGCTTGGTGATACTGCCGTTGCTGTAACCGCATCAGCATTACTTTCAAAATTGGCTAACATGTCAGCAAGAGCCGCTCTTTCTTGTTCTTCAATTGAGGCACCACCAGCTGCAAACTCTGGCTGAAATTCAGGAATATCGCTATAACGATACTTGGTTGGCAGGTGATTAACATCCACCAACTCACCTGGAAATAGAATAAGTAAACGTTCAACTAAGTTAGCTAATTCTCTGACATTACCAGGCCAGCGATGCTCCATTAAAGAGTTAACAGCACGAGGTGTTAATCGAATGCGATTACCTCCTTCTGCTTCCATACGAGTCAATAACTCTTGCAGCAATAAAGGGATATCAAATTTTCGGTCTCTTAAAGCAGGCATTTCTATAGGGAATACATTGAGTCTATAATAGAGATCTTCGCGGAAGGAACCGTCAGCTATCATGCTTTCGAGGTTCCTATGAGTAGCTGCGACAATACGAACATTAGTTTTAATGCTTTTATTGCCACCGACGCGCTCAAAACTTCGCTCTTGTAAAACTCTTAGCAATTTAACCTGCATCGGCATCGGCATATCACCAATCTCATCAAGAAACAGAGTTCCGGCTTCGGCCAGCTCGAAACGACCTTTACGAGTGGTGATAGCACCAGTAAAAGCCCCTTTTTCATGACCAAATAGTTCACTTTCTAACAGATCGGGTGGAATTGCACCACAATTTACAGGTACAAAAGGACCATCTCGGCGTGTTGAATGATAGTGAATATTGCGAGCAACAACCTCTTTACCCGTTCCCGACTCACCTAAAATGAGAACTGTGGCATCCGTCCCTGCAACTTGTTCCATGAGGTGTCTAACCTCACTGATACAATCACTGCGTCCAACCATACTGCGAAACAGCATGTTTTGACGAGATAAACTGGGATGCTGATACCCTCTTCGGCCTAAAAAATCTTGGCAATGACGCAACGCTTCGCTGATTTGAGAGTAGTTAATTGGTCGAGATAACTCACCGACAAAGTTCGAAATATTCTCAAGAACTGTCCGGTGATTTTCTAAAGTCACAACTGGAATGTGATTCGCTGAAGATAATTTTGAAACAACTGATGTGACTTCGCCTACATGGCCAAGTAAACACGCGGTCCAAGGAGCATCCCAATTAACAGCTTCAAGCTCCTGAGAGGAGACGAGCTGACACTGCTCTCCAATAAATTCAAGAATAACACCTAAATCATGTCGATTTTGATTATCGTCTTCTACAACGAGTATTTTGGCTAAACCATGCATATATGAATTAATCGTGCCTACTTAAGAATTTCTGAGGCTCAGTGTGTGAACTGCAGTTATTCGAGATCATTATTTTTTTATTCTAAGTAATAGCTTTAGATAAGGCAACCTAACACTCTGAATACGAGAAATATTTCTCGATTTCAAGTTGGTGTCATATAAAACCGTTCTATTTGCCTATTTTTTCAGCCGTTAGATTGTGAAACTCTGCTGGGATCTGATCCCACGCAGATTTAATTTCACGCAACATCTCAACCACATCATCAATGGGTTCAGCTTCATTAAACTGATTCGCTTTGGTAATTTGTGCAATCATGAATTCATACAGCGCATCCAAATTTTCAGCGATTTCACCGCCATCATCCATGGAAAGACACGTTCGCAAACTGATCACTATGTCTAAAGCTTTACCTAAACGCTCTCCTTTAACAGCTAAATTACCTTGCTGCATGGAAAGTTTTCCTTGAATAAGACGTTCAATTGCCCCTGCCATTAACATCTGTATCACTTTATGGGGCGATGCAGAACCTAACTGGCTATCAATGGATACTTTTTTGTAAGCCTGTAGAGAACCTCTCATTGGTTTTCCTTATATTATAAAAACTTATTATACATCTGAACAGATTTTTTACTGTAGCGAAGTTTCTGCAACTGCGCAGCCAGTGAACTTGTTTCATCACTCATGGAAGCAACCACTCGTTGTGTTCTTTCCACTGCACTAGCCCACTCCGTCGTATCAACGTGTATTAAATTTGATACTTCAGTTAGTAACTGCTCACGATAATCAACCAATCTGACTATCTTATCAACATCAGCTTCACTGCGGTTAAGCTCTAACAGTAAAGTATGATCTACCTCAGCTAATTGGTTCATTAAATTACTCATTAATACCTTCAGCCACCGTTATTTGCATAAAAAATCACTTTAACCACGCAAGGAATTCATCATCCCAGCTAATTGTGTTCTCATTTTCCCTGTCGCCGCTTGCATGTTAGAAAACTTGGTCAGTGTTCTATCTTCAAGACTTTTCATCCGCCTATCTAAAGTAACTTGAGTATCATTTAACCGGTAATTTTGTTCTCGTAATGATGTTTCTCGAGTTCGTATTGGTCCTGTGACATTGGTAAAATCTTGGATTGCATCTTCAATTTTTTTTGCAAACCCATTTTTACCACCAAAAAAAGAGTGCAAATTAGCAAAGTTTCTTTCTAACTGCGCATCTAGCATGTCGTAGTTAATCTCTAAATTACCCTGCCTTGTGTTCGAGATACCCAGTTCGGTCAATGTTTTCATTGAGTCCGGTGCATCTTCAATTTCAACCGATAGTACTGACTTCATTCTAGATTGCGACGAACGAACCACACTTTCACCAGCTAACGGCCCTGCTAGTCCCGTTTTTGGATCAAATCCGCTAAGCGATTTTGAGACCATAAAAAACTGGTTATACGACTCTACAAACTGTTCTATTGACGCTTTAACACTCTGCTTATCATATTGGATATCTAACTCTACTGGTGTGTCTGATTGACCTGAAGTAGACTTCAAAGTTAAGTCAACCCCTTGAATTGCACCGTAAATAACATTGGTTTCGCTGTTTACTTCGGCGATACCATCTAATACCACAATCGCATCTTTTGCTGATTGCAACTCACTCATACCAACCGCTTTTTTATAACCGGCTTGAGCTGCGGTTACTGCAAGTGCTGCGGGGATACTGATGCCTGCTACCGTTCCAATTAAGCCCGGGATCATATCAACAGCGGCAGTAGTCATATCTGCAGTCGTACTGTCATCTAGCAATGCACTGGTTAATGTCCCCGACGTTTGCTCACTCCAACCAGGAATTGAACTAGTTGGGTCATCAGGATCTTTTCTTCGCTCTCTCTCTAACTGTTCTGTCGTTTTCGCTTCGGGCTCTTCAGTCACATACTCATAAGCACTTTCAGCTATCTCATCAACACTGCCTAGCGCATGATCAATATATGAAGTATAGCCAAAATTATGAAGTGCATTACCCGGCATCGCTGATACTTCAACTTCTATCTGATTTTTTTCACCTGAACGGTCTGAACCTAGGATCAATCTTGAACCTGCATTATCTTTGATGATTGATGCTCTGATACCCGGATTCGGTTGTCCTGCGTTAACCGCTTTGACCACATCTACAAGGGTCGCATTTTCACTCTCAATATTGACGGTAAATTTTTTATCACCTAAGTGTAACGTCATCTCACCAGGACCGAATTTAGTCTCATCAGACATTGGGGAGGAGGCCAATTTTTGCGCTTGAGCCAGCTGCAATACTTCAATACTGTATTTACCGGCCAACGCCTCAGTTGACGCCGTTGCAGAGATAACGTCTTCATTGGTCGACGCGGCATTTCTAACAGAAAATGCTTTCTCTTGACGAAATGAATTCATCAATGATTTCATGCTATCCAGTGACTCTCTAAGACGACCATACGCACTGATATTAGTTTGAATATCAGCACGATCATTATCAATACGGTTCTGTCTTGGTATACGCTCCGCATCAACAACTTTTTGGGTGATTAAATTGACATCTAATCCACCAGATGGCCCCATAGGGTTCACGCTCATTAAAGTTCCTTATCTGTTATTTCAAACGTAACCGCGCTCATAATCTATTTTGTTATGCGGTAACAAACTGCCGCTTAACAAAACAAAATAGAAAACACCCATAAAATCAATTAGATAAAAATATACCCGATTAAGGTAAAATCTTCCTAATGGATACAAAGCAAATATCGAACCAATTTTATTAAAAATAGAAAAGAAGCAAACAATAGCGGCGTTAGAGGGGAAAAGAAAATCCGGAACAGAGTCCGGCATTTTCTGTAGCTTATATCTCGTTACTTATCCAAGCAGACCAAGCGCTGCATTTGGAGTTTGTTTTGCTTGAGCAAGAATCGATGAACTTGCCTGTTGCAAAATTTGAGATTTTGTCATTGATGTTGTCTCTTTCGCAAAATCCGTATCTTTAATACGACTGTTCGACGCCGATACATTCTCATTAACATTATCTAAGTTAGAGATTGCATGACTAAAACGATTTTGGAATGCACCTAATTGCGCGCGATTACTATCAACAAACTGCAGTGCTGAATCTATGATTGCCACTGCTTTTTGCGATCCACCCACTGTGGATACATTAACATCTTTCACCGTCTCAGCTTTGCCTTGCGCCAAACCCAATTCGCTGCTTAATGAACCACCAAAAGAAATATCACCTTTTACATCAGCGTTAGAAGAGACAATTTGCAACTCTCCTTTCTCTGATACAGAAGCGTTGATTAAGTGGGTTTGACCATTAATGTAGGTTGCTACCTGCTCAATGTCATCGCCCTGCTTTGCTTTTATGCTCAGCTCATGGTTAGCACCATCTTTATCTACAAACGCCATCGTTATATCTGAGTTTTCTGCAGTGATCGCCCAGTCTTTATCTTTGCCGTTTGCAGCGGTGTAGGTCATGCCGCCCATAGAAGCCGTATCGGAACGAAGGTTGCCCATCGTCAACATTACGGCTTCACCAGAATCAGAACCTATCTGAAACGATTTTGTGCCAAAAGTACCGTTTAGTAGACGATTACCACCAAAAGATGTGGTCTCAGCAATACGATTTAACTCATCGTTAAGTGCCGATACTTCCTCTTGGATTGCCACACGATCTGAATCGGAGTTAGAGCCGTTTGCAGATTGTAATGAAAGGTCTCGCATACGTTGTAAGATATTCGTTGACTCAGTCATCGCCCCTTCAGCTGTTTGCGCAATGGAGATACCATCATTGGCATTTCGAACAGCAACGTCAAGGCCACGAGCTTGAGAACTTAAACGGTTGGATATTTGTAATCCCGCCGCATCATCTTTAGCACCGTTGATTTTATAACCTGAAGACAAACGCTCCATAGATCTACTCACATCATCAGATGCTTGGTTTAAGTATCGTTGTGCTGTCATTGCCGACACGTTAGTGTTTACATTAATAGCCATTATTTATACTCCATTAGGTTTCTTACGGTTTCCTGTCTCATACCAGGAAACGGTTAATTCCATCTCTGGTTCTATTTATAACGACAAGCACCTCGAAATCTTTACGTTTTTTTAACATTCTAGAGTAAATATAGGAGATAACACTATGTAAGATACTAAACATATCCATTTATGCTACCTAAGCAGCAAACAAATAACAAAATGGAGGGAAGGGGGGAGGACTACATCCCAAGCAACTGTAATGCCATTTGTGGTGACTGCTTAGCTTGTGCCAGAATGGAGGAGCTTACTTGTTGCAATATCTGTGCTTTTACCAATTTTACACTCTCTTTTGCAAAATCTGCATCAGCGATACGACTGTTGGATGCGGCAACATTTTCATGAATATTATCTAAATTAGTAATGGCATGCCCTAGCCTATTTTGAAAAGCGCCCAGCCCTGCTCTTTTTTCATCAACAAAACCTAACGCCGTATCTATCACCGCAATCGCTCTTTGAGATCCTCCAACTGACGTCAAATCAAGATCAGCAACCGTATCAAAAACAGCCCCATTCATTGCAAGCTCATCGGCTAAGCTTCCACCAAATGTTATCGAACTAGACACCGATTTTGCTGCGGTAAATATTTGCAGTTGGCCTTGCTCTGTCACTGATGCGCTAATTTTATCCGTATGTCCATTGATATAAGTCGCGAGCTCTTCAATATTGTCACCCGCTTTGGCATCTATCTCAATCTGTTGCTTCGTGCCATGTTCATCAAGAAATGACATCGAGAGTCCTTGTTTGCCTCCAGCGACTTGCCAATGACTGTCCATTTTAGCCGAGGCAATGTAATGATACCCTCCCATGCCCGAAGTATCTGATCGCATGCTACTCAAGTTTAACATTATCGCTTCACCCGCATTAGCGCCAATTTGAAATGCATTAGATCCATAGGTACCATTTAGCAAGCGTTTACCGCCAAATGAAGTGGTTTCTGCGATTCGATTCAACTCAGAATTTAACGCATCGGCTTCCTCTTGTATCGCTTGCCGATCAACTGCAGAGTTTGAACCATTGGATGACTGCAAAGCGAGATCACGCATTCTTTGTAAAATAGAGGTACTTTCACTCATTGCTCCTTCTGCAGTTTGGGTAATAGAGATCCCATCATTGGCGTTACGTACAGCTACATCCAAACCCCGCATTTGGGTCTGTAATCGATTGGATATTTGCAATCCTGCCGCATCATCTTTTGCGCTGTTTATTCTTTGGCCAGAAGAGAGCCTTTGCATGGCTTGTTCTAACTGCATGGTGGCACTGTTTAAGTGACGCTGAGAAACAAGCGCAGATACATTGGTATTAACGGTAATTGCCACATCGCCCCCTATAAAACATCTCAATGAAGTCTATAACGGCTAGCAATGCATTAACTTTATATCTGGAGGGTATTATTTGATTAAAAAGAAGGGTAGCCCCTAGTGGGGCATTGTATGTAACTACTTATAATAGTCAGTCGTTAGATAGACAAGAAGCTTATGAGAGATGAGAGCGCTTCTTGTCTATTTATATTGACTGCTGGAGCTAGGTGGAGCCAAAGAACAATTACTGTAGCAAGTTTATTGCAGCACTTGGTAACTGTTTTGCTTGGGCAAGAATTGATATACTGGCTTGCTGCAAAATCTGCGCTTTTGCCAATTGTGTTGTCTCTTTGGCAAAGTCAGTATCTCTGATTCGACTATTCGACGCAGATACATTCTCTTGGACATTGGTTAAGTTACTGATGCTGTGACCTAAACGGTTCTGCATCGCACCTAATTCTGCACGTTGCTTATCGATATAAGCTAATGCTGAATCCACCACACCAATTGAGAGTTGTGCATCGCCAATTGAACGAACATCTAACTCATTAACCGTAGCTTTTTCACCTGGTCCACTTGTCAGTCCAAGTTCTGTCGCAAGATTACCAGAAAACGCCACTTCTCCTTGAAGGTTTGGTTTTGCAATAAAGATCTGCAACTGTCCATCTTCATCAACAGAGGCTGATAACTCTTCCGAACGACCATTAATAAAAGTGGCCACTTCCTGGATATCGTCACCTTGATGACCACGTAAATCAATCGTTACCGGCTTACCATTACCCGTCACAAACTCAATTTTAAGGTCACTTTTTTGTGGGTCTACGCCCCAATCTGCCGTTTTTCCGTTTACTGCGGTGAAACGTTGCCCACCCATATTTTCGTCATCAGCACGAACACTGGTCAATTCAATAAGAACCGCTTCACCGGCATTGGCACCAATCTGAAATGCTGACTCGCCAAATGTTCCATTAAGCAGACGTCGTCCACCGAATGAAGTGGTCTCTGCAATACGGTTTAATTCATCTTGCAGCGCGTGCACTTCTTCTTGGATAGATCGGCGATCATCGTCGGAGTTCGAACCATTCGCTGACTGAATAGATAGATCTCGAATACGTTGAAGAATGTTTGTCGACTCTTCCATCGCACCTTCTGCTGTCTGTGCAATAGAAATACCATCGTTGGCATTACGCATTGCTACATCCAGACCACGGATCTGAGAGGTTAAACGGTTAGATATCTGCAGACCAGCTGCATCATCTTTAGCGCTGTTGATACGTTTACCAGAAGACAAACGTTCCATGGAAACCGCTAATTCATCAGTCGCTTTATTTAAGTAACGCTGCGCAGTCATTGCAGCTACGTTGGTGTTAACATTTACACCCATGTTGCTCTCCTTTGGCTTCGCTCTCTTTGCGAAATTGCTGTGCAAACCCATCAATATTGATATGGTTATTACACCAATATCGTATAAGATTTTTAGTCTAGAGACTTTATCTAAACTAAGTAAAGCAAATTACTTGCCAACTTTTAAAAATCTCGTTTCAAATAAATATTATTTAATAAAATCTGCTCTCAAAGCATTAAATAACAATCAATTAGTCGTTGTACTAACACAGCTACCATACTAATTATGATAATAAGAATGCATTTAGTAAGCCAACATTACGATATCACTCAAAAAATAGACTACTTATGGCTATACTGTTGTTTATATGTGATTTTTAATCATTCTCTTCAATATGAATTGCCGAGTTGCCGCTTGCCTCCTCAATAGAGTAAATAATGCGGCAACTCGTTTCCCCTCTAAAACAGCCGCATATTTCATCGTCATAAAAAAAGCACCTTACGATTAGGTGCTTATGTTTCATTAGATATAAAAATATGAGCTAGATATAATTAAACAATGACATATCTTTGGTTTTTGCAAACGCTTGTTGCGAGGCTTTTAACGCTAATGTGTTCTCATTAAAATCAATCACCGCTTTTGAGTAATCCAAATCTTCAATGTTACTGATCGATTTTGCCAACGTTAAATTGTAATCTTCGTGTTGGCTTTCTTGATTGTCTAACGTGTTTTGACGAGATCCTACATCCGCTCTGGCTCGGTTGAGGTTAATAAATGCCGCCGAAAATTGTTCGGTTACTTTATGAAGTTCTGCGGTGGCGGTTGAATCATCAAGATCGCGACCAGATAGCACAATCCCCTCTTGAAACGAGTCAAACATATTAAACGTACGTTGGGGTATTAGATTAATCGTATCTCCTGACTTAAACTCCCCACGAACTTGAACCGAAACGCTGCCATACTCCATCGATTTGCTCGGATCATATTGACCCGTAGTAACCACACTTCCATCTTTGGATAGTTGATAATTAAATTGCCCGTTAGGCGCTACCAAAAATGACACCGAGTAGTTACTTTCATCTAAATAATCGCTGTTGGTGGCTCGTGTCAATAGCAGAGTTGACCCCACTTGAAGATCATAACTTGGTTCAAATTCACCAAATGGATTTCTAATCTCCATAAACAGTTTGCTACCTGGATCATTAACTGGCACTTCAATGCTGTTTGATACTCTTACTTTTCGTTGGTAATCATCTCCAGCATAACTAACGGTACCGTCGTTTGAGCGGAAAAGTGGTTGAGTCCTCACTTTGGTTCCTGCAAACAAAAAGTTACCGGACTCATCCATTGAATTTCCTAAGTTCAGCATGCTATCAAACAGACCTTGCAAGTCTTGGGCATGAGCAAACCGATCTTCTTTAGAGAGTGAACCGTTTATCATCTCCATCACGGTAAGCTTTGCTTCGTCGGTGTAAGACTCTGCATTTGCAATCGCAATTTCATTTCTCTCTAATCTATTTCGACCCAGCATAATCGCATTCAAATGCTGTTTTATCTCTACTGATTGCTGGCGTAAATTTTGAGAATAGAGCATCGCCACAGGATCATCCCCCGCAGTCAGTAGTTTTTTCCCCGAAGCAAGCTGAGCAGTGTTATGGCTGAGTTTGGTCTGTTGACGCATCATGTCATTCTGAACTGCTTGGTAGTTATGGAAGCTAGATATTCTGCTCATCGTTTATTCACTCCCCCTATCTAATCTGCAAGATGCTGTCAAACGTCTCATTGGCCGCAGACATTATTCGAGATGATGCCATGTACGCTTGTTGAAACTTCATCATATTGGCGGCTTCTTCATCTAAGTTCACCCCAGAAATAGAAGCAACACGACTTTGAGCCGCTTCGTTTTCAACCCTTGCCACCTCTGTTAAACGGCCTGCTGTCGATTTTTTAAGACCAATGTCGGTATTCACATTTTCAAATAAGTCAATGACAGTTGAACGACCATCATTCATGGTTTTATTGGTCTGGATCGCCTGCATCATTAACAAATTACCATTGTCACCCTCTGAAGGCGTTAGGTTCACGGCAAACTTATCTCCAGCCGCAGCGCCACCAGTAAGTTCAAAAGTCGTTCCACCCGCAGTAACGGGGCCTGATGGCGGATACGTTTGCGGCTCTACGACAATATTTCCTTCCATATCCAATACGGCAAATTGATTTGCCGCGGGAGAAATAACCACTTGAAACTCTTTTAACAGACCCGACTGCAGTACTTTCAACGATGCTTCGCCCGTCGAAAATGACTCCGAACTGCGGTAACTTTGTGCCGCAATTTTCTCAGGTTCATTCATAATCAATTGAATATTGGCGGCACCGTATCTTGCCGGTCTTAAAAGCACCCGCTCCCCTGCAGAAAGATCGCTATCAATAACCACTCTCATGCCATCGACTGAAAAGGACTTTGGACTGCCTGATGGGTCAACTTTCAACAACTCTCCCTGCGGAGTGATAATTGAATATTGGCTGCCATCGTATTTGAGTGAGTAATCTCCCCCTTTCAACTGGCTAATATCATCAATATATACACCTACTTCAGCCGTGGATCCCCCACCAATAAACGCTCTAGACTTTACGGCTCTCTCTTCATTTATATCCGTAAAGATTGCCGCGCCAACATTACCTCGAAGATCTATTGCCTGTGCTTGAAGTGCATTAACTTGACCACTGAATCCGATAGCTACTCGCCCTAATTCATCCAATACCTGTGGAATGGTATGATCTCTTTGTTCAAACAGTGACGCCATCTGGCCGCCAATGTCATCGCTTTGAATCGCTTTCACCCCTTTACCCTCTACCATCGCAAGGCGACGTTGTTGAGGGTCTGGTTCACCATTAATCATTCGTAATTGACTGGCATTAGTCCCAGAAACTAAGGCATGTCCACTACCAATCATCACATTAAACGTATTGCCATCACTTCGGCGGGTAACCGTAACTTTTGTATATTGAGCCAGCTCTTTAATCAGTTTCTCATGCTTATCCATCAAATCATTATGAGGACCAGGCAATTTGATCATCAGCTTGTGTAACGCTCCGATCTCTTGACCGATATTATTCATTCGTTCAACCACAAGATCCATCTTCTTGTTGGTATCCGCATATTGCTGACGAACCGTCTCTTGAAAGTCATTCAAATTTTGGGAAACTAAGCGTGACTTTTCCAACACAACTTTACGAGCACCAATTTCATTTGGACTATCAGCAAGTGTTTTTACTGCATCAAACCAATCATTGATATTTTCTGGGATTTTTTTCGATGAAATTGATGACAACATATTGGTCATTACATCAAGATGGGAGTCTAACTCAGAAGCAGCATGCAGAGTGGTCGTGGATAAATTCAGCTCGTTAACCGCAAACTGGTCATAGGCACGGCGAATGTTAGCAACATGAACACCAGTTCCGTAAGTATTTCCAGAGATCCAAGTAGGATTATTGGTCTCTTGTTCAACCGATTGACGGCTAAAACCTTCGGTATTAACATTACTAATGTTATGACCGGTGGTATTGAGCTGCTTCTGAGCAGTAAGTACACCCTGTGTACCTATAGTAAGCAGATCAAATCCCATGTAGCCTCCAAAATTGCCGATGCATTCATTAAATTACATCTACAATAATGCAAATATCAAGCCACTTTTTCAGGCAGGAATTTGCCGCAACAATAATGGACGGTTAATTAGAGAAACTCACCTTTAAACCAACCCCAAATACCTAAAGAAAAACCGGGGAAAAGATCAATGCCAGCAGCAGACTTAAGCAAGTAAACCACTAGCAGAGAAAAAAGCAGTACCATAGTCAGTAACAATGCTTTGGCCACAACGCTCAGTCTCTTCTCTAGTCGGCTCAACTCACGACGGTTACGGCCAAATAAAAATACAAAGTAATATCGCCAGCGAAAAAAACCGACGGTCGTACGAAGGTCAATTTTATGACTTCCCCAGCGCCTTGAACCTAAAGACGTTAACAAGTAAGTAAGCTGTTTCTCAGTAAAACTATCACTCACTTCATCAGGCATTCTACTTAACAATTTTTGCACAAACGGATCGGCGCGGATGTTATCGTTATTGTTTGGTATCGGTTGTGTTTTTAAGTTTGGTTCGGTCATAAAAAAATCCAGCCAAATGAGTTAGCTGGATTGTAAATGATCTGACTTAATTATTTAAGTAAACTGTCTACTTGTTTCATAACATTAAGCACTTTATCTGAATAGTTAGGATCCGTCGCGTAACCCGCTTTGTGGATACCTCGAATAAAACTTTCTGAGCTGTTACTTCCTGAAAGTGCGTTATCATATCGTGGGTTATTATTTAAAAAGCTCACAAAATCGTTAAAACTGGCCTGATAGTTATCGTAAGAGCGAAAAGCTGCATTCTCTTTCACTGGAATATTATTATAAACTTCTAATGTCTGTTTACTCACTTTCTCGCCTTGCCAACTGCGATCCGCTTTTATATTAAATAAGTTATAACTGTGATCAACCGAGTTTTTAATAACCTTTTTCCCCCAACCTGTTTCAAGCGCTGCCTGTGCTAAAAGTAGAGAAGGCTCTACACCTAGCGCTTTGGCTGCACTGTCTGCATAAGGCTTCATTGACATCACAAACTCTTTAGGAGAACTAAATGTGGTTGGCGCAGGAGCCTGCTCAACATTATCCATCTCTTTTACTGCATCATCTGCTATTTTTAATGCCATCTCTTGGTCAACAGGCAAACGTAAACTGGTATCAAGAGCCGCATTTCTCATTGCCACTCTAGATTGCGCTTCATCTCCATTTTGATGAGAGCCTAATTGAGCAACGATCATATCAGCTAGACCGAGCGAACCTGATTTACTCAGCTCAGAAGACATCTGTTCATCATGCATCTGTTCAAAAAATTTCTGGTTGTCACTGCTCATTAAGTCGGACTCAAAAACAGAGTTCGCACTACGCATCGATTTAAATAACATCTGAGTAAAAATAGCTTCAAACTGCTCTGCAGCACTTCTTAATGCTTTCTTTTTACTAATTTCATCATTACCAACTGCATCTTGACGTAATCTATCTAAACTGCCTAAATCGTGGATGAAACCCACATCGGTCATTTTTTGATTATTGATCATAACGTTCCTCCACTAAATAATAATCAACTGCCCTTCAATGGCGCCAGCTTGTTTTAGTGCTTGAAGAATAGCCATGAGATCTGATGGCGCAGCGCCAACCTCGTTAACCGCTCGAACTAAATCATCCAATGTTGACCCTGGTTGAAAATTGAACATTTTGCCTGATTTTTCACTGATTTCTATATCAGTATCAGGGACCACCACGGTTTGCCCATCACTAAATGGACCCGGTTGGCTGACTTCATAATTCTCTTTGATGGCCACAGTCATGCCACCATGCGTCACTGCCGCGGGTTTTAAACGTACATGCTTGCCCACCACAATGGTACCAGTGCGCGAATTAATAATAATTTTAGCACCGCCATCGGCTGGCTGAAATTGAATGTTTTCGATGGTTGATAAAAAAGCGACACGTTGACTTAAATCGCGTGGGGCTCTGACTCGAACGGATGTTGCATCAATCGCTGATGCCATGTTGGGGCCTAGGAAATTATTTACTGAATCGGCCAATCGTTGTGCCGAGGTAAAATCGGATTCAAAAAGGTCAAAGGTGATAAAGTCTCCACGCCCAAATGGTGACGGAATTTCTCGCTCAACAATAGCACCATCCGAAATACGGCCTACGGTTGGGTTATTTCCAACTATCTTTGAACCATCTGCGCCTTCAGCACTAAAACCACTTACCACTAAACTGCCTTGTGCAATAGCGTATACTTTGCCATCTAAGCCTTTTAGAAATGTTTGTATCAGGGTGCCACCGCGAAGACTCTTTGCTGAACCCACAGAAGAGATCGTGATATCTACATACTGACCCTGTTTGGTAAAAGCGGGCATATTGGCAGTGACAATCACCGCCGCGACATTTTTGGTTTTGGGTTTGGTGCCTGGTGGCAGTTGAATGCCAAAATTTTTCAGCATCGCATTGAAGCTTTGATCGGTGAAAGGGGTGGACTCTCCTGTGCCTGGCAGACCGGTAACCAGTCCATAACCAACCAACTGGTTACTACGGACTCCGGCAACTTTTGACACATCTTTAATTCTTGCCGCTTGAGCCGGAAAAAGAGCAACGATTATCCATGTAAGCACTAACCACTTTGATGTGAAGGTAATTAATTGTTGTACTGCTGCTCTATTCACGTCAAATTCCCGTCTTATCACTGTTAATTATAAAGATACATTGAAGAATCGTGCCAAGAATCCAGGTTCTTGCATATCTTGCTGATCACCCGTGCCTGAATATTGAATTCGAGCATTTGAAATACGTGTTGAAGCTATGGTATTTTCGAAATTGATATCTTCTGGTCTAATCGTACCACTTACTCGCAAGTACTCATCCCCAGTATTCAAAGTTAACCATTTTTCACCACGGACCACTAAATTTCCGTTAGCTAATACTTCAACCACCTCTACCGTAATTGAACCCGTTAAACTGTTACTCTGATTAGCGGAACTGTTGCCGCTAAACTTATTTTCATTACTCAGCTCATAAGAAAAATTATAGTTACCAATCTTTAACTCTTCACCACCAACACTTAATGGATCCATGGTGGCATCATTTGATTTCTCTAAATCGGCATCAGCACTTTTTGCCGCTTTGGTTTGCTCTTCAAGTAATACCGTCACAATATCGCCTAAGCCATGAGGTTTAGAGTCATCATAGAGATTTTGCGCATGATCTACGTTAAACAGTGAACCTGTTGCGGCGGCGTAATGCTCCGGTTT